>JANOFY010000494.1:0-16922 GCA_031413895.1 Planctomycetota bacterium | reverse complement strand
TGGACTCGTGCTTGCATCCGGCGCCGACCAGCAAGAGCAGGAATGCGAGCGAGTTCAACACAGCTCGATGCCAGACAGTTCTCCAGCGCTTGTCATGCGGTCGGTCGAGCTCTTTTTCCACAGCCTCGCTCCTGGGTTTCTTGGGTGTGTTGGATCGCTTCCAGAGCGCCATGCTACGGGCTGATCCGGGTCGAGCCTCTGGGCCCAAGTTCGCAGCTCAGGCGTGCGAGCTGCGGAGATTCCATTCGTCGATCGCGAGTGTCCCGACTGGGATCCAGGCCGGCACCTGCACGATCGACAGGAGCGAGTTGAGGCCGTGCAGCGCCTGCGATTGGACGGGCACACTGGGCACCGACAGGATCGTCTTCGCGGCGGCCGTGCCGGGCTGATGCGCCGCGCCGCCGGCGCGTGTTCCCTCACGGCACCGAGCCCTTGGTGAACCGCCGCCGCACGTTGCCTCCGAAGAATGCGCACATCACCCGCGCCGGAGAAACATCATCCTCACTGCGCTTCGGGCAGCCCTAGCAGCTTGCGCACGTCGGGTTCGGCCTTGGTCAAGCCGGCCTTCTTTCCCGCCTCGAGGGCCTTCTCGGCCGGCATCTTCTCGCAGTAGTAGGCCTTCAGCGCGAAGAGCCCGCCAACGCGATTGCCGCTGGCGCAGGCCACGAGCGTCCCTCCATCGCGGTTCTTCAGCGCCGCTTCCAGCTTGCGAGCGTTCTCCTCCGTGACGTCCTTGGCGCCGTCCACCGGGATGCGGATGAAATTCAGGCCGAGCTCTTTGGCCTTGGCCTCTTCCCAACCCGTGCCCTCTTCGGTGGCCGGACGCAGCTGGATCACAGTGCGATAGCCCAGCGTCGGTAGCTTGGTGAATTGGGCCTCGTCGTACTGACCGGAGGATACAAGCTGCGGCTCGACCAAAACGGCACCCTTGATGCCGAGTGCGAGCACGGCCGCGTCATCGGTCTCGGCTGACTCGTTAGCGGTGCAGGCGACGAGCGGGGTGAGAGCAAGGAGCGTCAGGAGGATCTTCATGCGCGTCACTAGTACCGCACCAGACCGCAAGCGTCTGTGCGAACTCGTGCTCATACTGACGTGCACCCCGAAGTCGCGCTCTCGTTCCCCTCGGCCCGGTCTGCGCTCCGTTTCGTCCTGTCTTTCGTCACCGTCTCCTGCCCCTAGCGGAGCGGTTGGAGACGGCTGCCTGATCCGTGAAGGACGACCTCTAATAGGAAGAGCTATCGTTACACCCAACCGTGTCGCGCCGCATCCGGCGCCGTCCGATGCGCGAACTCCGAATGTGACCGCATTCGACTTGCTGCTCGTCCACCTCGCACTGACCTGGGCCCTCGTCGGTCTCATCTGGACCATTCAACTGGTGCAGTACCCGAGCTTCGCCTACGTCGGCGCGGCAGAGTTCATGGGCTTCCATGACCACCACAGCACGCGGATTTCCTGGATCGTGGCCCCGCTGATGGGCGGCGAGCTGCTGACTGGACTGGCGCTTTTCTGGGTCGGCCCCGCAGGCCTCGGCGCGGGCTTGCTGTGGGCCGGTCTCGCGTTGATCGCGCTCAACTGGGTCTGGACGGCTTGCGTTGCGATGCCGCTGCATGCGCGCCTTCGCGGCGCGGACCGGAGCCACGCGCCGTCACTGGTTCGCGCGAACTGGGTGCGCACGGCGGCCTGGTCGGCGCGCGGCCTGTGGACGCTGGTCGCTGTGCGCGCGGCCATGGGGGTGGCGTGATGTCCGCCGCCGCGCGCTTCCAGCGCTCGCTCGAGCTCGAGGCCGATGCGGAGACGCTCTTCCGCTGGCACTGTCGCGACGGCGCCTTCGAGCGGCTCGTTCCGCCTTGGGAGAGCGTGCGCCTCGACGGACCCGCGGCCCGCATCGAGAAGGGCGCCCGTCAGACGGTGACGTTCCCGCTCGGTCCGCTGCGCCGGAGTTGGAACTCGGAGATCACCTCGGTCACACCGGGCAGCCAGTTCCAGGACATCCAGCTCGCGGGCCCGTTCGCGTCGTGGGAACACACGCACTCGATGCGCGTCGCGGCCACGGGCCGCGGCTCCGTGCTCGAGGACAGCGTGCGCTACGAGCTTCCGCTCGGGCGACTGGGAAGCCTCGTGGCCGGCCGCTTCGTGCGCCGCAAGCTCGACCGCATGTTCGCGTACCGCCATCGCGTCACCGCGCGCGACCTGGCGCGCCACGCGGCAGTCGCGGCGCCTGCGGCGGACGTGCTCGTGACCGGCGCCTCGGGCATGGTCGGCAAGTCGCTCGCGTCGTTCCTGACGACCGGCGGCCACCGCGTGCGCCGCCTCGTGCGCCACGCGCCGCGGAACGGCGACGAGTTCCGCTGGGACCCCGAGCGGGGCGAGCTCGACGCCGCAGCTCTCGATGGCGTGCACGCGGTCGTGCACCTCGCCGGCGAGAACATCGCAGGCCGGCGCTGGTCGGACGCGCACAAGGCGCGCATCCGCGACAGTCGGGTCGCTGGAACGCGGCTCCTCGTCGAAGCGATGCGCGCGGCTACGCGCGCTCCGCGAGCCTTCGTGTGCGCGTCCGCGGTCGGGATCTACGGGGACCGGGGCGACGAGCTGCTCACCGAGGACAGCGCGAAGGGCGCGGGTTTCCTGGCCGAGGTCTGCACGCAGTGGGAGGCCGAGGCGCGCCGGGCCGATCGCGTGCGCTCCGTTCAGCTTCGCTTCGGCGTGGTCCTCAGCCCTGCCGGCGGCGCACTCGCGAAGATGCTGCTCCCCTTCCAACTCGGCGCTGGGGGTCGCATCGGGCACGGCCGGCAGTGGATGAGCTGGATCGCGCTCGACGACGCGGTCGGCGCCATTCACCACGCGCTCTTCGCGGAGGCGCTCGACGGCCCCGTCAACGCCGTCGCGCCGCAAGCCGTGACGAACGCCGAGTACACGCGCACGCTCGGCCGCGTTCTGCGGCGGCCCGCGATCCTGCCGATGCCGGCCTTCGCCGCGCGGCTCGCATTCGGCGAGCTCGCGAACGAGCTGTTGCTCGCGAGCCAGCGCGCGCAACCGAAGCGCCTGCAGCAGACCGGCTACGACTTCGCGTATCCCGAGCTCGAGGTCGCGCTGCGCCACCAGCTCGGCGCCTGAGTCCGCGCACGCACGGGCCGGCGCCGCCGACTCGTCAGGAGGCCTTGACGCGGACGTTGCGACGGCCGTCGACCGCGGCGCGCGCGATGTTGCGCAGCATGCCCGAGAAAACCGCCTTGTGCAGCGGGTAGATCGCGTACCAGTACAGCAAGCCGAGCAGTCCGACCGGGTCGTACAGCGCGGTCTGCCGGATCGTGGCGCCGCCTTCGGTCGGTAGCACCTCGAACTCGAGCCAGGCGCGGCCGGGCAACTTCATCTCGGCGTGAAGCCTGAGCAGACGGCCCGGCTCGTACGCCTCGACGCGCCAGAAGTCGAGCGCATCGCCGACGCACAGTTCTTCGGGATCCGGGCGACCGCGGCGCACGCCGACGCCGCCGACGAGCAGGTCGAGGAAGCCGCGCAGGCGCCAGAGCCAGTCGTACGCGTACCACCCGGTCGTGCCGCCGATGCGACGGATCGGCGCGAAGGCCTCGTCGGCGTCGACGGACACCGCGAGCGCGCGCGAATCGACCAGCCGGTTCCCGAAGCGCACGCCGGCCCAGGTCCGCGCTTGGCCTCCCGCCGAGAACGCGTCGTACCAGCGGCTCTCCGCGATCTCGCGGTCCTCGTTGCGCAGCGCCGCCGCGATCGATTCGGACATCCCGCGCGGACGCACCGCGAACACGTCGCGCGCCGAATCGTCGAGCACCACGCTCGGATGCCGGATCGACTCGATCAGCTTGCGTCCAACGCGCGCATAGAGCGGCGTCACGAGCCCGAGCCACAGGCTCGAGAGGCGCGGCGTCAACACCGGGACGCGGATCATCGCTCGCCGCAGTCCGCGCTGGCGCGCGTACTCGTTGATCAGTTCGCCGTACGAGACGCGCTCGCTGCCGCCGATCTCGAAAGTGCGGCTCTGCTCGAGCGGTACGTCGAGCGCCGCCGTCAGATAGGCGAGCAGGTCGTCGATCGCGATCGGCTGCGCCTGCACGTCCATCCAGCGCGGCGTGATCATGATCGGCAGCCGCTCGACCAGCGCGCGGATCATCTCGAAGGACAGGCTGCCGGATCCGAGCACGACCGACGCGCGCAGCTCGAGCACCGGGACGCCGGACTCGCGCAGCACGTCGCCCACCTCGTGACGGCTGCGCAGGTGCGGCGAGAGGTCGTCCCCGCGAGCGAGCCCGCCGAGGTAGATGATGCGCCGCAGGCCGGCCTCGGCCGCCGCGCGGGAAAAGTTGCGGGCCGCGACGCGGTCGCGCTCCTCGAAGTCCTGCTCCGACTCCATCGAGTGGATCAGGTAGTAGGCCGTGTCGACGCCGGCGAGCGCGGGCGCGAGCGACTCGGGCTGCAACACGTCCGCCGCGACGATCTCGGTCGAGCCGGCCACGCGCGCGCGCAGGCCGTCGGTCCGCCGCGACATGCACCGCAGCGCGAGCCCGCGCTCCTCGAGCCGACGCCGCAGGCGGCCGCCGACATAGCCGGTGGCCCCAGTGAGCAGGATTAGGCTCGACACCGACGCATTCTAGTCCGGCGGCATTCCGCACAAACCTGCTCCCTCGCTTCCATGCCGAGCCGCCGCGCGCCGCGGGCGCCAGAGGCCACGGCCTGCTGTTCGCGCTGGATCGCTTAGGTCGAAAGCGGCGGCGCCGCGTTCCGCTCACCCGTCCGCGGGCATGTAGATCCACAGCTCGGGCCGCCCGACGTTGCAGTGCACGGCGCGCGGCAGCAGCGAGAGTCCCGCGTACGACAGGTAGAGCACCGTGCGCGCGAGGTGCCACGCCACGGGTCGATCCGCGCGCGGCTGCTCGAGCGCCCGCACGCGGTTGGCGGACGCGGGGATCGGATGGAAGACGCTCTCGAGTCCGGGCGAGCGCTCGGGCTCGTCGTCCTGGAGTCGATCGAGCATGCGTACCGCTTGGGTGAGGTCCGCGCGCGTGTTCGCATCCGTCGCCGCTCGAGAGTCTGCGCAGAGCGTTGCGCGCCGGCTGGGTGTGGGTAGCACCAACAGGCCGACGAACGTCCACAACGTGAACCCAAGAACCGTCGTCAGCAGTTCCGACGGCACGCGGACGCCGGCGTTCGGCAGATAGCTTGCGAGCAAGAAGCCGAGCGCGTTCCACAGCACGGCCAGGATCAGCGCGCGGCGCCACGCGCCCGAGCGCAGGATCTGCCGCCGGCGCTCGATCAGCAGCGCGAGCGCGCGCGGCGGAAGTTCGCGCAGCCACCGCTGCGGCAGGACCAGACTCGCCCCGCCCGGCGTGAGCCACCCCGCGAAGCCGCCAGAGAATCCACCCGTGAAGCCCGGGTCCGCTCCGTCGAGCAAGACGATGTCGCGCGCGCGATCGCCGAGCGTGCCGCGCGCGTTCACTTCGCTGTGTCGAAGCCCGCCGACGAAGCGCGCCAGGCGCTCCTGGAACAGAATCAGCAACAGCGCGAGCACGACGAACACCGCCAGCGCGGCCGGCCGTCCACCGGCCCGCCCCGCAACGAGCAACAGCGTTCCATTCGCGGTCCAGAGCAGGCTCAGCACGAGCACGCCGCGCAGCCAGGCCCACGCGAATTGCGGGGACGCGGCGACCGGACGGCCGAAGCGGCGCGGCAGCACGAGCCCGCCGAGCCAATCGAACGGCAGCGCGAGCAGCGCGGCCAACGCGGCGCTGCACAAGAGCAGCCACACATCCGCGAGCGGGGTGCCACCGCGACCCTCGAGCATGCGCGCGGGGACTTCGAGCGCCAGCAGCAGCACTGCGAGCACGACCACCGAGCCCACGCCCGCGATGCCGGTCCACAGGCGCGAGCGCGCGTAGGTGACGGAGTTCATCCAGCGGCATTTCGCCCCGCGGCTGCTGGCGGATGCGCTCGGTCGCAGCTTCTTCAGACCAGACAGCGCGCCGCCGCCACGCCGCTCAGGTACGCGCCCTCGATCCGCCCGCCGCGATACGCGTCGCCGGCGAACACGAGCCCGCGCTCGCGGTCGTGAAAGACGTCGGTCTCGTGCTCGGACGCCGGCAGCGCGAAACGCCAGCGCTGCGCGTCGCGATGGAGCACGGGCGGCAGCGGAACTCCGGTGAGGCGCTCGAGCTCGCGAGCCAGCGCGTGCTGGACGAGCCGCGGATCGTCGTCCAGGTGTGCGTCGCTCCACTCGGGAGACGCGTGCAGGACCCAGGCCTCCGCCGCGGGCCGGCCGGGCTTGCTGTTGTTGCGGCAGACCCACGAGAGCGCGGAGCCCTCGCAGAACGCGCCGTCGAACTCGACGTGATACGGCTCGGCCATGCCGAGCAGCGCGGCCCAGCACGGTCGCATCGCGAGCGCGGCCGCGCGGCCCGCGAGCGGCGAGAGCTCGCCGATCAGCGCGACGGCCTGGGCGGGCGGCATGGCGACGACGAGTCGATCGAACTCTCCGAGCACTCCGGCGTCCTCGCCGACGAGCCGCCACGCGCCGCCTCGCCGTTCGAGCGACGCGACGCGCGTCGCGGTCCGCAGCTCGACACCGCGCGCCAGCACCTGCGCGAGCGCGCTCATGCGCGGCGCACCGACGAAGCGCTCCGTTGTCCCGCGCAGCGGCGACGCCGCGCGCTCGCGCAGCGACACGATGCGGCCGGCCCAACGCGCGGCGACGCCGTCGGCCAGCCACGCGTCCAGCACGCGGCGGAACGACGCGTCGCGCGCCGTGAAGTACTGCGCGCCGTGATCGAAGGAGTACGGCGCCGCGTAGCGCGAAGAGCTGCGCCCGCCAGGTCCACGCCCCTTGTCGAAGACGACCGCGTGGAGGCCCGCCGCGGCAAGAGTCCGCGCGGCCGCGAGCCCCGCGATTCCGCCGCCGATCACTGCGATCGAGCGGTCGGCGCTACCGACACTGTCCACGGCGAGGCGCGGTTGCGCCGCGCGCTCGAGCGAGTCCGAGCTCATCGCGCGGTGGCCTGCTCGAGCGCTTGCGGCGTCAGGCGTCCGGAATCGCCGAGGACCTCGCGCACGTGCTCGAACACGCGCCGGTCCCGCGCGCGGTCCGCCGCGGAGCGCTTGCCGAGCATCGCGTACGGCATCCGCAGGCGTGGGTTCGCTTCGAGCTGTTCGCGCCGACGTTCGAGGAAGGCCCAGTAGAGCGGCGTGATCGGGCACGTCTTGCGCGGGTCGAACGCGCAGCCGTTGCAGTAGTCGCTCATGCGGTCGATGTACGCGGCGCCGCTGACGTAGGGCTTGGTCGTCAACAGCGGCCCGACGCCGAAGGTGCCCATCGCGAGCACGTTCGGCTCGACCACCCAGTCATACGCGTCGGCGTAGGCAACCCAGAACCAGTCGGTCAGCTCGCGCGGCGACACGTCGAGCAGCGTCGCGAGGTTCGCGAGCACCATCAGACGCGTGATGTGGTGCGAGTACGCCTCGTCCCAGACCGAGCGCACGACCTCGTCCAGGCAATTCAGTCCGGACGGCTCGCCCCAGAAGGCGCGCGGCAGGGGCGCGCGAGCTCCGAGGTACGAGGGTCGGGCGCCGGCGTCGTCTCCGGGCTCGGGCTGACCTTCGACCGGCACCGCGAAACCGTCCGGCATGCACCGGAAGCCGTCCGTTTCCGCATGTACGTGGCGCATGAACTCGCGCCAGCCGAGCACCTGCCGCACGAAGCCCTCTTTGCTGCGCAGCTCGATGTCGAGCTCGCACGCGTCCTCGACGAGCTGGCGTGGAAGCAGGCGATGCAGGTGCACGAGGGCCGACACGCGCGAGTGGAACAGCGTGCGCGAGCTCGTGCTCATCGCATCCTCATACGCGCCGAACGAAGGCAGGCACTCGCGCTTGGCCCAGGTCCACAGTGCGGCGGCCTGGCGACACGTCGCCGGCAGCGATGCGAGCTGCACGTCGCCGGGGTGCGCGGCGAAGCGCTCCGTGACGAGCTCGGCCACCTCGACGGTCACGTCGTCGGCCGCGAACTCAGGCTCACGCGCGGCGGACGGCTCGCCGTTCCAGGCCTCGCGGTTCTCCGCGTCGAAGCTGAATTTCCCGCCCAGCGGCTTGCCGTCGTCGTCCATCAGCCAGCCGCCCGCGCGCCGGACGTGGCGATAGAACGCGTCCATGCGCCAGGGCGCACCCACTTTCTGCGAGGCCCGGAATTCCGCGGGGGTCGTCAACCAGCCCTCGTGCGGAACCAGCTCGAGCAGCCCCTCGCGCGCGAGCGGCTCGAGATCGCGGCGCAGCTCGAACTCCGCCGGCTGCATGCACGCGAGGCCACCCTTCTCGGCCGCGATCGACCGCAGCGCCTGCCCGTACGACCCGCGCACGACGCGGTGATCGATTGCCACGCCGCGCTCGGCCTGCTCGAGCGCGAAATGCCGCAAGTTGGCCAGCACGAGCGCGAGCTTCTGCTTGTGGTACGGACGCCGCGCTGCCTTCCACGGGCTCTCGAGCAGCACGATGCCGAGCTCGGACGGGTCCTGCCGCGACAGCGGCCCGATGGCGTCGCTCAGCTGGTCGTAGGGCACGAACAGCCAGCGCCGCTGCGCCGGGTCGGACTTGCGAAGCTCGAGCTCGCGCTCGAACGCGGATACGCTGTGGCGTGTCATGCCGGTGCTTCTTTCGCCCAAGGTCCGCCGCCGGATTCCAAATGCCGCCGCTTGCGCGCCCTCGGTCGATCTCCAGCACGGTCCAGCGGATGAACGCCAGGCTGAACGACAAGATGCCCGTCTGACCGCGCGCGGGCCACCGGGGAGCCCGCCAGCCCGCTCCGGAATACCCGGCCGGCCACCACTCCGTGCATCCGCCCGTCGAGGACAGGCGAAACTCTACGTGCGGAGCGTGGATCGTCTCCACGCGAACTCAACGTCATGGAGAACACGACCAACCTCTCACGAGATCGCTGCCCGGCCATCCGCTCCGCGCAGGTCCTGGTCGAGGTCCGCGGATCCGACGTCAGCCGCATCCACGCCGGCCAGGCTCTGTTCCTTGCGGCAGCGTGCGCCTCTCTCCTGTTGTTCTCCGTTCACCGGTCGTTCATCGTCGAGGGCGCGCATGCGGACGTCGTGGGCCTCTTGTGGGCCTCGATGCTGGCACTCGGGGTGTCGCTGCTGAGTGCGAGGGGAGAATCGCGTTGAGCGAGTTCCTCGAACGATCCCCTTCCCCACGGACCCAGCGTCCTCCCTGACGACCGCGGTCCAAACCTCGACTCCGAAATTCCATGCAAGACCTGTCCATCTTCGCTCAAGTCGTCATCGCGGTCTCCGTGATCTCGGTCTGGATCTTCCGCTTCGAGAACATCGAGAGGGAGTTCGGCGAGTACGGCTTCTCGGTTCTCTTCCGCAGCTTCATCGGTGCAGCCAAGATCGCGCTCGCGACCCTGTTGCTCGTCGGGATCTGGTTTCCCGCGCCCGTGCTCGTCGCCGCGATCAGCATGGCTGTGCTGATGGCCGGCGCGCAGTGGTCGCACTTCAAAGTGCGCCACGCGTTCCCGAAGTTCGTTCCATCGCTGCTCCTGCTGTTGCTCTCGCTCTTTGTCGCCGCGGTTCTTTCGGGAGTCGTGAGCTAGGTGGGTCTACGGACGGCCCTTACACTCGTCTCGAGCTTTGCGTTCCTCGGCTACGGAGTTGCCTGCCTGAGATCGCCTGAGATGGAACGCGAGTTCCTGCGCTACGGCTTGCCGCATCTGCGCGTGCTGACCGGCTTCTTGGAGATTCTCGGTGGCGCGGGGCTCCTCATCGGATTGTGGTGGGGCCCGAGCCTCTGGGTTTCGTCCGCAGGTCTGTCGCTGCTGATGTTGTGCGGGCTGATCACGAGAATCTCCATCGGCGATCCGATTCGCTTGTGGCTGCCGGCGCTGCTGTTGCTCTTGCTCAACGCTTATCTGTTCGTGGATTCGCTGCGCAAGCGTGAGTAACTTCGTGGAAGCGTTTGCTTGCGGAACGGGTGCGCGTGGGCAGATTCGAACTGCCGGCGTGCGGTTCACGTTGTGGTTTTGCGCGTACCTGCTACAGCGCCGACACGATCAATTCGACGGAACTCGTTCGCCAAGACTCGACAGATCCACCCATTTCACGGCGTCCTGTCGACCGCCAGCGCGTTCGACGTGTTGAGCGTCGCCGGCGTGCACAAGTTCACCGCGTTGCGATACGCGGCCTGGTAGTGCAGGGTCTGCGCCGCCGCCGGCAGGCTGTGCACCTCACGATTTCCGTGACACCTTGTTGCCTCGAATAGGTGGACGAATCCACCGCCTTCGGAAACGGACAAAGCCATGCTCCTTGAGCGCGCGGGCGATCGCCGCGCGATCTACGGCCTGCGCAGGCACTGGCGCGACGATACAGCGGTGGCGTCCTTCGACTCGCTGACTCTCTTCGAGCGACTCGCGGCGCGCGCGATGCGGGCTGACTGCACCGCCGCGTAGAGTTGTGACGCGCAGCGCCGCGTCACGACGCGCCGCTCGACCTGGGTTGAGCTGGCGATCGCGAGAGTGCTCGCCATCGACGTCACGCAGTACGCACGCTCGGCCCTGCTTCGCAGCACGGACGCGTCCCGCGCGGTGTCGATGACAGGCGCTCGCTACTTGCGATACGCGAAGAGGATGCCTTCGTTGTCCATCGTGAAGGAATCGCCCTCCACGTTGCCAACGGTCATGCCGGCACCTTCCCACTTCATGGTGAGCTTGGTTCCCTCGCGGGTGTAGTTGGCCTTGACCTCGCGCACCATCTCGCCCCCCGTGGGCGTGGAGAACGTGATCTTGCTGCTGCAAGTTCCGTCCGCATCGATCACGAAGACGCCCGACTTCACCAGCGGCGAACCCTCGTGCGCGACGGTGCACGGCAACGCCTTTCCGTCCACCATCACCAAGGCATAGGTACCGACAGGATTCGTGTCGGCTGCGGCCTTGGACTCGTGCTTGCATCCGGCGCAGCAGAGCATCAGCAGGAACGCGAGCGAGTTCAGCACGGCTCCATGCCACACACTTCTCCAGCGCTTGTCATGCGGTCGGTCGAGCTCTTTCTGCATCGCTTCGCTCCCGGGATTCTTTGGTTTTTCGGATCGCTCGCGGAGCGCCATCCTACGCGCTGATGCGGGTCGAGCCTCTGGGCCCAAGTGCGCAGTTCAGGCGTGCGAGTTCCGGAGTTTCCACTCGTCGATCGTGAGTCGGCGCTTCAGCTCCGATCCGTCGCGTTCGACGACCTCGAGGAGGCGCGGCAGAGACTCGTGCAGCGTCGCGTGGTTCCGCGCACACAGCGTGACGTGACCGAGTTTGCGGCCCGGTGCCGCGGGCTTGTCGTAGAGATGCACGTGCGCACCGGGGACCGCGAGCAGCGACTCGATGTCCGGAACGCTTCCGAGCAAATTGAGCATCGCGGCATGGCCGCGCGCCCGCGTCGCGCCGAGAGGTAGCCCGCACACGGCGAGCACGTGGTTCTCGAACTGGCTCGTCTCCGCGCCCTCGATCGTCCAGTGGCCGCTGTTGTGCACGCGCGGTGCGACTTCGTTGGCCCACAACTCGCCGTCGCACTCGAAGAGCTCGAGCGCGAGAACTCCGACGTAGTCGAGCGACTCCAGGATGCGCCGCACGTAGCTCTGCGCGAGACGTTCGACGGACACGTCGACGTCTGCTGCGGGTGCGATGGTCGCGCGGAGCACGCCGCCCGCGTGGAAGTTCTCGACCAAGGGATAAAAGCGGATCTCACCCTGCCGGCTGCGCACTGCCACGAGTGAGAGCTCGCGCTCGAAGTGCATGAACTCTTCCAATACCAGGGGTCGGCCAGCCAGACGATTCCAGGCCGCGGTGCAGTCGATGTCGTCGCGCAGCACGACTTGTCCCTTGCCGTCGTAGCCGCCGCGCCGAGTCTTGAGCACCGCCGGGAGTCCGAGAGTCGCCACGGCACGCTCGAGTTCGTCGCGCGTATCGATCGGTGCAAACGCGGCGAGCGGGATGCCGAGTTCGCGCAAGAAGCGCTTCTCGAGCAGGCGATCCTGCGCGATTTCCAGCGCGCGCACGGGAGGGTAGATCGGTTTCGGCGCGCATGCCGCACGCAGCAGGCCGGCGTCTAGATTCTCGCTCTCGAATGTGAGCACGTCCGAATCGTGCGCGAGCGCGCGCAGGTCGCTCATGGCGTCGCCGCTCTCCATGATCGCGCGCGCCACGCGACCTACGGGCTCGTCCAGGCTCGCGCACAGGGCTTGCACGCGCACGCCGAGCGGATGTGCCGCGAGCGCGAGCATCCGTGCGAGTTGTCCGCCGCCGACGATGCCGAGCTTCACGCCGTCGCCTCCCGTGGATCGGCGTGGGCGAGCACCGCTTCCGTCTGTGCGGCACGCCAGCGCTCGAGCGCCGATCGGACCGTCGCATCGGAGCGCGCCAAGATCGCGGCCGCGAGCAGTGCTGCGTTGATCGCACCGCTCTTGCCGATCGCGAGTGTCCCGACCGGGATTCCGGCCGGCATCTGGACGATCGACAGGAGCGAGTCGATGCCGTGCAGCGCCTGCGATTCGACCGGCACACCGAGCACCGGCAGGATCGTCTTCGCGGCGGCCATGCCGGGCAGATGCGCCGCGCCGCCGGCACCCGCGATCAAGACGTCGAGCCCGCGCGCTTCTGCGCCGCCGACCCATTCGAAGAGTCGGTCGGGCGTGCGATGCGCCGACACGACCTCGACCTCGTGTTCGATCCCAAGAGCCGTCAGCGTCGCGGAAGCGTGCTGCAGCGTCTCCCAATCCGAACGCGAGCCCATGATCACACCGACCCGCGCACCCGGCGCGTGTTCCTTCACGGCACCGAGCCCTTCGTGATCCGCGCGCCCTCGCTGCGACGGTTCGCGATCAGCGAGGCCACGATGGAGGCACCGAGGATCCCCGCGATGATGCACAGTGAGGCGACGACCGGCACCTTGAAGAAGTCCGTCGCGATCATCTTGCTCCCGACGAAGACCAAGACGAACGCCAGGCCGAGCTTGAGGTAGCGGAACTTGTCGATCACTCCCGCCAAGAGGAAGTACAGGGATCGCAAACCGAGGATCGCGAAGATGTTCGAGGTGAACACGATGAACGGATCCTTGGTGATCGCGAAGATCGCCGGGATCGAATCCACCGCGAAGACGACATCGGTCGCCTCGACCACGAGCAGCGCGAGGAACAGAGGAGTCGCGACGAGTCGCGCGCCCTGACGCGTGAAGAACTTCGCACCATCGAAGTCCTCGCTGACCGGAAAGAAGCGCCGGAACAGCTTCACGACCGGATTCGAGGCCGGATCGTAATGCACGTTGCGCTGCACGAGCAGCTTGATGCCGGTGAGCACCAAGATCGCACCGAAGACGTAGATCGCCCAGTGGAACCTCGCCAGGAACGCACCACCGACCACGATGAAGATCCCGCGCATGAGCAGCGCGCCGAGGATCCCCCAGAAGAGCACTCGGTGCTGCAGCGCGCTCGGTACCGCGAAATACGAGAAGATGACGACGAAAACGAAGATGTTGTCGACCGAGAGCGCTTTCTCGATGACGTAGCCCGTCGTGAACTCGAGCGCCCGCTCAGGTCCGTACCCGACGTGCACGCCCAGCGCGAACAGCGCGGCGAGTCCCACCCACACCGCGCTCCAGGTCGCAGCCTCCTTGAGCGAAATCGCGTGTGCCTTGCGATGGAAAACGCCCAGGTCCAGCGCCAGCATCGACAGGACGAAGACGAAGAAGCCGCCCCAGAGCAGAGGCGAGCCGATGGATTCATTCAGCATGGCGAGTGGGTTCTCGAGTCAGGATCTCAACGACGACGCAGCGTGCGCGCACGCTCGGGCAGCATGTCGCGGTGCCCATGGGTGTGACCGTTCGCGCGCTCCAGCGCGCGACCGATCGAGCGGCCGATGCGCTCCGCGGCACGATCGATCGCCGCGGACAGATTCGAGTCGGCGTCGGTGACGACCAGGTCTTTCAGCCGCCGACCGCGCACGCGCAGGATGACGCGCTTGTCGACGCCACCCCGCGGGCCGTTCGCGTCCGCGAGCTGAGCCCAGACGTGGCTCACCTCGTCGCCGAAGCGACCCAAGGCAAAGGCCAAACGACGTTCGAGGCGCTGGCGCAGGTCGAGGGTGGCCGTCAGTCCGCTCCAATGCATGTGCAGTTTCATCACAGGTCTCCGTGGGGGTCCAGCGCGAGCACGGACCATCATCGGCTCGTTGTCCCGCGTCGACAATTTGATAGTTTCTTTGGTATCGTTCGATAAAATCGACATGACTCCCACGCTGGAATGGCTGAACTACCACCACCTGCTCTACTTCTGGACCGTGGCCCGCGAAGGCGGCGTGGCGCGTGCGGCCGAGCGTCTGAAGCTGACTCACCCGACGATCAGCGCACAGGTCCGGGAGCTCGAGGTCGCACTGGGCGAGAAGCTCTTCGTGCGCGTCGGTCGTGGACTCGAGCTGACCGAGATGGGGCGCGTCGTGTATCGATACGCCGACGAGATCTTCGCGCTCGGACGCGAGCTCGTCGACACGGTCAAGGGCCGCCCGACCGGTCGACCCTTGCGGCTCGCGGTTGGAGTCGAGAATGTGCTGCCCAAGTTGCTCGTGCGCCGCTTGCTCGAGCCCGCGCTGCGTGGACCAGATCCCGTGCGTCTCGTCGTGCAAGAAGCACCTGCGCGTGAGCTCTTCGCGCGGCTCGGGCAGCACGCGCTCGACGTCGTGCTCAGCGACTCACCTCTGCCGCCCGCTGCGCGCATCAAGGCCTACGCGCACCTCTTGGGTGAGTGCGGAGTGACCTGGTTCGCGGTCGAGAGCATCCAAAAGCGCGCCAAGCGCAGTTTTCCACGCTCACTGGGCCTGGAGCCGATGATCCTGCCGACCGAGGACACGGCGCTGCGCCGCGCGCTCGATCCGTGGTTCGAACGCCAAGGTATTCGCCCGCAGATCGTGGCCGAGATCGCCGACAGCGCGTTGATCAAGGCGTTCGGTCAGAACGGGCTCGGCATCTTCCCTGCGCCCTCGGCGATCGAACGCGAAGTCCAGGATCAGTTCAACGTGCGCGTCGTCGGACGCAGCGATGATCTGCGCGAACGATTTTGGGCGATCTCGGTGGAGCGGCGCATCAAGAACCCCGCGGTAGCAGCGATCAGCGAGGCGGCGCGCGACCGACTGTTCGCCGATTCGTGACCCGCGTGGGACCGCGGAACTTCCACCGTGGAGCGCCGCCCGGCGTTTCCGCCGAAGACAGTCGGATCACTTGCCGCGCGACGGGGGAAGATCCGCCTCACTTCGCTTCGGGCAGACCCAGCACCTTGCGCACGTCGGGTTCGGCCTTGGTCAACCCGGCCTTCTTGCCCGCCTCGAGCGCCTTCTCGGCCGGGAGCTTCTCGCAGTAGAAGGCCTTCATCGCGAACAGCCCGCCGACGCGGTTGCCGCTGCTGCAGGCCACGAGCGTGCCTCCGTCGCGGTTCTTCAGCGCCGCTTCCAGCTTGCGAGCGTTCGCCTCAGTGACGTCCTTGGTGCCGTCCACCGGGATGCGGATGAAGTTCAAACCGAGTGCCTTGGCCTTGGCCTCTTCCCAACCCGTGCCTTCCTCGGTGGCCGGGCGCAGCTGAATCACAGTGCGATAGCCCAGCGTCGGAAGCTTGGTGAATTGGGCCTCGTCGTACTGACCAGAGGATACGAGCTGCGGCTCGACTAGGACGGCACCCTTGATGCCGAGCGCGAGCACGGCCGCGTCATCGGTCTTGACGGACTCGTTGGCGGTGCAGGCGACGAGCGGGGTGAGAGCAAGGAGCGTCAGGAGGATCTTCATGCGCGTCACTCGTACCGCACCGGACCGCAATCGTCTCTGCGAACTCATGCTTATGCGCCCTCCGATACAAGGTGTAGTAGAGCCGCCCCGTGGGCCGAGCGTCGCACCGAGAAGCCGCGTGCCCGTTGCCCGCGGCGAGAGACTCGCGGCGTTTCGTCCAGGAACTGCCTCAAGGCCTCCACGGGCACCACGTACCGCCAGAGTCGTGTGGCGCGCCCGATTGGATTTGAACCAACGGCCTGCGGTTTAGGAAACCGCTGCTCTATCCAGCTGAGCTACGGGCGCGTGAACGCTCAGAGTAACGCGGCGCCGACGTGATGCCACTCGGGCGTCCGTCTCACAAGTCGCGCACGGCGAACGTGTCCCCCTGCTTGAGGTCCCCCGTCTCGAGCCCCTTCTTGAACCACCGCACGCGCTGCGCCGACGTTCCGTGCGTGAAGCTCTCGGGAACCACGCGCCCTTGCGAACGCCGCTGAAGGTTGTCGTCGCCGATCTGCGTTGCCGCGTTCAGCGCTTCCTCGGTGTCGCCGGGTTCGATCACTCCGGCCATGAGATCGGCGTGATGCGCCCACATGCCGGCGAGGAAGTCGGCTTGCAGCTCCATCCGCACCGACAGATCGTTGGCCTGCGCTTCGCCGGCCTTCTGTTGCGCGGCGCGCACGTCGCTCTCGATTCCGAGCACCCGCTGCACGTGGTGCCCCACTTCGTGTGCGATGACGTAGGCCTGCGCGAAATCACCGGGCGCGCCGAGCTTGCGCTCCAACTCGTCGAAGAACGACAAGTCGAGGTACAGCTGCTCGTCGCGCGGGCAATAGAACGGTCCCGTCGCCGATCCCTGTATTCCGCATGCGGATTCGACCGCATCGCGGAACAGCACGAGCGTCGGTTCGCGGTACTCCGTTCCGTAACGAGGAAGCTGCTCGTTCCAGACGTCCTCTGTGGAAGCGAGCACGCCGCGCATGAAGTTCGCGACCGCTTCCTCTTCCGCCGTCGGCGGCGAAGTGTCGGCCGCGGGGCCCGCGGCTCCCGAGATCGCGCCGAACAGCGCTCGCGGATCGCCCGTCATCCACGCGACCGCGAGTGCGATGAGGATCCCGATCAGTCCGA
>JANOFY010000493.1:0-23775 GCA_031413895.1 Planctomycetota bacterium | reverse complement strand
TCTTGCGCGCGTTGCGAATGAATCGGTAGGCGAGGGAGCGGCTGTGCGCGGCTCGGCCCGCGCGCGTCGTCGCGATGAGCGTCTGCACGGCATCGCGCACGCGCCAACTCTCCGTCTCCCACGGCATCGGTGAGCCGAACGCAACGTCCACTGGATAAGGCAACCGTCGCGGCCACTTCCAGAAGACCTGGCCGCCCGCGAAGCTGAAAATGCTGCCGAAAACGCGATCGAGCCCGACCGGGACGATCGGCACCTTCGCATCCCGCGCGATACGTTCCAACCCGCGCGCGAACGGAAGCAGTGCACCAGTTCGCGAGATCGCACCTTCGGCGAAGATGCACACGAGCGCTCCCTCCGCGGCGGCTTTCGCGGCGACCGCCAACGCCTCGGCTTTCGCGGTCGCGCTGTCTTCGGACGCGACCGGCAACGCCCCCATCATCCCTGCGAACCGGCCGACGATCGGCGTCGAGAAGAAGGACCGGTGCATCAGGAACTGCACGGGCCGCGGTGCCGACGCGCCAACCAGGAGCGCGTCGACGAACGACAAGTGATTCGCGACGAGGAGCGCCCCGCCAGAAGGGAGGTTCTCCGTCCCGGTGACGCGGATGCGATACACCGCGTGGATCAGCGGGATGAGCAGCGCGCGCGCCAAACGCCGTCGCACGACGAAGAGCGCGGCGAGGAGTATGGCACCGACGATCCAGGGGAGCATGCCGGACGCGGATCGTGACGCGCGCCGGCTACGGACACAAGCAGCGCCCCGTGCACGCTACGCCCGGCTTGTGGTACTCAGCTCGCAACGCGCGGTTGCGTGCGGAGCGATGGCGTGCGGCTAACTCGACGCGGCCGGCGAGATGTACACCTCCGCGCCGCGCTCTTTGAATTCGGCGCTCTTCGCGCGCATGCCTTCCTGCAGGGCGGCTTGGCCCTCGAGCCCGTGCTCCGCCGCATAGCGGCGCACGTCCTCGGTGATCTTCATCGAGCAGAAGTGCGGTCCGCACATCGAGCAGAAGTGCGCGCTCTTCGCGCCCTCCGCGGGCAGCGTGTCGTCGTGGAACTCCTGCGCCGTCTCGGGATCGAGGCTCAGGTTGAACTGATCACGCCAGCGGAACTCGAATCGAGCCTTCGACAGTGCGTTGTCGCGCTCGATCGAACCGGCGTGCCCCTTCGCCAGATCCGCCGCGTGCGCGGCGATCTTGTACGCGATCACGCCGTCCTTCACGTCCTTCTTGTCGGGCAGACCCAAGTGCTCCTTCGGCGTCACGTAGCACAGCATCGCCGTGCCGTACCAACCGATCATTGCCGCGCCGATCGCGGACGTGATGTGGTCGTAGCCGGGTGCGATGTCCGTCGTGAGCGGACCGAGCGTGTAGAACGGCGCCTCGTGACACACGTCGAGCTGCCGGGTCATGTTCTCGCGGATGCGGTGCATCGGCACGTGACCGGGGCCTTCGATCATCACCTGAACGTCGTGCCGCCACGCGACTTGCGTGAGCTCGCCGAGCGTCTCGAGCTCGGCGAACTGTGCGTCGTCGTTCGCGTCCGCGATCGATCCGGGGCGCAGTCCGTCGCCGAGGCTGAACGACACGTCGTAGCGCTTCATCACCTCGCAGATCGCCTCGAAGTTCGTGTAGAGGAAGTTCTCCTCGTGATGCGCGAGGCACCACTTGGCGAGGATCGAGCCGCCGCGCGACACGATGCCGGTCAAGCGCTTCGCGGTGAGCGGCACGTAGCGGAGGAGCACTCCGGCGTGGATCGTGAAGTAATCGACGCCCTGCTCGGCTTGCTCGACGAGTGTCTCGAGGAACACGTCGATGTCGAGGTCTTCGGCCTTGCCGCCGACCTTTTCGAGCGCTTGGTAGATCGGCACGGTGCCGATCGGAACAGCCGAGTTGCGTAGGATCCACTCGCGCGTCGTGTGGATCTCGAGGCCGGTCGAGAGATCCATCACCGTGTCGGCGCCCCAGCGCGTCGCCCACTGGAGCTTCTCGACTTCGTCCTCAATCGAGCTCTTGACCGAGCTGTTCCCGATGTTCGCGTTGATCTTCACCAGGAAGTTGCGGCCGATGACCATCGGCTCGAGTTCGGGATGCCGAATGTTCGCCGGCAAGATCGCGCGACCGCGCGCGATTTCACTGCGCACGAACTCCGGCGAAACGCCTTCGCGCACTGCGGCGAAAGCCATCTCTTCGGTGACGACGCCGCGGCGCGCGTAGTGCATCTGCGACACGTTGCCGTCCGCGAGCAGCTGCCGCTTGGCGATCCACGCTTCGCGCAGCTTGGGGAGACCCGCGCGCGGATCGAAGCCCTGCGGGCCGGTCGTGTCGTACACGTCGAGAGGAGGATTCTCCCCGTCGAGGTGGATGCGGCGCGCGGGAACACGCAGCAGGAAGTCGCCGTGATCGATCTCACGCTCGATCTTGTGCGAACGCGGGAACGAACGTTCGAGCGGCTCTTGGGAACGGAGCGACAGCGCGGGTTCGCGCACTCCTTCGTGCGTCTTCATGAGCTTTCCTACGCCGGCATGACCCGGATCAGGTTCGAGGGGTGCTTCTCAGGTGCCCGCACAGGGCGCCGCCCCCAGCTTCGACGGATCGGCACCGCGCTGCGCTCCGACGAGCGCCTCCGGACGCGTTACCGTGAACGTGAGTCTAGCGGCCCTGTCGCGCTGCCGCCACGACACGCGTGCGCGCTGAACGGCGGCCCGCCCGCGTTGGGCCGTCGCTCGTTGGCGACGGGCGAGTCCGCGTTCGCACCCAGTCGGTGCGAGCACGCACCGAGCCATCATCCGCACACGCCGGGCCCGGACCGGTTCGCACCGTGCGACTGTCCGCGCGCGTCGGCGGATGACCCGCCCGCGAATCGCGGACAGCCGTCGCCGCTTGCGCACGCCGAGCGTCGACGAGCTGCCACATGGCCCATGCTCCGACGCTGCGCAGCGGGCGCCAAACCTCCGCGCGCGCCATGGCTTGCTCTGGCGCGGGACGCTCGCCGAGCCCATCCAAGAGGCGCAATCCCTCGCGCACGCCGAGATCTCCGGCGGGCATGACGTCCAGTCGTCCGAGTCGAAACATGAGGAACATCTGCGCACTCCACGTGCCGATGCCGCGCACCTCCGTCAGGCGCTCGATGATCTCGTCGTCGCTCCGACGCGAGATCCGAGCGAGCTCTAGGCGACCCCCTTCGATGCGCTCGGCCAAGTCTCGCAACGCGACGAGCTTGTTGCGCGACAGCCCGGCGGTGCGCAGTTCGCGTTCGGAGAGCGTGAGCAAGTCCGCCGGCTTCGGAAACGCGGAGCCCGGAGTCAGCGCGCACACGCGCGCGTAGATCGTGGCGGCCGCCTTGCCGTGCAGTTGCTGGTAGATGATCGCGCTCGCGAGCGAGACGTAGTGAGATCGCTGGCGCGCGTTCTCGCGATCCGGAAACCCTGGAAAGCGCGGCAGCTTGGAAAGCGCGGCAGCCAAGTGCGGATCGCGCTGCCCTAACGCTCGCAATTCGCGGGTGTTCGGCTTCACGGGCAGTCGCCTAGCGTGCGAGCGACCGAGCTTGCAACCCGCACGAGGGTTGCTCGAGCTCGTCCCGCTGCGGGCGTCGACTCCGACCACCGCGCGCACACTCGGTCCATCCTTCTCGCCATCCGAATCTCCCGCCATCCGACAAGAGAACGCGCTCCAGCCCCAGTGGATGATGCGCGTCGTGCTTCGGCAAAGGTGAGCGTCAGCGATCGACGAGAGGCCTAATCGTCGTCGTCCGCTTCGACGAACTCGTCGTCATCGTCGTCGTCATCGTCGTCGTCTTCGTCTTCCTCCTCGTCGTCGTCGTCCTCCTCGTCGTCGTCGTCCAGATCGAGATCGAGGTCGAAATCGCCGTCGTAGTCGTCCGACGCCTGGATCGTCGACACGGACGATTCGCGTTCCAACTCGGGAGTGGATTCCGTCAACAGGGATAGTGCGCTTGCGTGGCGAAGCTGCATTGTGGTCCTCGGGGCGAGGTGGATGGCTCCCCCCAGCTGATGGCTCGACGCTTTGGGAAAGTGAACGCTCGATGCTTGGCGCTCGCTCATGACCTCCGGACTCTCCAGGGGCCGGCGAACAGGCTGTTCTTTTCCGCAGGTCCCTCGAATTTCGCAAGAAAAAAACGGACGGGCCGCGGCGGTACGGAGGACGCGGAGCGGCGCGCTAGCTCGGCCGCGGCGCGACAGGCGGATCCACGGTCGTCGACGCGGGCCGACCCTCGGCGGTCGACGGTGCCAGCTTTACCGCACAGGGGTGCGCAGCTAGGGTTCTCGAACGTCGGCTGCGTGGCCCAATCGGCGTCGGTTTTCGTCGCTCGGCGGCAACTCTCGGGCGCGGCCGCAGCTCCGTCCGGCGCCGCCCCCCCCCTCTTGCCCATGAACCTCGCCGCGCGCCAGTCCGCTGTCCGCCCCGTGGCGAGTGCGTCGATGAATCGTTTCGGGACAGACGGCGGCGCCTGGGCGGCACAAAGTGGTCGATCCGGTCGAATGGGCTATGGACGACGAGTTGTGGTCGCTACCGAAGTACCGCGAACTGCGCTTCTGGCACTGAGCGGCTACGGCAGCGGGATGCGCTCAGGCACGACGTGCGGTCCGATCTGCGGCATCGAGCTCGCTCACCCGTGCGCATCCCTCGATCGTCTTCGCTCCGCGATCGTTGACGCAAGCGATCCGCGCGGCGCGCTCACCACGCTGGATCGCACCGGACACGGAGCGCGCAATCGATCGTGACGTCCATTCCTTCGCAGCCTGAGTCGGGCCACCGAATCGACCTGGTGTCGACACCAGGTTCGACCGATCTGTCGATTCGCAGCCCCGCGTCGACGCCGAGTCCGACCCGTCCACCAGCCGGCACGGCATTGCCGCACGGTTCGACCCGTCGAACGATCGACGCAGCGTCGACGGGAGGTTCGGCGGTCGGACCGATCGACGCAGTGTCGACGCCGGCTACGACCGAACTCGCGCTCGATTCGGCGTCGACGTCGCGCGCGACCGCTCGACCGATCGGTGTCCTGCTCGTCAACCTCGGCACGCCGCAGAGCCCAGCGGTGGTCGACGTGCGTCGCTACCTGCGCGAGTTCCTGTCGGACCCAGACGTCGTGCAGATCAGCAGGGCCCTGTGGTTGCCGATCCTCTATGGAGTCGTGCTGCCGTTCCGAAGCCCGAAGTCCGCGCGGCTGTACGAGAGGATCTGGACCGCAGCAGGATCGCCGCTGCTCGTGAACAGCCTGCGGCAGCGAGATCGACTCGCGACTGAGCTGGGCCCGTCGTTTCACATCGCGCTCGGCATGCGCTACGGCGCACCATCACTCAGCGAGGCCATCGACGAACTCGTACGGGCTGGTTGCGATCGGATCGTCGCGCTTCCCATGTTCCCGCAGTACAGCACGACGACGAGCGGATCTGTCGTGCGCGCGATCGCGCACGATCTCGAGATGCGCCGCCGACCTCCCGAGATCGTGAACATCGCGCCGTGGCACACGAATCATGGATACATCGCGGCGCTCGCGGCTCGTGTCCACGACGCGGCGCGCGACGCACGAATCGAGCATTACGTAATGAGCTTTCACGGCGTCCCTGCGTCGTACGTGGCGCGCGGCGATCCGTATCGCGAGCAGTGCCTCGCCACCGCGCAGGAACTCGCGCGAGAACTGGGGCTGGCCGATGGACGCTGGTCGACCGTGTTCCAGTCCAGATTCGGTCCGCAGGAATGGTTGCGGCCCTATGCCGACGAGTACGTTCCCGAGCTAGCGGCGCGGCACAAGCGGGTGTTGCTGACGACTCCCGGCTTCGCCGCGGACTGCCTCGAGACTCTCGAAGAGATTCAGCTGCGGTTGCGCGAGCAGTTCCTGGCGGCGGGCGGAGAGGATCTCGTGGTCGTGCCTGCGTTGAACGACCACCCGCTCTGGATTCAAAGCCTGGCCAACTTGGTCCGCGGAGCTCTCGAGCCGGCCGCTCTTGCCCGAGCGTTGCCCAGCGCGGGTCCGATCGGACGGCCGACGGAGGACGCTCGTCCGTGAGCTTCGATCGAGGCGAGCGGGATTCGGGGATCGAGGAACCTCGGTGTCGGAATCTCGCGCACGCACTGGGGATTCAGAGCCCGGACGGGTGAGCGGGGTTCAACATTCGAGCACGTCAGCAGAACGAAGCTCCATCGCACGAGCAGCACGACCGCTCGAGACAGCACATCCGCTCGAGCACGCGGGCAGAGCCACCGCGCAGACACCCGAGCAGAGCGATGGCTCCGGCACGCGGCCAGACCGACAGCCTGAGCACTCGGTCCGAGCGATCGCTCGAGCGCGCCAATGCCCCGAGGCGCGAGTGCGCTCACAGGACTTCGGCGCCGAGCAGGCCGCTGCGTGGAGTCGACGCGCTCTCGACCACCGCACGAGCACGGGAGCGAACTCGTGTGGTAGCTCCCGCAGACACGAGCATTCCGAAGCACCACCCGATGCAAACGAAACTCGGCGAACTCAGCGTACCGAACATTTCGCACACGAAGCGCCCGCATTGACTACCGGTGGCAGCAGTTAACGAAGCGCCGATCTTCGTCGGGGGAACGATCGACGACGCCTGCGTACAGCTCGAAAGGTGGAATCCGGCCTTGCGTTGGGCAAGCCGCTCCCATCACCCAAGCTCGACAGTGGTAGCGGTGGAGGGACTTGAACCCCCGACGCGCGGATTATGATTCCGCTGCTCTACCAACTGAGCTACACCGCCGCACGGTCCCTGCCGACTCGGGCGCGGGAATCTAGCGGGGGGCTCCCCACCGGTCAAGGCGCCGAGCGTTCGCACGCGTGCGGGGGCGGCCACAAAAAGCGCGAGAATTACCGGCGGATTGAAGCGGACACGTCGTTCCCCCCTCTGGAAGACGGCCCCGGTCGTCTTCTCCCAGTCGAAGCGGTCGGTGTTTCGCCCCTTCCCAGGCGGGACGTCGGCTCGTTCGGAGCTTCGACGACGAAGGGGGACCCGACACGAGAGAGATGGTACGCGCCTGCCCCACGTGGGGCAGGCGTCTGCCTTCTCGCGCCGACAATCGCGCAGCGGGTCTCACCTACAGCAGGCAGGGCGCGGCGCATCTCAACTGCAGCTGGGCGTCGAGAAGTACTGCAGCTGTCGCTGCTCGATCCGTCCGGTTCGCTCATCGTAGACGTTGCAGACGTCGATGGGCTTCGAATAGAGGTGCAGTGAGATGCCCGCGCCACCGGCGACTGGCGCGACGCGGTGGAGCGCGATGTCGTCGTTGATAAAGGTGACCTGACCCGGCCGGTAGAGTCTCGTCGCTCCCTGAGCCAGTTCGATGGGCTCCCCACTGGACGCGACACGAAACTGAACTTCGGAGATCTCGCCGTCGAGCACGGCCATCCAACAGTTCTGACTCGCGTGGTTGTGGATCGGACTCTGCTGTCCGACGCTCCAGCACAACACGAGCATCTCGAAGTGCTCGTTGCGGGCCACGAGATTGCGCGTGTACTGATGCGGGCTGAAGCGCGCGAAGGCACGCCAGTCATCGTTCTGGCGTGCGTACTCGGCGATGATCTGCGCAGCGCGCGGCCCCTTTGGACTGCTGGCGAACTCGCGCGTCAACGCGCGTTCCAGCTCGGAGATTGGATTCGTCTTCATGAGCGCCCTTCGCCTGTGCGGATTCGTACCAAGTTTCGCGCCCCACCGCCCACATCGTCATCGATGTGGAAGAAACCGGACGTTGAGTCGCAAGGCCCATTCGCTCACCGCTCGCTCGGGGTGCGCGCACGCGGCGTTTGATCGGTCGGGCCCGTCTCGAGGTTCTCAACCCCACCGCGAGCGATGGCGAACATCACGCAAGCAGAGTTCTCCTCATTACACGCACGGTGTGGATCGCCAAGCGCGATGGGGTGATGGACGCTTCCGGCGGGATAGCGAACGAACGATCCTGGCCCGTGTGCTCCAAACTCGTCTTCGTAACCACCGACCAGGATGAGGACGTCCTCGATGCCGATGTGTCGATGTGCGGGGTAGCTTGTGCCCGGCTCCATCCGAATGAGCACGACAGAATCGGGAACGCCGGTCGTGTCGCGTGCAGCCGCGTGATCGTCGAGGATCGGATACCACTGCACGCCGGCACTGCGTGTCGCGCGCCATGCGAGCCCCTGCAAGTCGAGCCGCACCGAGAATCCGGGGATGTTCATCTAGGAGGGTGCTCGGGCTTCTGCCTCAAGAGTAAGTCGCATCGCGCACGACCAGCAAGCGCGCGCTCGCACATCAGGCGCACTCCGGCACTGTGAGGGAAACCCGTAAAAAACGCTCGAAAGGAGCTTCCATCACCCTAGGGCGCGACTAAGATTTTGAGTGTGTGGTCGGTCATGCACCGACAACGCATGCGAGTCCCATCGAGAGGTGTCGCACTTTGCGAGCGGTGCGGTACCCGGGAAGCTCGGTGGTGGCTCCTCTCTCCCTCGGGCCGGTGGCCTCAAAAACTACCGGCCCCCTTTTTTGCATCGGCCTCCGGCGAACCGGCGGATACGGGAACGCGTAGCCGGGCCCCCAGCAGCAGGGATGGTCAAGCCGGTGGATTGTTCCTGCCCGCGCTCAGACCACTTGTGCCGCCCGAGAGGCGTCCGGCAAGACCTCCGCGACTGCCCCGAAAAGGGCACGCAGCCCGGTACGTCCAACGCGTGGGCGCACGCACCGCTGGACCCTCGCTGCCGCGTCGACCCGTGATCGCTGCGCTGCAGATGACCGCGCTCCCGCAGACCGCGTAGGGACGAAGCCTGTACTAACTGGGCCTCGGTTCGAACCTCGGCTTGCTGCGCGCGCCGCGTCGAGCAGCGTTCCCGAATTGAGAAATCCATCCCTCGCCGCAAGTGAGTCAATCTCGACCGTTCAATCGCTGGAGGAACTGAGCGCCCGAATAGGAGATCGCCTTCTGCATAGCAGGTAATCGCAATTCCGTAGAGCAGTCCGAAATTTGTCGCGGCGGATCGAAACACTCAGGTTCGTGACAAGAAACCCGGGCTCAACTCTAGGTGCGGCCGCAGCGGTAGGCGCCAATCGGCGCGCAGCTGCCGGTCCCTCGACCGCATGCGCACTCGGCGTCGGAACCACCGACGCTTCGGCTCCGGGTGGGCCACGGCGACCCATCTCGCTCGTCGACGGTGACGGCATGCGCGTGACCGCGGCGCGCTGGCGCCACGTCTACCCTCGGCAGTGATCTAGATCGCGCGGATGCGCTGCTGGCGGCCATTCGGAATCGAAAGACCGCAACGCCGTCAGCTGGCGGTCTTCGTGTTCGTTGATCTTGTCGGCTGCTGCTCGTCGCACGTGCTCGCACGAGACATGCGGAGAAAGCGGCTTCTGGCGGGATCTCGTGATCATCTCACTCCACGGGGGTCGTCCATGCCCCGGATGCAAGGAGGTCTTGCTTGATGTCGCCCACTCTCGACGAAGGTAGCGGTTGGTTCATCTCGTCCGACTTCCAGGAGAATCGGTTCGACGGCTTTCAGGGCGTGATAGTTCTCCGCGGTCGTGGACCCCGGACCTGAGCGATCGCATGGCTGTTGGTTGAGGTTGTGTCACGCGAATCAATCAAGGAGTTACGACCCACTGGTGTTGTGCCGCGTCGAACTCCGTGAGTTGCAGGGTTCGAGAGTTGGCGTTGTACAACGCAGTCACAGCGACACCGTCTCGGAGCACGGAAGTCGGAGCGGTCGGCAAACCGACGAGCAGTACTTCGTCGCTGAGTCCGTCGTCGGTCGACAGCGTCACCGTGAGTGGCTGCGTGACATGCAATCCAGCAGATTCGCAATCGACGCTGATCCGCTTCAGATTGGTTGTCGCGGACAGGTCGAACCGATTCTGACTCGCATCGACGCTCCACGTAAACGGCGTGAAGTGATACGCCTCGTCTTGCTCGATGCCGAAGTGGAAGAACCGACCGTCTTCGTCGGCGAGCGTTCGTCCCGATGACGGAAGCTCGAGCGTGAACTTCGACAGGTAGTCGCACACCTCGACTTCGTCCAGCGTGTGCCACGTGTGCGCCGATGACGGAACCATACGAAGCGCATTGCCTTGGTGCTGATCCTCGATGTGGTTGGAGAATTTGACCGTTTCGCTGAACAACGCCAGCGACGGATCACCTTCAGCGAGCCAAGTCAGCGTCGGAACATAGCTGAGGTTGCGTGCCATGTCATTCGTGGGGTCGATTGCTCCTGTCCACGGGCTCAGGTCGAAGGCGGACACTCGGAGATAGTTGAACGTGTACGCCCAAGGCGGCCCTTCGAACCAGTAGTCGAGGATGTCGCGCACCTCCAGGTTCGCACCGAACTCGGGATTGTTGTCATCGGCGTCATTGTCGTCGGTCTCCAAGTAATACGTGTGCGTCAAGGAGATCCCGCCGGTGTGGTCGCAGATCGCAGCAAACATGATTCGTTCCGGATCCAGGTTTCGAGCCGCATAGCTCACGACATTGCCGCCGCCCATCGAGAAGCCGACTCCATACACTCGCGTCTTGTCGACGTTGTAGAGCTCGGTGACGATTTCGAGCGCTGCCCGCGTGTTCACCTGACTCTCGATCGAGCCAAAGCTCACGCCGCTGGCACCAAGTGGTGCCACCAAGTACCAGCCGCGATTTCGCGCTTCGGTGATGAATGACGTGTTGTAGAACGCGTCCCAATGCGAGACGCCGAACTTGTGGAACACCACAAGCATCGGTGCCGGAGTGGACGTGGCAACCAAGGGAACCTGGAGCAGGAATCGCTCCTCGTAGCCGCTTCCCGTGTTGTTCAGCGTCACATCGTAGAGACCAGGTTCTCCTGCTACGGGTACGCTGCGCAGTCGCAGGCTCGGATTCGCTGAGGACATCGGACCAATCGAGTTGGCCGACTCAAGCGATCCCGTGTAGCTCAGTCGCAGATCGCGAAGTGAGGCCGCTCCCTGTTGGGGGGCGCTGCCGCTCCCCGATGCCGACGGCGTTCCGCCGCCGGCATCGGCACTGCCGTCAACCGCATCGGGCTGATGCGAGTTGCGCATGTCGCGGAACGAAGCAAGTCGAGCGGTTCGACTAGCCATCGATTCCTGCGGGGTCTGCGCTTCAGCTTCGACCGCAGTGACGTCGAGAGTGGAGGTCGACGCTGTTTGTGATTCTGCGGGCGCGCTGGCCGGATCGGTCGTGCGCGCACCACAGCTGACGAGGCAGAACAAACTTCCAATCAGAATTACGTTCTTCATTAGGTTTTTCAGGGCGGACAGTTGGAACCACGCACGGCTGCCCGTGCGTGGGCCTTCGACCCGCCTGTGTCGAAGGGTGTTGAGCGAAATGCGGAAGGTCTGGCGATTGCGGTATCCAGGGAAACTGGAGACGAGCTGATAGATCCCCGCGCGGTATCCCGCGCGCGTCCTTCGGCCCGCCCCTTTTGCAGGGCTCTCAGAGAATCGAGTGTGGTTCTGGTGGTGAGGAATCGGAGGTAGGCGCACTGGTTGATCCGCCCGCGGTTACCCGCGACCGGCCTTCGACTCGCCCGTGTCGGAAGGTGCTTAGAGGCATGTGCATCTGGCCTGAATTGCGACTTCTAAGAGCAGCCCGACCGGGCCCGCGCGCGATGTCCCGCGCGTAGCCCGGAGCGCTGTCCGATGTCGGCATGTGTGCAGTGTGTGCGAAAAACGCTGAAATTCCCGTGTTTTAAAGCAGACTAGTAGATTCCTGCGCGGGGACCCCGCTTAGGATCTTCGATTTTGGGTGGACGTCGTTGTCGAGAGATATGCAGAACCGTTCGGACTTGTAGTGTATCCCACTCCTCCGCAACGAGGGGGGGGGCTTTATCTAGGGATTCGACAAAAAAAGAGGCGGTGCGAGGGGGTCGTGTACGTGTTTACCCCCCCCCACACACGGGGACGGGGCATGTGGTCAGTCGGAGAGCCCGAGCTGATTGCCCCTCGGGCCTGAGTGGGATGGCCGAGCGAAACCCGGGTACACGCCGGGACGGGATCTGGCACTGCTTTCCACTCGATGTAGTGTCCGAAGAATCACGGACTTCGCTCGCCCCCCCCCGTGGGGGGGGGCGTTCACCAGCCCGACGACTGCAAGTAACTCGAGCCCGCCCATGGGGGGGGGGCTATCTCCGGCCTGGCCGCCAGCCAACGCGTCTGTGGCACTCGCTGCTCGGCGAGCTGCTCATCATTCTCGCTGCCCAGTGAACCCTAGGGGTAGGCGGTTCGCTGTGATGGGCTGCGCCGCACAGACTGGACGCGATCACGTTCGTGAGGTCCTCCGGAAGACCCATTCCCGCGGAACCGTTGCCTTCGCAAACGCACCCGCTCGCCAGGCGATGCAGGCACGAAGAGAGCATGTCGCGATTTCCCCGCTGACCCGCAGCACGACAACAGAACTAGTCCTCGGCTTGGCGATGCGGCTCCCGAGCTCGATGTGGTCGTGCGCGCCTTGATGCATCAAGCCCAGGTAGTTCGACGATCTCCCCAAAGCATCGCCCATCGAGGGCGAAGACTTGGACTCGTTCAGCGTCATGGTCGATTACAGCGACCAATGTGTCGCGCTCGGTTTCACCCTCATGCACGGCGACATCCGTAGGCGCAAATACCTGCCCCCCGTCGCTTCCGTGCGATGCCAAATTCCGAACGGGTCTACCGCTGCTATCCGCCACGATTATCCCGCCCGCACGATCATCTCCGTGCGCGATGACGATCCAACCATTCGACAATGGCGCCAGAGCGCGGGGAACCGAGCTCTCGATCCCAAAGGCGAAGTGAAACTCGTCGTCTCGGTAGACCTGCACGCACGCAGCCACCGGATCGCACGCGTAGACCATTCGTCCCAGCAGCGAGACCCCCGCAAGACCGCGAAACCGACCGAGTGGATCCCCCATCGGTCGAAGTGAAGCGATCAGTTCGCCGTCGCGCGAGTATCGCTGCAGTGCATGTCGCCGGTATCCGCTGGAAGCGATCAAAACCCGTTCACCGACTTCGACTCCGCTCACGGCGACGTCCGTCACGAACGCGAGGTGCCCGGCCAAGTCCGATTCCGCAGGCGTCTTGCTGACAATTCCGGCTAGCTCACGTCCGAACTGGGTGAAGCTTCGAACTCCCCTCGCGGCATCGTCGGCGATCCAACAGCGATGATCGCTGTCGACGGCGATTCCTCGCACCGCCGCTCGCCCGCCCTCGACGCCCCGGAAACTGAACCCGCTGCCAAGCGGTCGACCATCCAGGTCGTAGGGGCGGACGTGCGCAGTCCTCGCGTAGCGGCCGACGTAGAGCACGCCGCGCTGGAAACACAAACTACCGTGCACACCTCATGCCCTTGGTTTTCCAGTTACCGCAGCCTGTCGCGACGTGGACGCAAGCCTCACGACCACCACCTCCGCGCGCGCTCCGATGCGCAACGAAACTCCCAACGATCCAGGTCCTCTGCTCACGATGAGTGTGGTCGGTCCGATCCGAACGCGGAGCCCAGTATGCGCTGGGACGACTGAGCGCGGCTCTGGAAGTTCGACTTGGCCTCCGTGCGTGTGACCCGACAGGATGCCAAGGCACTGGTCGCGCGCCAAGACGCGACCGGCGCCAGGGCTGCGGCAGAGGATCAGCTCGACCTCGTTCGGCTCGAGCGTGCCGCGTGCGTTCGCGAATTCGAGATCGCGTGTCTCCTCGATGTCCTCTACTGCGAGCAGGCGCAGCGCTCCGTCGACTCGATCGATCCGAACGTGATCGTTGCGCAAGAAGCGGCTCCCGCGTGCCGCGTCCGCGATCCGTCCTTTGAGCCGATCCTTTCAGTCGTGGTTTCCAAACACCGCGAACACGCACGACTCCGCGCGCAGCTGTGCGCGCTCGTCCAAGACGGACAGCGCATCGCTCCAGTGGTGCGTAATGAAATCGCCGGAGATCACGCAGACGTCGGCGCGGATCGAATTGACCGCTTCGACGACCGCACGAAGGTCCCCCTGTCCAAGAAACGGCCCGGCGCGAGGATCGGAGAGGTGGGCGATCGTGAACCATGCATGCTCTGCTGCAGTCGAGCGGTGCGGATCACTTCCTCGCGGACGCGAAAGGCGCCGGAGCTCAGATGCCGCCAGGAGTCGAACGCGCGGCCGCCGAGCCACGAACCCGCGAGTTCGACGGTGCGAACAAACCCCGCTCGCACTCGACTGTAACGGCGCGCAGGAACTCGGACGGAGCCGCCGATCGGTGTCCCCATTCCGACTGCCGCCAGAACCGCGTGTCGCTTCCTCTCTGGCTGCGATCACGCCGTGAGCGCCGTGCGAGTCTCCGCGGGGCTCAGTTTGGCGTGGCTTCCGTCGCCGGAAGCGGCGCGTGCAAGGTTTCCTGTGGTGACACCACGACTCGCGCATGGGAATCGTAGAAGGCCACCGCGCCTTCCGAGACCGCAACGTCGACATCACGCGAAGTCATTCGAAGTACGCCCGATCCGGGCGAGGACTCCATCACGCCGGCGTTCGTCGAGATCACAACGCGGCCTCTGAACAGCACAGTCCCTTGGAAAAGCCGCACTCGCAATGGGCGCAACCGCTCGATCGCGAACGCGGTCGACGGCTCAACGATGAGCACGGCGTCGCTGGCCTCAATCTGTGCGCGCGAGACGGCGTCCGTCGAGCCGCTCTGACTTCGCGACAACATGGCCGCCTCGTCGTCCGTGCCGAGTGTGTGCTCCCCGACTTGGACCGTACCGCTCAACGTGCTGAAGCGCACTTCGCGATCAGACTCTGCGCGACTCGACATGGCGAACGCCGCATAGAGTCCGAATGCCGGCAGAATAAGTTTCACGAAGTTCGTTCCGCGAGAACTGGCCGACCTCGCGCGCTGGGGACTGAGCGCTCCTTGAGCAATGCGCGGAGCACGCGAGAGTCCCTCGTAGTACGCCTGAGGTGCGCTCGCGAGCCGCGCCATCGTTTCGACCGACGCGTGGTACTGCTCGCGGCAGAACGCGCATTTCGACAGGTGCGCGCGCACGGCGGGGCGTCGCTCGACGTCCTCGTTGCCCGCGAGGAATCGCCTGACGAGCGGCAAGACCGCGCTGCACTGCAGTTCATCACTGCTGCCGCCAGCACTGGCCGGGCCGGATATGCGTGCGCTCTCCACAGCTCGCGGATCTCCGCAGGTCCAATCGACCGTCGCGATCGATCGCTTGAGCCCACCAGGGCGCAATGGGCGCGCCTTGTCCAGCGTCTGGCACACAGGGAACGCGTGCAGCTCCTCGTGAGGAGCCGGAACCGTGAGCGCAGGATGCGCGCGATGAGGTTTCCCGCGCCTTGACTAATCCACGAATCTGAGAATCACGACCCGGAGTCCACCGTGCGCCACGATCTTGAACGACATGGCGCGGCGGTGTTCCTCCGTCGTTATCGACGGAGATGACGAAGCGTCGTGAGCACACGGCGACCGCCCCACTCCATGCGGCGCCGTTCGAATCGCTCGGGCGCAGGACGCGATCGCAATCGAGACGACATTGTCAGGCCCGTGCGATGCTGTGCACTCCTGCGGGCGAATTCTCGCGCGGCCGCCTCGCTCTCTCGAAACGCCGGACTCAGGGCAGACAATGCCCCACAGTTCGGGTTTCGGCTCCCGCGGCGTCTCGACGGGTATGAGCTCGTCTCGATCGAATCTGACGGTCCTACGGGCCAATCGACGCCGAGCTGGAACGATTGGATTGCCGTTTCGAAGTCGCGCAACGAGCACTTCGTCTGATCGTCGTCTCGAAGTCGAACGACGAGTTCCTCGTCGGATCGCCGTCTCGAGGTCGAGCGATGAGCACGCCGTGGGAGTGTCGTTTCGTCGTCGCGCGACGAGCACGTCTCTGGATTGCTGCTCCGTCGACGCGCGACGGGCACGTCGAACGGCAGCTCTCGTCTCCTACGCCAGCCGCTCGATACCGAGCTCGAGTCGACGAATCGTCCGTGCGGCTGCGAGCCATTGCATCACGTCGTAGATGTCCGCACCGCTCGGCGCACCCGTCAACACGCAGCGCAGCGGTTGGAGGAGTTGAGGGAGCTTGAGGCCCTGTTGCTGAGTCCACAGCTTGCCCGCATCGCGAAGTGCGACCGCGTCGAGCGGCCCCTGCGCCTGCGTGCGGATCCAGCCCAGAAACGCCTTCAACGTGTCGACTCGTCCATCGTGTTTGCGGGCGTTCTTCTCCGCGTCAGCGGTGTAGACCAGCTGATCGTCTTCGACGAACAAGTACGCGATCCGATCCGCGAACTCGGAGTACGTACGGATGCGCTCTCTCTCACCGGCCATGACCGTCGTGAGCCACGCGCGCTTGCTCGCAGCCTCTCCCGCGGTCATGAGTCCCTTGCGGATGACGTACGGAATGCACATGTCGGTGACGTGCTCGAGTGAATCGCTGCGGATGTACTCCCCCGCCATCCACAGGAACTTATCCATGTCGAACACGGCGCCGGCCTTGTTCACGTCCTTGATGTCGAAGTTCTCGACCAAGTCGCGGACGGTGAAGATCTCGGTGGTGCCGTTCAGTGCCCAGCCCTGCAGGCACAGGAAATTGACGACGGCCTCCTTCGGGAATCCACGTTCGCGGTAGTCTTGGAGCGCGGTGTCGCCCGTGCGTTTGCTGAGCTTCTTGCGATCCGTCCCGAGCATCAGCGGCAAGTGACCGAACTCCGGAGGCTCGACGCCGAACGCCTTGTAGAGCAAGACCTGCTTGGGCGTGTTGACAAGGTGCTCCTCGCCGCGCAGGACATGCGTGATCTGCATGTCCACGTCGTCGCAGACCACGACGAAGTTGTACGTCGGGTTGCCGTCGCTGCGCACCATCACCCAGTCTTCGACTTCCTTGTTGTTGAAGACCATCTCGCCGCGGACGTGATCGAAGAATCGCGTCGTGCCTTCAGGCACACCGAAACGCAAGGTGAACGTTTCGCCGGCCGCAGCCCGCGCCGCGGACTCTTGCGAGGAAATGCCGCGACACAGTCCGTCGTACGCTTGGTTCTCCTTGCGAGCAGCTTGCTGCTCGTTGAGCTTCACGATGCGATCACGGCTACAGAAGCACCGGTAAGCATGCCCGTCCTCCGCCAGCTTGCCTGCGAGCTCCCGGTGCCGCGCGATGCGCTGCGACTGGTGATACGGCGCGTGTGGGCCGCCGACGTCCGGACCTTCGTCCCAGTCGAGGCCGAGCCAGCGCAAACCGTCCAAGATCGCGAGCTCGAACGCGGTCGTCGAGCGCTCAGGATCGGTGTCTTCGATGCGCAGAAGGAAGCGGCCGCCGTAGCGCCGTGCGTAGGCCCAGTTGAAGAGCGCAGTGCGAGCGCCGCCGACGTGCAGACTGCCCGTCGGGCTCGGAGCGAATCGGACACGGATGGGTTTCGGCACGTGGGGATCCTAAAAGCGAAGCGCGAAAGATACCGGGGCACAGGGGCTCACAGGAAGTACCGATCCGCCAGTGAGCCTTGCCTTCGGAAACTCCGGCAGCACGGTCGACAATGCTATAGGGACGGGCTGCGCTGGCCGGCGCGGAGCGACTCGTGCACCGGGAGCGGAGCGACTCGTGCACCGGCGCGGAGCGACTCGTGCACCGGCGCGGAGCGACTCGTGCACCGGCGCGGAGTGACTCGTGCACCGGCGCGGAGTGACTCGTGCACCGGCGCGGAGCGACTCGTGTGCCGGCGCGACTCGAATCGTTCACGCCATTGCAGGAGGGGGCGGCTTGGTCCATGTGACAGGCTTGGTCCACGCCAGAGAGGTGACATAGGATCAGCGCATGTCGACGAGCCTGAAGAAACCCGGCCGTGAGTGGGTCGCGCGCGCACCGAAGGTCTTACTGCACGAGCATCTCGACGGAGGCCTGCGGCCATCCACGATCCTCGCCCTCGCAGGTGAAGCTGGCTATCACGAGCTACCCGAGAGCGACGCTTCGAAGCTCGCCGATTGGTTCGCGGCGGGTGCAGCGCGCGGCAGCCTACCGCTCTATCTCGAGGGCTTTCGGCACACGATCGCGTTGATGCAAACCGCCGAGAGCTTGGAACGCGTCGCCTACGAGTTCGTCGAAGACATGGCGCAGGACGCGGTCGTGTACGCGGAAGTTCGATTCGCGCCGCACTTCCATACGCAACGCGGACTCGGGCTCGATGGCGTGATGACGGCCGTGATGAAAGGCCTGTCGCGCGGCCAGGATGACTTCGGAGTCGTCGTCGGCGTGATCGTGTGCGCGATGCGCAACCTGAACGCCATGCTGTCGATGCAGATGGCCGAGCTCGCAGTCGCGTGGCGCGGCCGCGGCTGCGTCGGTTTCGATCTGGCTGGAGAAGAAGCCGGGCACCCCGCGAAGCACCACATCGACGCGTTCCAGCTCGTGAAGCGAATGAACGCATCGATCACGATCCACGCCGGGGAGAGCTTCGGTCCCGAGAGCATCTGGCAGGCACTCCAATACTGCGGAGCGCACCGCATCGGCCATGGGACGCGCCTCATCGAGGACATGGTCCTGTACGACAACAAGGTCATCAGCTTGGGCCCGCTCGCGCAGTATGTCCTCGATCACCGCATCCCCATCGAAGTCTGTCTCTCGTCCAACGTGCACACAGGTGCGACAACTTCGCTCGATGCGCATCCGTTTCCGCACTACCTCCGCAACGGTTTCCGGGTCACGCTGAACACCGACAACCGGCTGATGAGCCGAACCTCGATGACCGAGGAGTACCTGCTCGCCGTGGAGCACTTCGGCTGCTCGCTCGACGACCTCGAGAAGATCACGATCAACGGGATGAAGTCCGCGTTCGCGCACTACGACGAGCGCATTCGCTTGATCTTCGATCGCATCAAACCGGGCTACGCCAAGCTGCGCGAGGAGAGTCGCGCACGGTCGCGCGACTCGTAGCCCGCATTTTTCACCGGCTTCGTAGCGAGGGTTCGCCGGCTTGCGGCCAGCACGGAGTTGCGCTCGATCTGCGCGCAGTTGACCTGGTTGGTCTGCGAGCAGCAGATCGAGTGCAGCGACGCCGCAGGACGCGAGTTGGCGAGGCCGCAGTAGAAGCCGTTGAGAAATGCGGGCTAACGTTCACGGATAGCGGACTTCCACTACGGTGTGGATCCCGCCGCGGATCAAGAAGTCGCCCACGACGGTGAGCGAACGCGGCGCCAACACCCTGACGAGGTCGTCGAGGATCCGGTTCGTCACCGCTTCGTGGAAGTGGCCATCGTCTCGGAAGGACCACAGATAGAGCTTCAAGCTCTTCAGCTCGACGCAGCGCTCGTCGGGCACGTAATGAATCCGAATCGTCGCGAAGTCCGGTTGACCTGTGCGCGGGCACAGACACGTGAACTCAGGACACTCGAAACGAATCTCGTAGTTCCTCCCGGTATTCGGGTTGGGAAACCACTCCAGGTCTTTGGATGCGTGCGTGGACATAGATTATGGAAGAGGAGGCAGCTCGTAGCTGCGATCACTGCGACATCCGACGCCGGCCGCTTGCTCGCGCCAGCGTCGTGTCCCCCACGCGGTACTCGAGCGACCATACGATCTGTCCTTCGACCGCGTGCTCCCAGTCGGACGCGTCCTTGAACAGGAGCACCGGCGCGATCTCGGATGCGTGGAATTCCGCGTAACGGTAGCGGACGACGTCGAGCACGCCAACCACCCAGCGCGACTCTCCGTGGAGTGCACGAGGCAACGTCGCTTCGAGCGGTGGAGTGAATACCCACGCATTCCCGCGGATCTCGGGCGCATCGATGCTCGCCAGGGGCGGCACGTCCGCGAGGATTTCCGCCGACACGATCTTGGAGAGCGAGCGCTCGAACCAGATGCGGGCGATGCGCTTGCCCGCGATCCATGGGAGCGATCGATTGAGATCGAAGAGCGCGACCGGACCGTCTCGACCTGCGATCCAGACGCCGACGATCTCGCCCTTCTCGGTGATTTCGGAGCGCGAGCGCCAACCCATGAGAGGTGGTTCCGCGGTAGACGCATCCGGCAGCGCCGTGACGCGCACTGCACGGTGCCACCTGGGGTCGATGCTCAAGACCGGCGAGCGCCCATCGTCGCGCCAGAGGAACGGCCCTTCCGAATCTTCCGCAGGTTCCAGCCGGAGCGAGTCTCGCCGCACGCCGAGCGGCTCTCGTTCGGGCTCGAGCAAGACCACCATCCCACTACTGCACAGTCGATCGAACTCCGGTTCGCGCGACAGTGCAAAGAGTCCGTCACGATCGATCCCGACGGGTGGCGGCGATCCGTCCGAGCCGCGCGATCCCGGATCGCGAGCGTGAAAATCGATGCTCGGATCGACGAGGAGCGGCAGCGACTCACCGATCACTTCCAGCCCGGCGACCTGGCCGGGCGGCGTGAGCACGAACAAGCGCGTGTCAGGGCCGTGAGTCGCTCGCGCACGCGCGACATCGTCCGCAAACGTGTTGAGCTCCGTCGAAGCGATCGGCCAGGCTCGCGCGGCGGCGTGAGCCAGAATCGCGTAGCCCGTTCCGAGTAGGAGCGGCAGCAGCGTTCGACGAATCCCGCTGACCGCCGTCGAGGTGACGGCGAAGCCGGCGGCCATCGCAACCGCCCCCGGAAGCAAGACGTGCGCGTTCACGAGCTCGTTCGCGTGCACGCACGTCCGCGCGTCGGGGAGCAGCGCGAGTGCGATTGCCGCGGTCCACGCGAGCAGGATCCAGCCCCACAGTTTCGGCGCGGAGCGCGCCGCGATCAGCGCGGGAAGCAAGGCCAGAGACACCAGCACGCCGGCGATCGTGTAGCCAGTGGCCGCATCAATTCCTGGCGGAACCGGGAGCAGCAGCACGCCGAGCTTCTCGACGGCGCAGTCGAGCACGGCGACGCCCGCGTCCGCGCTCCGCGGCGAAACGAAGCCGTCGACGATGTCCGCGGGTGCCCGAGCGACACCGAGCGCTGCTCCGATCCACGCGTCGAGCGACACCAAGACGGCGAACCCGACAGCGGTCGTCAGTGCCGTACGGAAACGCGCCGCCAACGCGCGATGCCGACGCGCGGACGCATACTCCAAGACGGCCAGGATCAGCGGGAGGAGAAACGCGAGGTCGGACGCGAGCCCCGAGAGTGCCGCACACAAGAGCGAGGCGAGGAGACGCGGCGACGACCGCTCCTGTCGCGCGCGCATGAAGAGCGCGGCGGACAACGCGCCGAGCGCCAGCGCAATGAGCTCGCCGCGCGCCGCCGGCGAGGCGACGACCGACACGGACAGAGGATGCGCCGCGAGGATCATCGCGCTTGCCCACGACGCCGACCGCGCCACTTCGCTGCCGTACCACGGCACGAGCGCGCGCTGCACCGTGCGTCCGATCATCCAACCGGCCAACAGGAGAAGGGTCAGGTTCTCGAGTCGCAGCCACACCGCTGCCGACGGAACCCATCTCCCCGAGTCAGACCACAGACGACTCGAAAGCGCCAAGGACGCCGCGGCGAGCGGCCGAACTCCCCCAGCGGTCAAACTCGGCCAGTCGAGCTGGGCCTCGGATTCACCTCCGGAGGTGTGCGGCCAAGCGATTCGGCTGGCGTGGACGAGAATCGGGAGGTCGCCACCGACGAAGCCGGCGCGCGCAAGCGGCGCGTACGCCAGCGCGCAGAATGCGAGCAGCGCGACCAGGAGCAGCGCCCGTTTCGATGCGGACATCGTGCGCCGATTCTAGGGACCCGCACAGACAACCCCCAAGAACGGAACGCGGCGTTGCACCGTGGCGAGTGGATCCCGACAGTAGCGCGGCACCGTGCATTCCGAATCTTCCGCGACCTTGCCTTCGGATCGCCAGGCGAAACGCCGTGCCTTCGTCGTCGCGCTGGCCGCGGCCGTGCCGCTGCTCGCGTTCTTCGTGTGGCGCTACGACTTCGTCTGTGACGATGCGTACATCTCGTTTCGCTACAGCCGCCACCTGGCCGAGGGACGCGGCCTCGTGTTCAACGTGGGCGAGTCGCCGCCCGTCGAGGGCTACTCGAACTTCCTATGGGTCGTGTGGCTCGCGCTCTTCGAGTGGATTGGCATCGACATCACGATCGCGGCGCGCGCAAGCTCGATCGCGACGGGCTTCGTCCTCCTCGCGGCGGTGATCCGTTTCATGCAGCGCCGGCTCGCGCTGACCACGGCCGAACTCGCTGCGAGTGCCGTGGTGCTCGCTTGCCTCCCGAGCCTCTCGCTGTGGTGCACGGGAGGATTGGAGACGATGCCGTTCGCGCTGGCCGCGTTCTTGACGTTCGAACGGCTCGCGAGCGATCCGGATCGTCCCCGCGGTTGGCAGGCAGGCGCCGCCGGCCTCGCGTGCGCGCTCCTGCGCGCGGACGGACTGATGTGGGCGAGCCTGATGATCTGCGCGGCGTTGCTCGCGCACGTGAAGATTCGCTCACCAGCGCTGCTCCGCGCTGGCGCGACCGCGATTTCGATCGTCGCAGCCGGCACGGCCGCGCACTGGATCTGGCGGTACGGTGTCTACGGCGATTGGCTTCCGAACACCGCGCGGATCAAGACGGGGTTCTCGGGCTTGCGCCTCGAGCGCGGTCTCTACTACGTGATCGCGTACGTGCTCACCGTGCCGGCTTGCGCTCTGGCACTCGTCGTGTACCTCTCGCGCGCGGGCAGGAGTGCGATTCTCACGTGGCAGGCGACGCTCGTGCTCGCGTGCACGTTCGGGTACGCAATCTTCGTCGGCGGCGACTTCATGCCGATGGGACGCTTTTTGATCGTGTCGATGCCGTTTCTGGCGCTGCTCATCGCTGGCGGCGTCCGCGCGCTTGGCGCGCGGCAACCCGTCGGCATCGGCTTCGCGATCGCATGCGCGGGACTGTGCGTGTTGCCGAGCTTCGACCTGCACGTCGTTCCAGCGGGCGTGCGCGAACGTTTTCACTTCCGCTGGAACGACACGCGCGCCGTCTCCGAGTACGAGATGTGGCGCGGAATGAAAGAGCGCGCGGAGACCTGGGCGCTCCTCGGCCGGGCGCTCGCGGGCGAGACAATTCCAGGCGAGTCGATCATCCTCGGAAACATCGGCGCCATCGGCTATTTCACGGAGCTGGAGATTCTCGATGTATTCGGGCTCACGAGCCGAGCCGTCGCCCTGCGCGAGGCTCCGCTCGTGCGAGCATCGCCCGGGCACGACAAGGCGGTCGCACCCGACTTCTTCTTCTCGCAGCGTCCTGACTACTGGGGAGCGTTGCTCGCGCCCGCCGGTGCACCGCCAGGGTTCAGGTTGCCACCGGGGTTGCTCGACTCGCCGCCGGGTTTGCCCGAGTCGCCCAATGGACAGCGGATCACGATCGATCGCCGGCCTCTCGATCCGGCGCATGGGTTTCCGCCGAGCGTCGAACTACGTCTCGTGCGGATGCGCTGGGATCGCTGACTCGCTATGCGTCGCGTGTTTCGTCGGGTACAAGACGCGTCATGCTGACGACATTCGATCCGCTGCTGCGCGCGGCCCTCGGCGTCGATTTGACTCGCCCCGAAGCGGCGAAGCGCGAGCTCGAACTTCGATTCGATCCGCGCGGCGCAGCCGCCATCCAGCTCGCGCGTGAATTGAGCACCTTGCTCGAAGCGGGATCGATCGCCAATCGCGGCGAGCTCCCAGTGCGCTGGGGTCGCGTGGCGAAGTCGAGCGAGGCCACGCACGATTTCTCGATCGACGTCGTTCTGATGAACGGAGCCGGCCCGCGCCATGCGCATCCGCTCGGAGAGCTCAACTACTGCATCGCGCTCGAGGGTACGCCGAGCTTCGATGGCGAGCCGCCGGGTTGGGTCGTGCTGCCGCCGAGTTCGAGTCACGTGCCGACGGTCACGAACGGCACGATGCTCATCGTG
>JANOFY010000492.1:0-11385 GCA_031413895.1 Planctomycetota bacterium | reverse complement strand
CCCGCGCAGCACGATGCCGCCGGGCCGCTCGGCGCTCGCCATGCCGAGCCACGCTGTCACCTGCGCGAGCGGCAGCGACTCGCGGTACAGCTCGATCGCGCGCGGCGTCTGTCCCGACATCGCGGCGGCCACGCCCAGTTGATAGAGCGCGGGCGCGTGGTCCGGCTGCAAGCGCACGCACGCTTCGAAGTGCTGGACCGCTTCGGCCACCTTGTTCTTCCGTCCGAGCAGGAAACCGACGTTGAAATGCGCCTTGACGTTGTCCGGATTCTTCGCGAGCACGTCGCCGTAGACCGCGATCGCTTCGTCGAGCTTGTTCTGCGCGGCGAGCGCGCTCGCCAGGCTGATTCCCGCCTCGGCGTTCGCGGGGGCGAGGCGCAGCGCTTCGCGGAAGCTGCCGATCGCGTCGTCGATCCGGCCCTTGTGCTGGTACGCGCTGCCGAGGTTGATGTGCACTTGCGGCTGGTTCGGATCGAGCACGAGCGCTTCGTTGAAGTGGACGATCGCTTCGTCGAGCTTGCCCTGCGACGCAACGATGTAACCCAAGATGTTGAGCACGTCGGGTTGTTTCGGCTCGAGCGTCAGCGAATCCTTGAACTGCAGGGTCGCTTCGTCCGGCTTGCGCAGTGTCGTCAGCGCGAACGCGAGCCGGTTGTGCGCGCCGACGAGCTTGGGATCGAGGCTGAGCACAGCGCGGTACTTCTCGGCGGCGCGCTCGGTCTGCCCGAGCGTGTCGTACGCGAGTCCGAGCTTCATCAGGGTCTCGATGTCGCCCGGTCGACTCTTCGCCCCGGCCTCGAGGTGCATGAGCGCCGCATCGACCTCGCCGCGCGCCGCGAGCGCTCCGCCGAGCTCGATGCGTGCGTCGACGTTGTCCGGATCGGCCGCGACGATGCGGTTCAGCGCGTCGATCGCGGGGTTGAGCCGGCCTTGGAGCACGAGCGCGCGCGCGATCGCGAGGTTGCGCTCGACGTTGTTCGGGTCGAGCTCGGCGACACGCGCGTAGTGAACGGCGGCCTCGTCGGGGCGTCCCATGCTCGACATCACGTCGCCGAGGTCGGCGTGCACTTCGGGTTGATCGGGATCGAGCGCGAGTGACGCGCGGAAGCTGTCCGCCGCGGCCTCGAGCTGTCCCTTCTTCTCGAGCGCGAGCCCCAGGTTCGTGTGCGTCTGGAGCATCCGCGGGTTCAGCGCCAGCGCGGCGCGGAACTCGACGATCGCTTCGTCGTACCGCTCGAGCGACGCGAGCAGCGAGCCCAGGCTCGTGTGCGCTTCGGGATAGCCTGGTTTTAGCCGCAACGCTTCGCTGTAGTGCGCGAGCGCTTCGTCGCTGCGGCCCAGGCGCGCGAGCGCGAGACCGAGGCTCGTGTGCACCTCCGCAGAATCGGCCTTCATCGCGACCGCGTCTTCGAAGCACTTCAGCGCTTCGTCGTGCCTATCGATGCTGGCGTACGCGATGCCGAGATTGTTGAGCGCGTCGGGCGACATCGGTTTCAGCCGCAGTGCCTCTTTGAAGTGCGAGATCGCGTCTTCGTGCCGGCCCAATCCCCCGAGCGCCGTTCCGACGGCGTTGTGCAGCACGAGGTTGTTCTCGGTGACCGAGATCGAATGCTCGAACAGCGTGACGCTGTCCTTCCACAGAGCGGTCTGACGCCACGTCATCACTCCGAGCACGATCACGGCGACGCTCGCGGCCGCGCCGACCGCGTTTTTCACCTGCGGCCACGAAGCGACGATCGCGCCGAGGCCCCAGGCGATCATCACGAACACGCCGATGAGCGGGATGTACGCGTAGCGATCGGCCATCGTCTGGCTGCCGACCTGGATGACGCCGATCACCGGCACGAGCGTGCCGAGGTACCACAGCCAGCCGACGAGCAAGTAGGGATGCCGCGCGCGCGCTCTCACGACGAGCCACGTGATGAGAGCGACCGCGACCGCTGCGCCGATGAGCACGAACCCATTGAGGAAAGGCTGGATCGGGTAGAGCACTGCCAGGTTCACCGGCCACACCGTGCTCCAGACATACGCGCCGTACGAGATCAGCGCGTTGCCGAGTCGTCCCCACAGCGGAATCGTCTCGATCCCCTGCTGCACGACGTCGCGTTGCAGCGCGAACGTGACGACCGACGACGCCAGCGCCAGCACGAAGAAGGGGACCTTCTCGAGTAGCAAGGGTCGGAACGCGATCTTGCTCGGCATCCGTCCGAGCGGCCAGTAGTCGAGGAGCAGCAGCGTGCAGGGCAACGTGACGAGCATCGGCTTGCTCATCAATCCCAGCGCGAAGATCACGAGCGTCAGCGCGTAACGCCACGCGCGCCTGTCGCGGACCCAGGCCACGTACGACATCGTGGTCAGGAACCAGAACATCGTGGAGAGGACGTTCTTGCGCTCGGCGATCCACGCCACGGACTCGACGTTCAGTGGATGGAGTGCGAAGAGCGCCGCGACGAGCGCGGAGCGCCACACCGCGCCGGTCAATTGATAGAGCAGCAGTAGCAGCAGCACCGCGTCGATCGCGTGCAGCACCAGGCTCGTGAGATGGTGCATCCCCATGTCCATCCCGAAGAGCTCGCAGTCGAGCATGTGCGACAGCCACGTGAGCGGGTGCCAGTTCGAGAGCGTGTTCGTGGTGAACGCGTAGTGGACGCCCTCGGACGTGAGACCGCGCTGCACGAGGTAGTTGTTCGTGACGTAGCCGTTGTCGTCGAAGTGGATGGCGTCGTGCCCGCGCATCTGCGCATAGACGGCCACGACCGCGACGACGAGCAGGGCGGCGACGGCGAGCAGTGAGCGCGATTGCTTCGTGGAGTCCATGCGGTGTGGATCGGCTCGTGCGTGCGAGCGCGAAAGGCGCGGCATTCTGCCATAGCCGCGCGCAGGGCTCCATGCCGCGCGGCCGCCGATCGCGGCTCAGAGCGGGCTATTTCGGCGGGTACATCCGCTCGCCGGCCCGATATTTCCGCAGCGCTTCCTTGAGCGTCGCGACGTGATCGCGTTGACCGCTCATGCGCGCCAAGTTGAGCGCTCGCTCCCCAGCCTGCGCCGCTTCGTCGAACTTCCCAGCCTGCGCGAACGCGGCGGCGAGTGTCGCCAGCGCGCCCACGTGCTGGCCGCCCAGGCGCTCGCTCGCACGCAGCGCGAGGCGCACCGCTTCGGCTCCGTTGCGCACGGCGGCGTTCTCGTGCGTCGCGAAGATCCAGGCCAAGCCCATCAAGGTCTCGGTGTCGTCGGGCGCCGCACGCAGCGCGGCGCGGTAGAGCTCGATGGCGCGGTCCACATGACCCGCGCTCGCTGCCGCGCGGCCGAGCTGGTACAGCGCGGGAGCGTGATCGGGCTGTAGACGAACGCATTCGTCGAACTGACGGAGAGCTTCGGCCGCGCGGCCTTGGCGGGCGAGCATCACGCCCAGGTTGTAATGAAGGGCGACGTTGTCCGGCCGATTCGCCAGCGCTTGCTCGTACTGCGCGATCGCCGCGTCGAACTGCCCCCGATTGGCGAGCGCGTCCGCCAAACGCGCTCGGACATCCACGTCGCTCGGATCGAGGCGCAGCGCGTCGTTGAAGCGCGCGATCGCTTCGTCGACTCGGCCCTGGCCCGTATACGCGCTGCCGAGGAGTCCGAGCACGCGCGGCTGCGCTGCATCGAGAGCAAGCGACGCCTGGAAGCTCTCGATGGCCGCATCGAAGCTGCCGCGCGCGGCGAGCACGAGCCCGAGGTTCGTGTGCGTCTGTGCGAAGCGCGGATTCTGCTCGAGCGCAATGCGCAGGTGGGGGAGCGCTTCGTCGTTTCGACCGAGCGAGACGAGCAGAGCACCGAGGCCGGCGTGCGCTTCAGCCGATTGTGGGTTCAGTTGAACGGCGGCGCGAAAGTGTTCGAGCGCTTCGTCGTTCTGCCCGAGCTGCGCGAGGACGAGCCCGAGGCTGGCGTGGGTCTGGTACGACGTCGGTTCGCGTTCGATCACGTCGCGCAAGCACTGCGCGGCCTCCTCGAGCCGGCCCGAGCTCGCGTACGCGAGCCCCAGGCTCTCGAGGATCGCGATGGAGTCGGGTTTGAGGCGCAGCGCCTCGGCGAAGTGAAGGATCGCCTCCGCGTGTCGCCCCGCATCGCCCAGCGCGACGCCGAGCGCGTTGTGGACGACGAGGTTGTTCTCGGTCACCGCAAGGGTGTGCTCGAAGAGCGTGATGCTGTCCTTCCAGCGGGTCGCTTGGCTTGTGGTCGCGACCCCCAGAGCGACCATCGTCGCGAGCGAGACCGTGACGATCGCGTTTCGAATGCGCGGAAAGCGCTCGATGCACTCACCGGCGCCCCAGGCGATCATCACGAACACGCCGATCAGCGGCACGTAGGCGTAGCGGTCGGCGTGCGTCTGGCTGCCGACGTGCACGATGCCGATCACGGGCACGAGCGTGCCGAGGTAGAACAGCCAGCCGACGAGCAAGTAGGGCTGGCGCGCGCGTGCGACGATCGCAAGCGACGTGATCGCGCCCAGCACGACGGCGGCGATGACGAGTTGGCGGCCCTCGAGCCAGCCCTCGATCGGATAGAGCATCGCCAAGTCGCGCGGCCAGAACGCGTCGCGCAGATAGGCGACGTACGAGAGCGCGGCCGTCGCGGCGCGCAGGTGGATCGGGATCGAGCGCACCGCCGCCGCGACGACGTCCTGCTGCAGGGCGTAGGTGACGTAGGACGCGACCGCCGTCACCGCGAAAAACGGCAGCTTCTCGACGAGCAGTGTTCGGAACGCGGCCTTGTTCGGCATCCGTCCGAGCGGCCAGTAGTCGAGGAGGAGCAGCGTGCACGGCAGCGTGACGAGCATCGGCTTCGCCATCAGACCGAGCGCGAAGAGCACGAGCGTGAGCACGTAGCGAGCGCGGCTCGGTTGTCTTACCCACGCGACGTACGACAGCGTCGTCAAAAACCAGAACAGCGTGGAGAGCACGTTCTTGCGCTCGGCGATCCACGCCACGGACTCCACGTTCAATGGATGCAGCGCGAACAGCGCCGCGACGAGCGCCGGGCGCCACAGGGCGCCCGTCATCCGGTGCAGCAGCAGGAGAAGCAGCAGCGTGTTCGCGATGTGCAGGACGAGGCTCGTGACATGGTGCATGCCCATGTCCATGCCGAAGAGCTCGCAATCGAGCATGTGCGAGAGCGTCGTCAGCGGGTGCCAGATGCCGAGGATCGGCGTTGCGATCGCCCATCGAATCCCGGCCCAGGAGATGCCGCTCTGGACCGCCGCGTTCTGCGTGACGAGGACGTTGTCGTCGAAGTGGATCGCGTCGTGCCCGCGCAGCTGCGCGTACACCGCGAGGATCGCGAGGACGAGAACTCCCGACAAGAGGAGCAAGAGTCGCTGCTGCTTCGTGGAGTCCATGAAGTCGTTCGACCGAAAGGGCGGGCATTCTGCCACGCGTGTCGGCGACGGCGCGAGCGCGCGAGCCCAGCGTCGATCCGATTGCTAGGATGCGCCGCCGATTTTTCGCGCACGCGCGGTATGGATCCCAAGTACTACGACCGCGGAGTGACCCAGGTCCAAGGCGAGCGCGAGACCTCGCGCACGCCTTGTCCGGTGTGCGAGTCGCGCGACATCCGCGCGCGTTACACCATCGCGGGCAGCAGCGCGCGCATCGTGGTCTGTGAGTCCTGCGGCCTGGGCTCGACGTACCCGCTGCCGTCCGGCGGCGAGATCGCGGGCTTCTATTCGGACGCGTACTACGGCACGCCCGGACAGAAGTTCGAGGGCCTCGTCGAGTCGTTCGTCCGCCTCGTCGGCTCGCGTCACGTGCGCTTCCTAGCGCACGGGTTGCCGAAAGGAGCGCGGGTGCTCGACGTCGGCTGCGGGCGGGGAGTGTTGCTGGCCGAGCTCGCGGGCCAAGGTCTCGAAGTCCACGGTGTCGAGGTCAGTGCCGACGCCGTGCGCGGCGCGGATCCGCGCGCGGAGATTCGCATCGCCGCGCACCTCTGCGACGCCGCTTATCCCAGTGCATTCTTCGACCAGGTGATCATCTGGCACGTGCTCGAGCACCTTCCCGATCCGCTCGGAACGCTGATCGAAGTGCGGCGCATCCTGAAACCCGGCGGGCGCATCGTCGTCGCGGTTCCGAGCTTCGCCAGCCGGCAGGCGCGCTGGGCCGGCGCCGCGTGGTTCCACTTGGACGTCCCGCGGCATCTCTATCACTTTCCGCTCTCCGCTCTGCGGCAGCTGCTCGATCGCACCGGCTTCGAGTGCGGCCGCGTGCATCATTTTTCGCTGCGCCAGAATCCGTTCGGGTGGTTGCAGAGCGCGCTCAATCGCTGGACGTCGCTCCCGCGCAACAGCCTGTACGTGCTGCTCCACCAACGGCCGCCGAACGTTCCGCCGCCGTACGACGCTCGCACACGTGCGTGGCTGCGCTTCGCGTACGTCACCGGCGCGCCGTTCGGGATGCTCGCGACCGCGGTCGACACCCTGCTTCGCGACGGGGCGACGGTGCACGCCGTCGCACGCGCCCGACAAGCGCAGAAATAGAGAGGGCCGAGCACTCGGGCTCGGCCCTCTCCGTTCACGAAGAGCTGCGCGCTCAGCCTGTCGTCTTCTCCGTCGTGCCGGCGAACATCGTCTCGACCGGAACGATCGTGATGTTCGCGGCCGGGATCTGCAGCGGGAACGCCTCGATCTGCTTGTCTTCCGCGAGGATGTCCTCGGACTTCTTGATCCCGGGCGGGTAGGTGATGGGGGTCGGCGTGCCCGCCGCCATCTGTTCCATCATCGCGGTGGCGTCCTTGGTGACGATCGCGATCTGCAAATTGGCGGTTTGCAGGTGCTTCTTCACCGCGGCGTTCACTTCGTCGAGCGTGATCTCGTCCATCATCTTGCGGAACTTCGTGAGGTGTCCGTCGATGCCGTAGAAGCGGTCGTCGATCGCGTAGCCGAGCCGATCCGCGGTCGTTTCCGCGAAGTGCAGCGCGTACTTCTTCAAGAACTTGCGCGTCGACTCGAACTCTGCCTTCGTCATGCCGTTCTTCGCGAGGTCGTCGACTTCACGGATGGCCGTGCGCAACGCGAAGAGCGCTTGTTCGCGGGCCACCGGACGAATCCACACTTCGAACATCTGCTGGTGACGTCCGACGCCGGTGGGGGGCATCGTGCGGCGACCGCCGTTCGGGAACGCTTCGATGTAGGAGTAGTCGCCGTAGTTCATGCCGCGCGTCTCGCGGATGACTTGGTACAGGTGGCTCGAGCTGTTGCGGTGCTCACCGAGCCACGAGTTCGCGATCCACATCGCGTAGAAGTCGCGCGTCCCGCGCTTGATGTCGATCGGATAGCCGAAGCTGATCGCGGTGGTGGGGACGTCCTTCTCGATGAGGCGCGCGTGGCGACCCTCGAACTTCATGGGCGTCGGAGCGGGCATCGCGGTCGGCTTGCCGGCCGGGAGCTCGCCCAGCGCGCTCGCGAAGCTGTCCGGAAGGGTCTTCGTGTACGCACCGCCGAGACCGATCACGACGTTATCGCGCGTGAAGAACATCTTGTGGAAGGCCTTCACGTCGTCGAGCGTGATCGCCGTGAGCGATGCCACGGTGCCCGCGTCGATGTGCGCGTAGCGCGTGCCTTGGAAGACACTCTCGTACAGCGCGGCCTTGCCGAGATCTTCGTCGGACGAGAAGCGCAGATCGTTCTCGATGCCCGAGATCATCTGGCTCTTGATGCGATCGAAGTCCGACTTGCGGAAGCCCGGGTTGACGATCGCGTCGACCATCATCGTCGCGAACGTGTCCGCGTTGTCGCGGTGCACGGTGCCGCGCACGACGGTCATCTCCTTGTCGACGCCCGCTTCGTACGAGGCGGCGAGAGGGTAGAGCTTCTCGAGGATCTTCTCGTAGGCGAGGTCCTTGGTGCCGCCTTCGCTGATCAGCGCGGACGTAAGCGCCGCGAGACCTTCCTTGCCGATCGGGTCGTTCTGCGTGCCGACTTGGAACCACACGCGGAACGCGACGTTCGGATCTTGCGCGACCGGCATCAACACCGGCGGCTGCGTGATCTTGCCTTTGACCTTCGCCGACGCTTCACGGACCGCGGCGGTTTCGATCGCCGTGCCCTTCGTGTGCAGCGTCGCGACGGTCGCGCGTTCGCGGGTGAGGAACTGCCGCGCGGCCTTCTGCACGTCGGCCGGCGTGACTTGATCGAGCGTCTTGTGCAGCGTGTCGATCGAGGTGACGTCGCCCGTGAGCGCGATGAAGCGCGCCAGCGCGCCGGCGACTTCGTTCGGCGTCGAGAGCCGCGACAAGAAGCGGTACTTCATGCGCGAACGCACGGCGTCGAGACGCTCGGTGGTCACCGGGTGCTCGTGGATGCCGTCGATCGTGTTCCACATCTCGGTCTCGATCATCGCAACGTCGGTGGGTTCCTTGACGCGTGCGTAGACGCTCCACAAACCCGGATCGCGGCTGTAGTCGAAGCTCGCGCCGATCATCTCGGTGCGCTGCTCGTCGAGGACGAGCTTCTTGTAGAGCGGTGAGGTCTCGCCGAACGCCAGCTCGGCGACCAGCGTCGCCGCGACCATCGCGCGGTTCGCCGGGTCGAACCCTTCACCCTTGAAGTTGATCGTCAGCAGCGGAAGCGTCTCGCCGTCGAACGGCACGTCGATGCGGCGCTGCGTCGTTTGCTCGGGCTCGGTCGGAACCTTCGGCGCGACGTAGCCCTTCTTCCAGGTGCCGTAGTTCTTCTGGATCGTGGCCAGCGTCTGCGTCGGATCGAAGTCGCCCGTGACGAGCAGGACGACGTTCTCGGGGCGGTAGAAGCGGTCGAAGAACGTCTTCGAGTACGTGTACTGCTCCGGCATCTTCTGGATGTCGGCCTCGAATCCGATCGTCGTGTGCTTGTACGTGTGCTGGTCGAAGGCTGTGTTCTGGACCGCTTCGAACAAGACTTCGAACGGGTTCGTGCGACCCTTGCGGTACTCGCCGTACACGGCGCCGGCTTCGGTTCGGAACTGATCTTCGTTGTATTGGAGGTTCTGGAAGCGGTCCGCTTCGATCTCGATCACTTGCGCGAGATCGTCCTTCGCGAACGACAGGTGATAGGCCGTGAAGTCGTCGGTCGTGAACGCGTTCGCGTCCGCGCCCATGGCATTGACAATTTCGTCGTACACGCGCGCGGGGAACTTCTCGCTGCCGCGGAACATCATGTGTTCGAAGAAGTGCGCGAAGCCGGTCACGCCTTGCTCGACTTCGTCACGGCTACCGGTGCGCACCACCGACCAGTACGACACGAGGCCTTCGCTCGGCATCGGAACGAAGAGGACCTTGAGACCGTTGGGCAGCGTCGTGCGCTGGATGGCGTACGGCAGGACGCTCGCGTCCTTGTTCGCAGTTCGCGCGGCAGCCTGCGGCTTCGCGACGGGCGGCGTGCTCGTGTCGGTGGATTCTTGAGATTGCATCGTTGTGCAGGCGGCGAGAAGCGCCAGACCGATGATGGGGGAGTGTCCGTTGGTGCATATAGATGAGGTGTTCCAGAAGTCCGCGTGGGAGAAGTCGAACCCGCCAGGATAGAGAAAAGACGGCGGCGCTCGCTAGTTCGGCGCGCATCACGATAAGCCATGAAGCCTTTTTCGGGGCGGTCCGCCGCCCGACCCGGGTTCGGGAATCACGCGGTCCGCACAGTGCAGACGCGCACGGGGTCCCCGACGATGGCGGAGAGGCGCGCCAGCGGCGGCACGGCGAGCGAGAGACCGCGCACTCGGCAGGCCTCCGTCACGAGATCGAGCTCCTCATCGGTGGTCGTGAGAACGGCAGGTGCTCGCAGCGGCGCGAGCGCGGCTGCCAGTAGCGCCCGCGCGCGCCGCTCGTCACTCGCGAGGTCGCCGCGTGCCGTGGCGAGTTCGGTTCCGTGTCGACGGTAGAGCGCATCGTGAAGTGCGGGAAACGTCCCGGGATCGTTCAGCACGCTGACGATCCACAAGTGGTCGCTCGCGGGCAGCGTGAGCGTTTCGAGCGCGGCGGTCGCGATGCGTGGCAACGCGCAGCCGACACGCTCCGACGCACACGCGAGCGCGTCGTTCAGGAGTCGCGTTTCATCGACGTCTAGATTGAACGCGTGCACCTCGCGCCCGAGCACGAGGGCTTCGCAGAGCATCGGTGCGAGCTCGGCCAGGCCTGCGCCGATGTAGAGACTGCGCCGCGGTCCCGAGGGCGGTAGCGAACCGAGCGCGGTCGCGAGGTCGTCGGCGAGCAGAAGCCCCGTGTCGCGGATCGCGTCGCGGTCGTCCTCCGCGAAGAAGTCCTCGCCGCCGTCGCTGCAGTACGCCCGTCCGAGCGCGCGCCAATCGAGGCCCGCCTCGACTTCGAGGAGGGCCGCCGCGAACCGGGCCGGCGAACTCATCGTAGGAGTGTAGACTCCGCTCCCAACACACGGCCCCGCATGAAACCGCAAACGACTGCCACGACGGTCCTCGACGTCTCCACCGCCACCTTCGAGCGTGAGGTCATCGAGCGTTCGCGAAAGGTCCCCGTGCTCGTCGACTTCTGGGCGACATGGTGTGGGCCGTGTCGCACGCTCTCGCCGATCCTCGAGAAGATCGCGCACGAGCTCACTGGAAAGATCGTGCTCGCCAAGATCGACGTCGACAAGAACGCCGACCTCGCGGCTGCTTTCCAAGTGGAGAGCGTTCCGATGGTCGTGCTCATCAAGGACGGACAGGCGGTCGACGGGTTCGTGGGCGCGCGGCCGGAAGCCGAGATCCGGCAGCTGATCGAGAAACATGCCGGCCAAGCGGCCGATGCGCTCGGCGACGCGCTCGCTCACGAGAGGCGCGGCGACCTCCCGGCGGCGGTCGCGGCTCTCGAGCTCGCGCTCGCGCAAGATCCCGGTCGCGGAGCGGTGCGCGCGCATTTGGCGCGTCTCTATTTGCTGACCGGCGACCCAGAGAAGGGACGGCGCGCGTACGACTCGCTCTCGGCACAGGAGCGCGAATCGGACGCTGGTCGCGCGGCGGGACTGCTCCTTGACTCCCTGGCGGCCGCGGGCGACCTGGCCGCGCTTCGGAAAGCCGTCGAGACGCAGCCGGGTGACACCGCGGCGCGCTTGAAGCTCGGCCACGCGCTGGTCGCGTCGGGAAAACATGCCGATGGACTCGAGGAGCTCTACCAGGCGGCACTCGCCGATCTGCGCTTCAACGACAGCGAGCCGCGGAGGGCGCTGCAGGCCGCGTTCGAGATGCTCGGCGAGCAGAACCCGCTGACGAACGAGTACCGGCGGCGGCTCTCCGTGCTCCTCTGCGGATAAGCGGCGCCCGCCTGCGCTTTCGACGAGGTCGCAATCGGGTCCCACGCTTGGGCAGCGGACGTGCTGCGTGAGATCCCGCACTTTCTTTCGGGCCCGCCGATGGCCTAAGCTCGCCCCCCATG
>JANOFY010000491.1:0-5627 GCA_031413895.1 Planctomycetota bacterium | reverse complement strand
CAAGCCGCGGCCGTCATCAACGGCATCCCGCTCGCCGTGCTGCCCGTCGTCGTCCTTGTCGATCGCGATCGCGCGTTCGCCGAGAGCTGGATCGCGAAAACCGGCGCGGGTGCAGTTCAACTCTGCGGTCACGAAGTCGCGTCGCAGTGGGAGCACTTCTCCGCGCCGATCCTGCGCCGCATCGCCGTCGGACCCGGCGCCGAGCGCGAGATCGAAGCTTGGCGCGACATCGCGGCGCTCTTCGTGCTCGACGTGCCCGGCACGCCCGGAGGCAGCGGCGAGAGCGTCGATCTCGATCTCGCAGCGGTGCTCGCGCGCCTCGCGCCGTGCCTGCTCGCCGGCGGGCTCGACGCGGACAACGTGACGGAGCGCATCGAACGCGTCCGGCCGTACGGTGTCGATGCGAGCTCGCGCCTGGAGTCCGCGCCCGGCCAGAAGGATCCCGATCGTGTCGCTGAATTCGTCCTCGCCGCGAGCAGCGCGCTCGCCGCCATTCACGGAGGCAATCCAACATGAGCCCGACCTCGACCGCCCGCTTTGGTCCGTACGGAGGACGATTCGCGCCCGAGACTTTGATGGCGCCACTCTTCGAGCTCGAAGCCGCGTGGCAGAGCGCGAACGACGACGCGCGCTTCCAGTCGGAACTCGAGGAATTGCTGCGCACGTTCGCCGGCCGGCCCACGCCGCTCTTCCACGCGAAGAAGCTCTCGGCCGAGATCGGCGCCGACGTGTGGCTCAAGCGCGAGGACTTGCTGCACACCGGTGCGCACAAGCTCAACAACTCGCTCGGCCAGTGCCTGCTCGCGAAGCGCATGGGCAAGCGTCGCATCCTCGCGGAGACGGGCGCCGGTCAGCACGGCGTCGCGACCGCGACGGCGTGCGCGCTGCTCGGCCTCGAGTGCACCGTCTACATGGGCACGGTCGACGCCGCGCGCCAGCGCATGAACGTGCTGCGCATGGAGCTCCTCGGCGCGTGCATCCACCTGGTCGAAACCGGACAGCGCACGCTGAAGGACGCGATCAACGAAGCGATGCGCGCGTGGGTCGCCGATCCAGAGGACTCGTATTACGTCCTGGGCAGCGCGCTCGGCCCGCATCCCTACCCGTCGATCGTCGCCGGATTCCAACAGGTGATCGGCCGCGAAGCGCGCGCGCAGATGCGCGAGCAAGCGCGCGCGCTGCCCGACATCGCGCTCGCGTGCGTCGGCGGCGGCAGCAACGCCATCGGGCTGTTCCGCGGGTTCCTCGAGGACCCGAGCGTCGCGCTGATCGGCATCGAAGCCGGCGGGGAAGGCCCCGATGCGCGCGGAGGCGGCCGGCACGCGGCCCGTTTCGCCGGCGGATCGCCCGGAATCCTGCACGGCTGTAGTACTTGGCTCCTCCAGGACGAAGAGGGACAGGTGATGCCCACCCATAGCATCTCCGCCGGTCTCGATTACCCCGCCGTCGGCCCCGAGCACGCCTGGCTGCGCGATCAGGGCCGCGCCACCTATTCATGGTGCACGGACGAGGAAGCGATCCGCGGGTTCGAGCGTCTGGCGCGACTCGAAGGGATCTTGCCCGCGCTCGAGTCCGCGCACGCGATCGGTTGGATGCTCCGCGAGCGAGCGAGCCTCTCAGGCAAACGCGTGCTCGTGAACATCTCGGGGCGCGGGGACAAGGACCTCGACACGCTGGCGGACATCGTTCGGAGGCGCGCATCGACGGCGGAGGGCCGACGCACGCCGTGAGAAGCTCGAACCGCCTCGTGAAAGAGCTCGAGCGCCTGCGCGCTCGGGGCGGACGCGGTTTGGCACCGTTCATCACCGCGGGTGACGGCGGGCTCGACGTGACGCTCGCGGTGCTGCGCGCGCTCGACAAATGCAACGTGCCGTGCGTCGAGCTCGGCCTGCCGTTCAGCGATCCGATCGCGGATGGACCCGTGCTGCAAAACGCGGCGCAGCGCGCGTTGGCATCGGGCACGACGTTCGACGCGATCCTCGAGATGCTGATCCGTTTTCGGCGCGGCAGCGACGGATTCATCGGCAGCGAGCTTCCGATCGCGATCATGTCGTACGCGAATCCGCTCGTACGGCGCGGACTCGATCGCGCGCTGCCCGCCCTCGCGCAAGCCGGCGCCGACGGCATCCTCGTCGCCGACATGCCGGTCGAAGAAGCGGGACCGATGGAGAGCGCCGCGAAGCGCTGCGGCCTCGCACCGATCTTTTTCGTCGCGCCGACCACGAGTGCGGTGCGCATGGAGAGCGCGATCGCGCACAGCCAGGGCTTCGTGTACGCCATCGGTCGTTTCGGCGTCACCGGCGAGTCGACCGAGCTCGACGACGCCGCGCAGGAATTCCTCGCGCGCGTGCGCGCCGCCGCGAAGGGTCTTCCGGTCGGCGTCGGATTCGGCATCACGAACGCAGAGCAAGTCACCGCGGCCACGAAGCACGCGGACATCGCGATCGTCGGGAGCGCGCTCGTGGAACACATCCACCGAGCCGTGTCCACCGCGCACGAGGACCGGCCGCAAGCGGCCGCCGACGCCACGCGCTCGTTCCTGGCCGCATTGTCGCAGGGGATTCCCGCTTGAAGCCCGCCGCACGAAACCAACTGCGCGATCTCGACCGCGCGCTGCTCGCGCTGTGCGACGAGCGCGCGCGGCTCTTGTCGGAGGTGCCGCAAGACGATCCCGGACGCGCGGCGGCCGTCGAGGACATGCTGCGCCGTCACGACGGCCCGACCTCGGCGGACGCGGTGCGCGAGATCTTCGCGGCCGTCGATCGGCACTGCGCCCGGTTCGGAAGCGACGCGGGCGCGCGCGGAGCGCGGCCGTGATCCTGCGCTTCGTCCGCGGCACGCCCGAGGACGTCGTGCACGAGATCGTGGACCGTGTCCAGCGCGCGGGCCTGCGCGTGATGCGCGCCCCGGAATCGACGCGCCCGATCCTCGCCATCGCGGGCAAAGTCGACAAAGCACTCGCCGCGGAGCTTTCGCAGTCGAGCCATGTCGAAGAGCTCGTGAAGCCGATCGGCGAGCTGCTCCTCGTCGCACGCGCGATGCGCGAGCTCCCCTCTGTGGTCGACGTCGGCGGCGTCAAGATCGGCGGCGGCGATGTCGTCGTCATCGCGGGACCGTGCAGCGTCGAAGGCCGCGAAGCCGTGCTCGAGGTCGCGCGCACGGTGAAGGACGCCGGCGCGCACTTGCTGCGCGGCGGCGCGTTCAAGCCGCGCACGAGCCCATACGCGTTCCAAGGTTTCGGCGTCGAAGGCTTGCGGCAGCTCAAGGACGCCGGTGTCGCCGTGGGCTTGCCCGTCGTCAGCGAGATCATGGATGCGTCGGACCTCACGGCCTTCCTCGAGCACGACGTCGACTGCTTGCAGATCGGTGCGCGCAACATGCAGAACTTCACGCTGCTCAAAGCCGTCGCGTCGGCCGCGCGGCCGGTGCTCTTGAAGCGCGGGCTCGCGGCGACCGTCGACGAATGGCTGCACGCCGCCGAGTACCTCGCCGCGGGCGGTTGCGAGCAAGTGATCCTGTGCGAGCGCGGCATCCGCACATTCGAGAAAGCGACGCGCAACACGCTCGATCTCACCGTGCTGCCGCTGATGCGCGAGTGGACGCACCTGCCGATCATCGTCGACCCCGCCCACGCCGCGGGCATCGCGCGCATCATCCCGCCGCTCTCGCGCGCGTCGATCGCGGCGGGTGCGGACGGCGTGGCCGTGGAGGTGCACCTCCATCCGGAGGAGGCGCGCAGCGACGGTCCGCAGGCGCTGCTGCCCGCGGAGCTGTGCTCCATCGTTTCCGATGCACGCATCCAAGCCGCCGTGACCGGTCGCCGGCTGCACGCCAGCAGCGTCCTGGCACCGGCCGCCGTGCGCCATTGAGGGCCCGCCCCGGGAGACGCGGCGTGGGCCGTCCTCGGACTGGCGGTGCCGACCGCAGGGCCAGGTGCGACGCCAGGTGCGTCATCGGGGAGAGTTCGTCGGAATCGGCGTCAACTCCCCCCGCCTCGCCGGTCGATAGCGTCGCGAGTCCAGGCTGGCGATCCCCACGGCCGAGTGCTCACCCATCCATGCTCAACTGGCTCCGTCGCTTGTTCGGTCGGTCGGCTCCCCAGCTGACGAGAATCCCGAGACGCTCCGCCCCCGCTACGCCGAGTACGCCGACGTCGTCGGTGCCGGCTCCGCACAGCGCGAGCTCCCCGCCTGCGGGCGGCTCCACCGCGCCTAGGGCGGCCCTGCCGAGTGCGCCGTCGTCATCCGCGGAGAGCGAGTCGTCCGCGAACGCCGGTTCCCCCGCGAGCTCGGGTTCGTCCGGAAGCTCCGAGCCGACGCTCACGATGCCCACCGTCGTGGTGCAAGGCGCGAACATCGACAAGCACGCGCGTCACGACACGCACTTGCACGACCGCGAGGCCAGGATCCTCGAAAACATCGATCAGCGGATCCAGAAGGGCCGCTTCGAGCTCCCCCACTTGCCGTCGACGAGCATGATGGTGATCGAGATGTCGTCGAAGCCGACGGTCGAGATCGGCAAGCTGGTCGAATCGATCGCGACAGACCCGGTGCTCTCGAGCGAGCTCCTGAAGACCGCGAACTCGGTGATCTACGCCGGCGCCGAGCCGGTCGATTCGCTCCACGCGGCCGTGATGCGCATCGGCCTGCGCACGCTGCGCTCGCTGCTCTTCACGCTTTCCGTGCGCGGCGCGATCATGCACGAAAAGACGATCGCGCACTTCGCCGAGGAAGTCTGGCGCCAGTCGTACTCGATGGGCTCGATCGCACGCGCGATCGCGCCGTTCGCGCGCATGGATCCCGAGCGCGCGTTCTTGATCGGACTCTTGCACGACATCGGCAAGGTGCCGCTGCTCGCGATGCTCGGTCGCGAGATCAAGAAAGAAGGCGAGATGACGCGCGCGCTCGTCGGCAAGGTGTTCTACCTCCACCACGAAGTCGTCGGTGCGGCAGTCGCGAAAGCGTGGAACCTGCGCGAGGAAATCGTCTCGGCGGCGGGCTGCCACCACCACTTCGAGCGGAACACGGAGCACACCAAAGCCGCCGCGCTGGCGCGTCTCGTGCACCAGCTCGACTTGCAGCTCTCGCTCGAGAGCGAGCAAGAGTTGCGCGCACTGATCCACTCGCCCGAGCTCGATGCACTCGAGATCCACGCGGACAATCGCTGGCAGGTGATCGAAGCGGCGACCAAGGCCTTCGTGCCGGTGGTCTCGGGCGTCGGAGCGACGGCGTAGATCGTACGCGATCTTCACACGCGCGAGCGCTGTCGTCGCGAGCTCTCGTAGTGCCCGTTCAGCGCACGATCGCGCGGATTCATGTGCAATCCGCTGCGTCATCCGGGAAGCCGCATCCCCGGTGTCCACGAGTGTGAGTCCGGTGAGTCCGGTGAGGGTGAGTCCGGGCGGTGGAGTCCGGTGTCAGCCGGTGGAGTACGGGTGGAGTACGGCGGTGGAGTACGGCGTGGAGTACGGTGTCAGACACTTTCTTGGCGCTTCCGGCTTTCGTGTGGGTAGCCGCTGATTTGTCGAGGTCGGCCACCGGTCGAGCGTAGCGCCCTGGGGGCGCGCGGAGCTCGGCCGGCGGCATGTGTATCTTCTCGTCCATGATGGACAAGGAAGACCTCTACGC
>JANOFY010000490.1:0-22418 GCA_031413895.1 Planctomycetota bacterium | reverse complement strand
GGGCAAGACGGCGACAAGCCGCGCAAGAAAAAGATCAAGACGACGCAGGTCGTCGACGGCCACGAGCGCGAGGTCGAGATCGAGGTCGACGACGTCGACGGTCCGGCGTGGCCCGATCGGCGCGCGATGCGCCTCCTGAATCACGATCTGCCGCGCGTCGACGGGCCGGACAAAGTCACCGGGCGCGCCAAGTACACGCACGACATCCGGCTGCCGAACATGCTGTTCGCGCGGTTCTTGTGCTGCCCGTTTCCGCAGGCGACCGTGAAGATCGATCCCGCGCCGGCGCTCGCGCTGCCGGGCGTGTTCGCGGCGCGCGCGCTCGAGCTCCCGACCGGCAAGACGCGCTACTTGGGACACCCCGTTGCGGTCGTAGCCGCGGACACGCCCGAGCGCTGCGACGATGCGCTGCGCGCGCTGAAGGTCGAGTTCACCCCGATCGAGCCGTGGGCCGTCGATGCGACGCAATCGAACACGATGCGCGGCCCGACGGTGCTCAAGAAAGGGAACAAGAGCAAGGTCACCGAGGCCGGCTCGCGCGAGGACACGGAGAAGATCGGCGCTCAGTCCGCGGCGATCGTCGATGCGACCTACATCGTTCCCACGCAACACCACGCGTCGCTCGAGACCCACGGCGTCGTCGTCGACTTCCGCGGCGGGACGGAAGCTACCGTGTATGCGTCGACACAGGCGACTTTCTCGATCGCGGGTGAAGCCGCGACGTTCCTCGGCCTCGATGCGAGCAACGTCACCGCGATCGTCGAGCACATGGGCGGCGGCTTCGGCGCGAAGTTCGGGCTCGGATTCGAGGGCAAGACGGCGTGCGAGCTCGCGAAGGAGCTCAAGCGCCCGATCCATTTGATGTTGACGCGTCCCGACGAGTTCGTGACGGGCGGCAATCGGAGCGGGTGTCAGCAGCGACTCATCGGCGGGATGACCGCGGACGGGCGGCTCGAAGCCCTGGTCGCGCGCGTGAACATCCTCGGCGGGCTGAGCGACGGCTCGTTCGCCGGTCAGCCGTACATCTATGCGTGCGAGAACCGCTGGTCCGGCACCGTCTCGATATACACGCATACCGACAGGAGCGTTGCGATGCGCGCTCCCGGGCATCCTCAAGCGTCGTTCGGCATCGAGTCGCTGCTCGACGAGCTCGCCTACAAGCTGAAGCTCGATCCGCTCGAAGTGCGCAAGAAGAACCTGCGCGATCCGGCCTACGCGCGCCAGCTCGACGAGGTCGCGCGCGCGATCGGATGGCGAGAGCACGCGAACAAGACGCAGCCCGGCAAGGCGGCAGGCGGCATCAATGTCGGGATCGGCTTCGCGGTGGGGACCTGGGGCGGCGGCGGCCACCCCGAGTGCGAAGTCGACGTCAAGATCGAGCGCGACGGCAGCGTGAGCGCGACCGTCGGTTCGCAGGACCTCGGCACTGGAACGCGCACGTACATCGCCGCGATCGTCGCCGAGGAATTCGGACTCGAGCTCGCGCAAGTGACCGCGCGCATCGGAAGCAGCCGCTACGGACAAGCGAACGGATCGGGCGGCAGCACGACGACGGCGTCGCTCGCGCCCGCGGTCAAACACGCGGCCTACGTGACACGCACGAAGTTCGCGGAACGGCTCGCGCCGACGCTGCGCACCAAACCCGAACTCGTGACGTTCAAGGCCGGGAGCGTGGAGGACGCAGCGGACGCGACGCGCAAGCTCACGTGGAAGCAAGCCTGCGCGACGCTCGGGAGCGAGGGCCTCGCCGGGCGCGGCACTTGGCAGTCGAATCTCGCCGCCGGCGGAGTCCACGGGGCGCAAGCGGCCAAGGTCGCCGTCGACACGCGCACAGGGCACGTGCAAGTGCTCGCGATGGTCGGATGTCAGGACTGCGGCTTGCCGCTGAATCGACTGGCCGTGAAGAGCCAGCTCAACGGCGGCATGATCCAGGCCCTCTCCTACGCGCTGCTCGAAGGTCGCGTGATCGATCCTGTCCTCGGACTGCAGCTCAACGCGAACCTCGAGGACTACAAGATCGCGGGCACTCTCGAGATCCCCGAACTGACGCCGCTCATCGACGACGGCGACACGCGCAGCGCGGTCATCGGCATGGCCGAGCCGGCGATCATCCCCGGCCACAGCGCCATCGCGAACGCCGTGCAGAATGCGTGCGGTGCACGCGTGCGCGAGCTTCCACTCACGCCCGACAGGGTTCTTGACGCGATGAATCGGTTCTCCTGAGCCATGAAGAGTTTCAGCCTGCTGCAACCGAAGAGCGTCGACGAGGCGATCCGTTTGATGGATCGCGCGCGGCGGCCCGAGCCTTTGGGAACGCGCAAGCTGCTGGCCGGCGGACAGGATCTCCTCACGGAGATGAAGGAGCACCTCGCCGAGCCGGACGAGCTCATCAATCTGAAGTCGATTCCCGGGCTCGATCGGATCGCGGAGGCCGGCGGCGCACTCACGATCGGCGCGCTGTGCACGCTGTCGAGGCTCGCGGACGCAGCGCCGGTGCGCGAACACCTGCGCGTGCTGCGTGAAGCCGCGCTGTCGGTCGCGAGTCCCCAGATTCGCAGCCAAGGCACCGTCGGCGGGAATCTCTGCCAGCGTCCTCGTTGTTGGTACTACCGCAACGAGCACGCGCGCTGCCTGAAGAAGGGCGGCAGCGAGTGCTTCGCGTACTCGGGCCTCAATAAGTACAACGCGATCCTCGGCGGCGGTCCGTCGTACATCGTCCATCCTTCCGATCTCGCGCCGGCGCTCGTCGTCCTCGATGCGCGCGTGTCGATCGCTGGGCCCGCGGGCGTGCGCGTGTTGGATCTCGCGCAGTTCTTCAAGCTGCCGTCGGATGGCGACGCCACGCGCGAGAACGTGCTCCAAGAGAGCGACCTGCTCACGCACGTGGACGTGCCCGCGCCCGAGCCCGGCCTGCGCAGCACGTATCTCAAGTTCAAGGAGCGCGGCTCGTTCGACTTCGCGCTCTCCGCGGTTGCGCTCGCGCTATGGTTCGACGGCGATCGCGTGCGTCGCGCGCGCATCTGTCTGGGCGGAGTCGCGCCGATCCCGTGGCGCGCGCAAGCGGCGGAGAAAGCGCTCGAGGGTCAGCGCCTCGACCTCGACGTGATGAAGGCGGTGGCCGAAGAAGCGTTGAAGGGTGCCGAGCCCCTCGAGATGAACAAGTACAAGGTGCCGTTGACGAAGGGGCTCGTGATTCGCGCACTCGAGAGCCTTGCGCATGGATGACATCGAGCCCTCGGAGCCGAAGGCCGCACCGGCGCTGAACGTCAGCCCGTTCTGCATCCACATCCTCAGCAAGAAGACTTACTTCTTGCGCGGACCGCCGATGGTGGAGTCCGACATCCTCGACGGCAGCCGCAGTTGCTGGTGCCGCCGCACCATGCAGGTCCTCGGGCCGGATGGCGAGGTCGTCCACCCCGAAGAATGTCGCGCCGGGCGCAGCTGTTTCGAGTCGATCCTATAGACTGGTCTATCGACCGCGCGCTCGGTCGAGCCGCCGCTCCATAGGAGGGGACCCCATGATCCACGTCGCAGCTCTCGTGCTCAGCCTTCCTTTCACGGCCGCCGGTGCGGCGCGGGACGAGCCGCACGGGGCATATGTGGAAGCGCGCACGGCAGCCGTGTTCGCGGGCGCGTGTCACTTCGGAGGCCAAGCCACCACGCAGGGACGCGGCGCTTTGCTGGCGTGGCACTTCGACGGAGGTGCTCACCAGGGCGTCGAGCTCGCGGGCGTGAACGTGGTCGCCGTGCTCTCGGCGGCCGAGAACTTGGCCGACGCCGGGGCGAAGCGTCGCTCGTGGATCTACGTGTCGGACGCGGCGCTGCCGAAGGCGCGCGACGCAGCGGTCGATTGGCTGCGCGCGAATCGCTCGGAGCTCTTCGGCGCGGTCGCGAGCGTGCGCGCCGTCCCGCTCGCGGTGTCGATCGAGTCCGAGCGCTACGCGGTTCGCTCGGAGGTCGGCTTCGCGCTGAAGGGCGCCACGTTGCCCGACCGCGCGTGCTGCAGCATGCCGTTCAACGTGTGGTACCGGCCGTTCGTCGCGCTCGAGAAAGCGATCGTCGGACACAACGACGAGTTCCGCGTGAACGATCGAACGGTGGACGAGCGCTGGTCGCGTCCCGACGAAAACGCGGCCTTCACCGGTCGGTTCGGTGAAGGCGCGGCGGCGCGCGCGAAGGACTGAGCGAGTTCGCCGGGCGCACGCCGCGCTCGGTCCTCACGAGCACTCCATGCGCGCGCGCACTCTACTCACCTCGATCGCGGCGGGCGTTTGCGCGCTGGCGGGATGGCTGGCGTGGAATCTCGAGTCGGAGGTGGAGCGCGCTCCGACGATCGCGAGGAGCGAGCTGCACCCGGCGTCGAATCTCGTCGCAGAGCCGCCTCCGCTCACGAGCGCGCCGGCGGATGCGCCCGCGCTCGCGCTCCCGGCGCTCGACGCGCGTGTGCACTCGGCGGCTCGTCGCGCCGAGGGTTGGCCGATCCTCGACCCGGACGCGTTTCGAAGCGTGCGCGGTCGCGTGCTCGACGCGCACACGCGCGAACCGGTCGCGGGCCTGACGTTGTCGCTGCTCTCGCGCCGGCCGCGCACGACGACCGTGATCACCGATGCGCAGGGGTGTTTTCGCACGCCGCCGGAACTCGCGTCCGGCGTCGTGTCGCTGTTGCACGTTCCAGTCGCTGACAATCCGCGCTTCGCAGCGCGCTTCGAGCTCGAGCCGTCGCAGTTCGTGCTCTCCGCGCCCCTGCAGGGCGAAGTCGAGCCAGAGGAGCACGTCGTCGACATCGACGCGTCTGCGCCGGAGCGCGTGCTCGAGGTCGCGATCCGCATGCCCGACGGCTCGCCCGCTTCGTCGGCCGCGGTCGTGCTCACTTCCGGGCGACGGGATGCGCGATCCGTGTTCCATCCCGAGCGACGCGACTTCGAAAGCAGCGATGCGTTCGGACGCGCTCGCTTCGCGCTCTTCGAGCAGGCCGCCGTCGAGAGCACGATCCAGCTCGAAGCCGATCAGGGCGGATCGCTCGCGAGCGAGGTCCTCGAGCTCGACCCGCCGTTCACCGGCACAGCCCTGGTGCTCGAACTCCATCCGGGTGCGGTGGTCACCGTGCGCGCGAAGAACGACGAAGGGCGACCGCTGTCGGGCGTCTCCGTGTGGGTGTCGACGCAGGACGACGAGCGCCGCTCGCGCGGCCGCGCGGGAGACACCGACGGACGCGGCGAAGCCGTGTTCACGGCGCTGCGCGCCGCGTGCTACAGCGTCAGCGTCGTGCATCCGCTCACGGGCGAGACGCTGTCGCGCGCCGTCGACGTTCCGCGCGGCGCGCACGTCGCCGTCGATGTGCACCTGTCGCTCGCGAACCTGCGTCTCGCGCTCGCGGGCAGCGTGGTCGACGAACTCGGATACCCGCTCGCGGGAACACGCATCGCCATCGAGCCCCTGGGAGAGCCGGCCGTCGAGCTCACGACGGGTGCCGATGGGCGCTTCGAGTTCTGGACGCGTCCGTGCGCGACGCTCGGGCTCTCCGCGGGTGGCGGATTCCTCGACGACGAGTACGAGCCCTCGTTCCAACGCTTGCCGTTCGGAACGCGCGAGCTGCGCATCCAGCGCCGCCGCATGCTCGAGCTCGACGCGCGCCCGTTCGTGGCGTGCGACGACGCGACCGGCGCGATCGTGAAACCCGCCGCATTCACCATCTTCCACGGGGACTTCGCGAGCGGCGGCGCGAACGGCGTGCGCATCGACGCCGCTGACGGAGTCGCGCAGATCCAGTTCAAGCTGCACGGCGGCACGCGCTACGCCGTCGATGCGCGCGGCTACCTGCGTGCCGAGGGACTGCTCGTAGAGCTGCTTGCCGCGCATCCGATCGGACGGCCGCTCTCCGTCCAGCTCGAGCGTGGCTTCGAGCGCTTCGTCAGCGTGCGCGATCGCGTGAGCAAGCGGGGCCTCTCCGGCGCGGCGTTGTACAGCGCTGGCCGCGCGCTGGGTGCGTCCGATGCGACCGGCGAAGTCAGCTTGCGCTCTCCGGAATGGCCCGCTGCGATCGCGGTCGAGTGCGTGGGCTACGAGCCAGCGACATGGGATCCGTGGAACGCCGGTTTTCCGGGCGACACGATCTTCCTCGAGCCTCTGCGCGCGAACGACTGAACGCGTCCGTCTACTTCGCCAGGACGAGGATCGGCGGCGCGCGGCACACGCCGCAGAGTTCGCGCGTCTCGTGCTCCTCGGCGGAGTGCGTCGGACACACCCATCGCCAACGATGATCGTCGGGGGGGGGCTCTCCGGATCCGACGTAGCCCAGTCCCGCGAGAGCTTGCTGCGCCGCGGCCAGGTTCCCTGCGTTGGCGAGTGGCTCGAAGGGCGCGGTCACCCACGGATTCGTGCGTGCGAGCTCCAGCAGCAGACGCTGCGCGTGTGCGTGCTCCGCGGAGTAGAGATTGCGCAGCTCGCGCGGATCTTCCGCGATGTGGAAGAGCTCGCTCTTGTCCGGATTCGTCGGCCGGTACACCAGCTTCCAGTCGCGATCCATCGCGCAGTAGAGGAAGTCGTCGAGCGGACGCTTCTCGAGCATCTTCGCGTTCAAGTCGTAGCCGTTGATCTGGTCGGCGTACGCCATGCGCGGCGGGTCGTCGCGCCCTTCGATGAGCGCGCGCAGGCTGCTGCCGTTCACGGGGCGCGGCGCTGGGAGGCCCAGGTAATCGAGGACGGTCGGGTAGATGTCCGCGATGCGCACGAGCGCGTCGACGGCCGGCGTCTGCGTAGCGCCCGGGATGCGCACGATCAGCGGCACCCGGATCTGCTCTTGGTAGAGGATGCGGTGGAACTCCCACCCGTGATCGCCGAGTCCCTCGCCGTGATCGGCGACGACGACCACCATCGTGTTCTCCCACTGCCCCGACTGCTTGAGTCCCTCGACGAGCCGGCCGAACTCGTGATCCACGTAGCGCACTTCGGCCGCGTACAGCTCAGGGCTCGAGAGCACGCGTCCGTCTTGCTGCGGCAGATTGCGCGGCAAGAACTCCTGCGGCGGGATGCGCGCGGAGTCGTGCGGATCCCAGTAGTGGATCCACATCAGGAACGGCGACTTCGCGTGCGACACGTAGTCGAGCGCCATGTCCGTCGTCTGATCAGAGCGTCGCTGCAGCTTGTCGAGGGCCCACGTCTCCTGATTGGCCGTCGTCTCCGTGGCCGTGAAGCTCTCGAAGACGTCGAAGCCGCGATCGAATCCGAAGTGCGCGGACACCGGGTACGCGCTGTGGAACGCGGCCGTGTGGTAGCCGGCGTCCTTGAGCACGGTCGATAGCATCGGCACGTCGGAGGGCAGCCGGAATCCACCGAGGGCGGCGAGCACGCGCAGTCCGTGGTCGCGATTGAAGTCCCCGGTGAGGATCGACGCGTGCGACACCGGCGTGAGCCCAGCCGTGGCGATCGCGAGATCGAAGCGCGTGCCCGACTGCGCGAGCGCGTCGAAGTTCGGTGTGCTCGCTTTCGGCGACCCGTACGCGCCGAGATGGTCCGCGCGCGTCGTGTCGAGCGTGATGAGGAGCACGTTCGGACGGCGGTCCGGGGCGCACGAGCACGTTCCAACGAGCGCGGCGAGAACGAGGAAGACGAAGACCGGGATGCGGCTCGAGACGGTGGGTGACATCGAAGAGGGGGCGTGGATCCTAGCGCGGCGTCACCGCGGGCAGAGGAACCGGGACGCGGCGTGCGACGAAATGTTGGCGCGCGGGGGGGACTCGGGATGGAGGCTGCTGTGCGTGCTGGCTAGCATGGGCCAAATGAGAATCGGTCGAAGCTTCGCGGCGCGTCTCGCCTTCGGGATCGTCTGCGCGCTGTCCGCGATCCCGGCTGCGTGCAGCCCACCGGCGAGCGATCCGTCGAGTCCGGGCGCGAAAACCGCGGGTGCGCAGGGCGATCCGGGCATCGAGACGACGTACTACGACGACGCGCGCACGCAAAAGCAAGCCGAAGGCAAGCGCGTCGACGGAAAGCGCGACGGCCACTGGAAGGCCTGGCACGAGAACGGACAGCTCGCGTACGAGGGCGAATTCAAAGCCGACTCGCCCGACGGACTCGCGGTCGGTTGGCATCCGAGCGGCAGCAAGGCGTTCGAGAAGTACTGGTCGAACGGCAAGCGCGACGGAGCGAGCGTCGAGTGGTACGAGAACGGCCAGAAGCGCGTGTCACAGACCCTCGCAGCGGACGCGCCGGTCGGACCGTCGATCGAGTGGTATCCCGACGGCAAGAAGATGCGCGAAGGTTCCTACGCGAACGGCAAGCAGGACGGTGCGTGGACGTCGTGGCACTCGAATGGTCAGCGTTCCTCGGCCGGCGAGTACAAGGACGGCGTGCAGATAGGCCCGTGGCAGAGCTGGTTCGCGGACGGAAAGATCGAGAAGGAAGGCCGGTTCGACGAGGGCCAACATGCCGGCCTGTGGCGCCGCTACAACGAGGACGGCAAGGTCCGGGAGGAGCTCGAATTCGAGGCCGGCGTTCAGCACGGGCCGGCCCAGGCGTGGCACCCGGACGGAGCGCCCGCGAGCGCAGGTCAGTTCACGCACGGCAAGCGCTCCGGCGAGTGGAAGTACTGGAAACCCGACGGGACGCTCGACGCGGAGCAGTCGGGCCCGTACGTCGACGACGTGAAGGTCGAATCCTCGAACGCACAAGGCGGCGGTTAGACCGCCGGGCGACATGAAGCTCGAAACTCAGCGCGCGAGCGCACCTCGCACCGATATTGCCGTGTGGTCCGCGATCGATGCGGAGCGCGCGCGACAGGAAAAACAGCTCGAGTTGATCGCCTCGGAGAACCACGCCTCGGCGGAGGTGATCGCCGCGATGGGCACGGTGCTCACGAACAAGTACGCGGAGGGCTATCCGGGACGGCGCTACTACGGCGGGTGCGAGCACGTCGACGTGGTCGAGGACCTCGCGCGCGACCGGGCGAAGTCACTCTTCGGCGCCACGCACGCCAACGTCCAGCCGCACAGCGGAACGCAAGCCAACATCGCCGCATTGATGACGCTGTGCGCGCCGCGCGACAAAGTGCTGGCGATGTCGCTCGACCACGGCGGCCATTTGAGCCACGGTCACCCGAAAAACTTCTCGGGCGTCTTCTACGAGATCCATTCGTACGGAGTCGACAAGAAGACTGAGCGCATCGACATGGACCAAGTGCGCGATCTCGCGCGCAGCGTCCGACCCAAGCTGCTGCTCGCCGGCGCATCCGCGTACTCACGCACGCTGGATTTCGCGGCCTTCGCCGCGATCGCGCGCGAGGTCGGCGCGTTCCTGCTCGTCGACATGGCCCACATCGCGGGGCTCGTCGCGGCGAAGCTCCATCCGTCTCCCGTCGGACACGCCGACGTCGTGACGATGACGACGCACAAGACGTTGCGCGGCCCGCGCGGCGGGCTGATCGTGTGCGGAGCCGAGCACATCAAAGGGATCAACAGCGCGATCTTCCCCGGCGGGCAGGGCGGACCGTTGATGCACGTGATCGCGGCGAAGGCGATCGCGTTCCGCGAAGCCTCGGAGCCGTCCTTCGCTCAGTACCAGAAGGCCGTGATCGAGAACGCGCGCGTCTTGGCCGACGGGCTCTCCGAGCGCGGGCTGCGCATCGTCTCGGGCGGTACCGACAACCACCTGATGCTCGTCGACGTCGGCCCGATGCAGCTCTCGGGCAAGGAAGCCGAAGACGTGCTCCACCGCGTCGACCTCACCTGCAACAAGAACCTGATTCCGTTCGATCCGCGGCCGCCGATGGAAGCCTCGGGCATCCGTTTGGGCACGGCCGCGGTGACGACGCGCGGACTCTCGCGCGAGCACATGCGGCGGCTGGCGGGTTGGATCGCCGACGTGCTCGCGAAACGCGGCGACGAGGCCACCGCGCGTCGAGTGCGCGCCGAAGTCGCCGAGGTCGCGACGGCGTTCCCGATCTACCCCCAGGGGACGTGAACCTCCGTCCGCGATGCTCACGATGAACCGACGCTGCTCATTTGTGCTGCTTTTCGCCGTGCTGAGTGCGTGCTCGGGCGAGAGCGACGTATCCCCGTCGAACGCACCGAGCGCGCCGCGCTCGCCCGACGGAAGGCCGACTGCATCCATTGCGACACCCAGCGCGCCGGCGCCGCCGAGTTTCCTCCTGATCACGATGGATACGACGCGCGCCGACCGCATCGGTGCGTACGGCTACGCGAAGGCCGAGACACCCAATCTCGACCGGCTGGCCAAGAACGGCGTGCGTTTCGCGCGCGCGTACTCGGCCGTGCCGTACACGCTGCCTTCGCACACGAGCCTCTTCACCGGCGTCTATCCGCCGGAGCACGGCATTCGCGTGAACGCGACGACCGGCCTGCCGGCCGATCTGCCGACGATGACCGACGCGTTCGCTGCGCGCGGCTATCGCACGGGTGCCTTCGTGTCGGCGGCGGTGCTCGATTCGAGCTACGGCCTCTCGCGCGCGTTCGATGTGTACGACGACGATCTGGGACCGGGTGCGACCCAGGCGGTCATCGCGCAGTCGCGAATCGGCGCGCGCGTCGCGGAGTCTGCGATCGCCTGGCTCGAATCCGCACCCGATCGGCCGTTCTTTTGCTGGGCGCACTTCTTCGATCCTCACGCGGGCTACGAGCCGCCGGCTCCATACAAGGATCGACTCGAGCACCCGTACGACGGCGAGATCGCCTACATGGACGCACAGATCGGTCGGCTGCTCAGCTGGCTCGACGCGCGCGATCTCTTGTCGACGACGCTCGTCATCGCGGCCGCGGATCACGGCGAAGGGCTCGGCGAACATGGCGAGAAGACGCACGGCGTACTTTTGTACGACTCGACGATGCACGTGCCGCTCATCATGTCTCAACCGGCGAAGTTCTCCGGCAGCCGCGTCGCGAACGACGTGGTCTCGCTGATCGACGTGTTCCCGACGGTGTGCGAGGTCATGGGCTTCGAGGTTCCGCGCGGAGTTCGCGGTCGGAGCCTCGTGCGCGCGATGCGCGGGGAATCCCTCGAGCCTCGCTCGATCTACGGCGAGAGCGAGTATTGCAAGCTCAACTTCGGTTGGAGCGGGATGTACAGCCTCTCCAGCGCGACCTGGAAGTACATCGAGTCACCCGGGCCGGAGCTCTACGAACGTGAGCGCGATCCGCGCGAAGAGAAGAACCTTGCCGGTGAAGACGGGTCGCGCGCCAAGGCGATGTCGACGGAGCTGACGAAACTGCGCGACTCTTTGTCGGCGCAGGCGCTCACGACGACGCCGGTGGATCCGGAGGTCCTGGCGCGAGCTGCGGCCCTCGGTTACGTCGGCGACGCGGACACCGACGCGGAGGCCGATCCCGAGGCGGCGCGGATCAACCCGCGCGACAAGCTCGAGCTCATCGAGAAGTTCCACAACGCGATCGGGCTCGGCCAACGCGGGCGCTTCGCGGACATGATCGAGCCTCTGCAAGAGGTGGTCGCCGAATATCCGAATGGGCTCGGCTTCCGTACGGAGCTCTCCACGGCGCTCATGCAGGTGGGACGCCTCGAGGAAGCAAAGGCGCAAGCAAACGCCGCGATCAAGCTCGACCCGAACTACCATCCGGCGCACGTCGCGCTCGGCAACGCGCTCCAGAAAGAAGAGCGCTATCAGGAAGCGCTCGACCAGTTCATGAAGGTGCTCGAGCTGAAGCCTGAGATCCTGCTCACGCACACGAACTTCGTCACGTGCCTGGTGAAGCTCGGTCGTGTCGACGAAGCGCTCGTGCACGCGCGCTTGCTCGTCGAGAAGAAACCGCTGAAGCCGGACTATCGAATCGGCCTCGCGAGCCTCTTGCGTCAGGCAGGTCACAGCGACGAGCTCGAGACCGTGCTCGAAGACGGGCTCGCGCAGCAGGACGCCGGGCTGCGCGTGTTCGCGGCCTGGGAGTTCGCCACGAGCCCGTCGGAGTCGGTGCGCGACGGAGCGCGCGCGGTAGCGCTGTGCGAGGAGCTCCTCGCCGCCGGCGTTCCGCGCGACGCGGACATCCTCGATACGCTCGCCGCCGCGTATGCCGAGGCGGGTCGATTCGACGACGCCGTGAAGACGGCGGACGAAGCGATCGAACAGGCGCAGGCGCGGCAGCGCGTCGACCTCGCGCAGGCGATCGCGGGACGAGCGGCGCTCTATCGCTCGAAGCAGCCGTTCCGCGCGAAGTGAGCTGGGGTTTCCGCGGACTGTGTCGACACCGCGGCCTTAACTCGACGCGCGGACCGTGTGCGTTCTGCGCGCTGCACGGACCGCATGTGCACGGACCCCGGTTGCGCGTTTGACTGCGGTTGCGCGTTGGCCGGCGATGAAAGCAGCCAGGGCCGGCAGGGTTTTCACCTGCCGGCCCTGGCAACGATCCGCGAGTCGCCGGCCGGGTTTCCCGACGGGCGGCCGCAAGATTCAGATCACTCGCCGTCGCCGGCGTCGCCGAACGGACCGTCGGCGAGCAGGTCGCCGTTGTCTTGTTCGCCGAGCGTCCAAGGCAACGTGGCGCTCTGGTGGAAGCGCACGCGCTCGATCAGGAGGGCTTCGATCGCCGGGTCCAGAATCGCGGCCGACTGCGAGGTCGCGATCTTGCCATCCAGCCGCATCCAACCCGTCGCGACACCGGAAGCGCCCAGGATCTCCTGGGGGTTGTCGTTGGTTTGGTTGAGCAAGAAGCTGCTGTCGAACACGCTCGAGATGCGGCGCAGGGCGACGCGCTCCCAGCAGCGGAAGCGGTACTCGGCCGAGAAGACTTCTTCGTTGTCGTTGTAGATGAGGAAGAAGACCGTGGCGTCGAACTCGACGCCGCCCGTCAGGTTGATGAGGACGAGGTCGCTCTTGAAGACGATGTTCTGACCGAAGAAGCGCGGGATGAGCAATTGGTCGGACGTCGTCTCGTACTCGTTACCGTTGAGATCGCGCAGACCGTCGCCATCGAGGTCCGTGTCGTCGCCTTCCGCGAGGCCTTCGCCAGCCTTGTACGCGATCGCGTTGACCGCGTGCTCGAAGACGAGCAGGCCGTCGATGACGAGCGAGTTGCCGATCAGGTGGTCAAACTTGACCGCGCTGTTCGAGCCCAGGCCCTTGGCGAAAACGTACAGGTAGCCCTGGACCGCTTCGGGGTTGTCGACGCGCGTGATGACGGTCAGCGTGTCGTTCGGGGTCAGGCGACGGGTGCGGTTGAACTCCGTGCACTCGATGAGGCAGGAGGGGTCGTACTCCGCAGTGTTTCCGCCGCCGTTGTAGCAGTTCGCTACGCGCCCGCGGTAAACGAACTCGACGTCGATCGTGCCGTTTTGGAGGCCGTTGCCGCCTTCGACCGCGTCGTCGTCGTTCGTGTTGGTCACGGTGACGAGTGTCAGGAGACCCGAGCGGTTGTCGAATTCATGGAAGAGGAGGAGGCTGGCCGGATCCGTGTCGTTGGCTTGCGCCGCCGGGGACAACCCCAGGCCCGCCACGGTCGTCAGACTGAACAGAGCGATATGGGTGAATCTCATGGTGCTTTCTCAGGGGTATTGGGAAGGCATGGGGGTACCAGGCGGGCTCCCTAGGAGCTGTGTGACGGATGTCAAACGCAGCCCCACAGGGAGGCGGCTCGATCCGCGGAGTTGTCGGCTGGGGAATGCCTCGATTACAAAGTCGCATTATCCCGCTTTTGCAGCGGGACGCAAGGGGTGAAGGACATACAAGGATCGCGCAATGAACATTGCCCAGGGCTGACGCCAGGGGCAGGAGTCATTGCACGCTAACTCTACAACGCGAAATCCACCCGGGTCGGCAAGCGCTTCCAGCCCAGGCTCGCCTTGGGTGCGGGGCTCCGTGCGCCCCGGCCATGTGTTTGCAACCTTGTATGGAGGCCGAAGCTCGCCGGTTCGCGCGACGTCCCGCTGCGCCGCCCTTCATTTCAGGACGCGGCCCGCTTAGCGTGCGCGACCCGCGCTGCGAAGTCGCGCGCGACGACCGGTGTCGCCTGGATGAGCGCCCACGAACTCCCGACGGCCCCCGGGGAGCCTTCCTCCCTGAGCATCGTGCTTCCCTGCCGCAACGAAGCGGGGAACGTCGTCCGCGTGGTCGGCGAGGCGCTCGCGCGCGGATGCGACGTTGCCCAGGACGTCGAGGTGATCGTGGTCGATGACGGCAGCAGCGACTCGACCGCGACGCTCGCGGAAGCGCTGGCGCGCGCGGATCCGCGCGTCCGCGTGGTTCGTCACCCGCACAATCGCGGGTACGGCGCCGCGCTGCGCAGTGGGTTCGCAGTGGCGCGCGGGCGGTGGGTCTTCTACACCGACGGCGACGGGCAGCTCACCCTCGACGACTTGCGCCAGGTGCCGGCGGCGCTCGCCACGTGCGACGTGGTGGTCGGATACCGCCGTGCGCGTCAGGATCCGTTCACGCGGCGCTGGATGGGGCACGCGTGGACCCAGGTCGTGAATTGGACGTTCGGTCTCGATTTGCGGGATGCCGACTGCGCCTTCAAGATCTTTCCGCGCGAGTTCCTGGAACGGATCGAGCTCTCGAGCACCGGCGCGTTGATCTCGGCGGAGCTGGTGGCGCGCGCGAAGAATCGGGGCCTACGCGTGCACCAGATCGCCGTCGGTCACAGGCCGCGCGTAGCGGGTCGACCGACCGGCGCACATCCGCGTGTCATCGCGCGCGCATTCCGAGAGCTCTTTGCGCTGCGGCGCAGCATCCGTCGCGGTGGGAGCGACACTCGGAAGGCGCACGAGTCCAGCGGTCGCGAGAGTGCGCGCTGATGCGCGGGCGGCGACACACGCACGACGCCTCGCGGTCCGTCACGGCGGGTGTAGACGCGTGGAAAGCGAGACTCCCTGCCGTCGCGCTGGCGCTGATCACCGTGCTCGCGTTCGCGCGCGCGGTCGACAACGGGTTCACGGGCTGGGACGACACGCTGTACATCGCGACGAACCCGCTGATGCGCGGCGTGGAGGGGCTGGGGAAGCTCTGGACGAGCCTCGAAAGCGAGCAGTACTACCCACTCACGTTCACGTCGCACTGGATCGAGTACCAGATCTTCGGCGCGGAGCCGGCCGCGTACCTCGTCACGAACGTCGTGATCCACGCAGTGAACGCCGTGCTCGTGCTGTGTCTCCTGCGCGGTCTGAAAGTGACGCCGCTCGCCGCGTGGATCGCTGCGCTCCTCTTCGCCGTGCATCCCACGCACGCCATGTCGGTGGCCTGGATTGCCGAGCGAAAGAACCTCTTGTCGTGCGCGTTCGCGGTGAGCTGCCTCTTGGCCTGGATCCGCTTTCGGCGGACGTCGAGCGAAGGTGCGTACGCCGCTTCCGTTCTGCTCTACCTGCTCGCGCTCCTGTCGAAGACACAGATCGTCGGAGTCGTAGGCGTGCTGTGGGCGCTCGATGTGTGCGTGCTCCGCGAGCGCCCCGTCTCCGCCACGCGCCGCGTGTTGCCGCACGCGTTGCTCGGGATCGGCGCACTCGCGGTCACGTTCGTCTTCGAGCAGCGCTTCGTCGATCCAACGCTTCGCGACTGGGTTCCGGATCTCTGGGAGCGCGTCCAGATCGCCGCGCTCGCGCCGTGGTTCTACTTGCGGCAATCACTGCTGCCGCTGTCGCTGGCACCCCTCTATCCGCTGTGGCGCCCGAGCGTGACCGCGCTCGTGTGGTGGCTCCCGCTCGCCGCGTGGTCGGTGGCGCTTCTCGCCGGGCTCGCGTGCTGGCGCCGCATCGATCCGCGTCTGTGGTTGTCGGCCGCGCTGTTCTTGGCGCCGCTCGCACCGACGCTCGGGATCATCCCGTTCGGGAACTTCGCGATCACGCACGTGTCGGATCACTTTCTCTACGTGCCTCTCGTCGGCCTGTCGGTCGCGGCGGGACTGGCGCTCTCGGGCGTGCTCGAACGCGCGCCGCGTGCTCGGCCGGCGACCCTCGTTTTCATGGGCATCGTGGCGTCGCTGCTCGCCTGGCAGTTGCAGCGGCAGATTCCGGTTTTCAAGGACGGGCACGCACTCTGGTCGCGCGCTCTCGAGCGCAGTCCCGACAGCTACGCGGCTCACCTCGGGCTGGCGGAAGTGTTGCGCGTGCGCGGCGATCACGCCGGCGCCGCGGAGCACTACGAGCGCGCCATCGAGATCCGACCGCAGTGGGTGGACGCACACGAGCTCTTGGCGCGCGCCGAGCTGGAAAGCGGCGAGCTCGAACGCAGCGAGCGTTCGGCGCTGGAGGCGCTCCGGATCGCTCCGGGTAACGTGCGCGCGCTCACGACGCTCGGCGCCGTGTACGAGCGCACGGGCCGGATCGACGTCGCGCTGGAGACGTACGAAAACGCGGTCGCGGTCGACGGCCGCTCCGCACCCGCGCGCCTGGGCCTGGCGCAGATGTACCTCGGTTTCGCGCGCTACACCGATGCCGAGGCGCAGTTCCGCGCGCTGCTGGCGGCGCGGCCGGGCGACGTGCGCGCGCGCCTCGGCGTCGCGACTTGCCTGCGCGGGCGCGGTGAGCACGTCGCGGCGGTCGCGTGGTTGCGCGAGAGCGTACGCGAGAATCCGGCGGACTGGTCGTCGCTGAACATGCTGGCCCTGCTGCTCGCGACCTCGCGCGACGACCAGGTGCGCGCCGGCAGCGAGGCCTTGGTGCTCGCCGAACGTGCCGCACAGGGGACGCGCTTCCAGGACCCGCTGGTGCTGGACACGTTGGCCGCCGCGCAAGCCGAGGTGGGACGGGCCGCAAATGCGCAGCGAACGTCCGAGCAGGCCGCTGTCGCGCACGAAGCCCACGGCGACTCGTCGAATGCGGCCGAGAGCCGGCGTCGGGCGGCGGCGTACGCGCGCGGCGAAGTGCTGCGCCGTTAGCCCGCGCCACAGTCCCGGCCGGCGTCGTGTCGATGTAGGGACACCCCGCGCCACGCGCGCGACCCGCCATGTTGCCGAAGCCGACTCTCGTGCCCGCGCGTCGATTCAAGCATCGACTCCGCTCGGGCATCGATCACGCCGCGCGTTGGACCGGGATCCTGCGTTGGCTCGAGCGGCGTGCAACGCGCGGCCACACGATATTGATGTACCACCGTGTGCTCCCGGACGCCGTGTGCCGGAGCTACCCGCTGCCCACGCTCGCGATGCCGATCGGCGCGTTTCGCGAGCAGGTCGAATTCCTCGCGCGCCACTGCGAAGTCTTGCCCGTGTGCGAGCTCGCGGGCCGTTCCGAGGTGAGCTCGCCGGGCGCACGCCCGCGCGTTTCGATCACCTTCGACGACGGCTATCGCGACAACTACGAAACCGCCGCGCCGATTCTCGAAGCCGCCGGTGTCCGAGCCACGTTCTTCGTCACGACGGGGTTCGTGGAGACGGGCGCGCCGTTGTGGTTCGACCTCGCGATCGAGCTCCTGTCGCGTGCGCCTTCGAACGCGCTCTCGCGCGCCGCGCGTTCCCACTTCGATGCTTCGGATGCCGAGCGCTTGCGCGAGCGCAGCGTGAACGTCCCCGAGTGGATGGAAGTCTTGAAGACACTCACGCCTCGTACTCGCGGCGCATTTCTCGAAGATGTCGGCGCAGACGTCGGACCCGTCGATGTACGCGGACGCTTCGACGCGATGACGCCCGAGCACGTCGCCGAGCTCGCGCGGCGTGGGCACGAGATCGGCTCGCACACCGTCCATCATCCGCTGCTCCCGCAGCTCGCCGACGCGGAGCTCGATCTGGAGCTCGCGCAATCGATGCAGTCGCTTTCGACGTGGATCGGACGCACTCCCGCCGGGTTCTGCTACCCCAACGGCGATCACTCCGAGCGCGTCGTCGATGCCGTGAAGCGCGCCGGCTACCGCTACGCGTGCACCGTCGAAGCCGGCATCAACATGCCGAGCACCGACCCCCTGCGACTGCGGCGCATGGACATCACGCCCGAAAACAGCGGAATCACTGGCGATCGCTGCGACCTGACTGCGTTCCGTTCCGAGTTCTGCGGGCTGCACCAAGGCCTGCGCGCCTGACACACGCCGATCCCCGATGAAGATCGCCTACCTCACGAACCAGTACCCGAAGACGAGCCACAGCTTCATCCGGCGCGAGATCCTCGCGCTCGAATCGCTGGGCTTCGAAGTGGAGCGCTACTCGATCCGAGACTCCGGCGAAACGCTCGTCCACGAAGCGGACGTAGCCGAAGCGGCTCGGACGCGCGTCATCCTGCGCGGGGGCGTCGTCGCACTGTGCGCGGCACTCGCGATCACGGCGTTGACGCAGCCCGCGGCGTGGTTTCGTGCGCTGTGGATCGCGTCGGCGATGAGTTGGCATTCGGAGCGCGGATGGTTGCGCCACATGGCGTACCTGGCGGAGGCGTGCGTCCTGCTGCGCTGGATGCGCAGCAGTCGAGTGGAGCACCTGCACGTGCACTTCGGCACGAACCCGCCGACGGTTGCCGTGCTCGCGCGCGCTCTCGGAGGCCCGCCGTTCAGCTTCACGGTGCACGGCCTGGACGGCGACTCGCCGCAGACGCTCTCGATGCGGCGCAAGATCGAGTCGGCGCGCTTCGTGATCGCGGTCAGCTATCACGGACTGTCGCAGCTCTCGCGCTCGTGCTCGCTCGAACAGGCAGCGAAGATCCAGCTCGTGCGGTGCGGCATCGACGACGCGTTCCTGCGCTCGCCGCCGACCCGGGTGCCGGCCACCCAGCGGCTCGTGTGCGTCGCTCGATTCAGCAAGGAGAAGGGCCATCTCATCCTGCTGCTAGCCGTGCACGAGCTCGTTCAGCAAGGCGTGAGCTGCGAGCTCGTGCTCATCGGCGACGGCACGGGCCGGCCGGGGATCGAGGCGGCGATCGCTCGCTTGGGCCTCGGCGAGCACGTTCACTTGCGTGGTTGGATGGACGCCGACGACGTGAAGGCGGAGCTCCTCGGCGCGCGCGCGCTCGTGCTGCCGAGCTTCTCCGAGGGACTGCCGGTTGCGATCATGGAGGCCTTCGCGCTCGAGCGTCCGGTGATCAGCACGTACATCGCGGGCATTCCGGAGCTCGTCGTTCCGCGCGAGAATGGGTGGCTCGTGCCGGCCGGAGCGCTCGACGAGCTCGTCGAGGCGATGCGCGAGGCGCTGACGGCGTCACCGGAGCATCTGCAGTCGATGGGACGACGCGGCGCACAGAAAGTGGCGGTGCAGCACGACGCGCTCGCGGAAGCGAAGAAACTGGCGCAGCTCTTCGTCGAAGGACCGCCTGCGCTGCGCGAACCGCATGCCGCGGCACCGGCGCGACTTGCGCGGGTGGCCTGACGCCGGCCCTTCTGGGCGGGAACGGAGATCCGCGTGATCCCGTCTCAAGAGCTTTCAGAGCCCGGGCCGATACCATCTTGCATCTGCGCCGGGCGCGATCGGACGCGATCGGGCTCGACACGTGTCCCGCAGTTCCGTGTTGTCCTGCCAGTCTCCGCCGCGCCTAGCACCCGGGAAGAACACCAAGTGATGTCGGCCAATTCGTGCGCATGCTCCGCGCTCCAGTCCCGCACGGGAGCGCGACCTTGAACGTCGCGGTGATCGGCGGAGGGGTCACGGGTCTCTCCGCGGCGTACCTGCTCCTGAAGCGTGGCGTACCCGTCACGATCTTCGAAGCGACCGGCAACGAGGGCGGGCTCGCGGGCTCCTTCCGCTCGAACGGCTTCACGTTCGACTTCGGTCCGCACGAGTTCTGCACCGCGAATCCCGAGTTGATCGCGCTGCTCTCGGAAGTGTGCGGCGACGATTTGCTCGTCGTACAGAAGCGCACCGCTCAGCACTTCAACGGTCAGTACCTGCGCTACCCGTTCGAGTTCGCGGACGTCTTGCGCAACGTCGATCCGCGACTCTGCGCACGAGCGATGATGGAGGTCGCCTGGTCGCGATTGCGCAACGTGGTCAAGCGACCGATCGAGGACTCGTTCGAGAGTTGGACGCACTCGCGCTTCGGCAAGACGCTGTACGAGCTCTACTTCGGGCCTTACACGCGCAAGGTGTGGGGCATCGACCCGAAGCTCCTCGACCCGCGCACCGCGACGTCGCGGATCACCGTCGACTCGGCCTGGGATCTCATCAAGAAGACGGCTGGCTACCACTTCCTCGGCGCCGAGGATCTGCAGCACATCCACAGCGAGTACCGGCGCTCGTTCTACTACGTGCGCCACGGCATCGGCTCATTGCAAGCGCACCTTCGCCGGCGCATCGAGGAGCTCGGCGGACGATTCGAGTTCGGCCGCCGCCTCGTTTCGATGACGCGCTCGGACGAGGCCATCGAGTCGCTGGGTTTCGAGAACGGGCGCTCTGCGACGGGCTTTTCCAACGTGATCTCGACGATCCCGTTGCCACATCTGCTTCAGATCGCGCTCGGGGAAAGCGGCAAACGCCTGGTGCTCGAGCACAGCCTGCCGTTCCGCGGGATGGTGTTCGTGTTCCTGCGCGTGAACAAGCCGCAGGTGCTGGACAACCACTGGACGTACTACCCCGACCTCGACATCCCGTTCCAGCGCACGACCGAGTTCGTGCACTTCAAAGCTGAGATGACTCCGCCGGGTCAAACCGGAATGACGCTCGAAGTGGCGTCGAACCCGGGCGACGGCATCTGGGAGCGACGTGACAACGAGATCGCGGAGACGTGCATCCGCCGCATGGTCGAGCTCGAGCTCATCCGCCCGAGCGACGTGCTCGGGTACGACGTCGTGCGCGTGCGCAACGCGTACCCCGTGCAGGTGATGCACTACCAAGAGAAGGCCAACGCGCTCGTCGATGCGCTGACGGAGGTCAAGAACCTCGTCACCATCGGACGGCAAGGTCTCTTCCGCTACTGCAACATGAACGAGTGCATCGAGATGTCGCTCGACGTCGTCACCAAGCTCTCGAAGAGCTCGTCGCCGGTTCGCTACGACGGCGCCGGCACGTGGCAGGGCGTGGACATCATCGAGCGCATGAACGCGTAGCGCGCCTCGCGGCTAGAGCGAGTACGGAACGAGCTTCGGCACGGCTTCGCCCATGTCGACTTCGAGCAGCCAGGCCCGACGGCCGCGGAAGTAGTCGAGCAGCTCGCGATTCTCGTCACCGGACATGTCGCGCGCCCACACGACGGGGGACGCATCGATGTCCGCCGCGTTGAAGACCCACTCGTCGTCCGCGTCGTGCTTCGGCCCGTAGCGAACGATCACGAGGTCCGGCTGTGCGTCCGCGGCGAGACCCGCGTGAATGCGCGCTCGCACCTGGTCCCAAGCATCGTGAGGGCGCTTGCGCGTGGCGATTTGTCCGGCAAGCGATCCGAGGCTTGCGAGGCACAAGCAAACGACGGCTGCGCGACCGACGGCCTGGCCTCGGAGTCGGAGAAGCGTCATCCGGCGCAGCCCGGCCACGATCAAGACGAGGAGGAGACCGGCGATCGGTGCGGCGTAGTGCGCGAGCGTGTACGTCTCGCTCAATAAGACGAGGAAGAACCAGGCCGTGGTCGCGGCCGCGAGACGGATCCACGGAGTGCGCAGGGCGAAGAGGACCGCGACGAATGGCGCGGTCCAGAGAACGCCCACGTAGAACCGCCAGAACACCAGCACCTTCGCCACGAGCGACTCGCCGAGTCGCGACAGGTCCATTTGCCGCGTGTACTCCTCGAGTCCGAAACCGGTCCAGTACTCGCGGATCACCGCGTGGTTGTAATGCGGTTCCGGCGCGAGCGGCATCCACAGGAACGGCGGCGCCATCGTGTACAGCCGGTCGTGGATCCAGTACGGCACGAGCGACGCGAAGCCCGTGATCGAACGGTTGTAGTGGGCGACCCAGAGGACGCACGCGCCGAGCACGCACACGATCGGAATCGCAGTCGACGCGAGCGCGGTCAGGTGTCGACGTGCGCTCAGCCGGCAGCAGTGCACGAGCAGGATCACTGCGATCGGCAGCGACGCCACCACGCCTTCGAACGGCCGGCTGTTCGCGAGCAGGGCGAGGCCGACTCCGAGCAGCAAAGCGTCGCGCACGCGCTGCTCGCGCAGAATCCTCGGCAACGCTCCGAACGCCAGCGCGCCGCCTGTCGCAGCCAGCGCGCCGCCCCAGTAGCTCTGCGTCCAATAGTTCCCGATCCCAAACTGTGCGACCGCGATCAACGCCGCAAGCGCGGCCCAGCGCGGTGCGAGCCACGCTTGGAACATCCACGCGAGAGCTCCGCAGAGGATCGCCGCGGAGATCCACAGGCTGACCGCGGGCTCTCCGAACACGACTTGGCCGAACGCGAGTGTGAGACCTTGTCCGGGCGGATACTTCGATGCGTAGACCGGCGTGAAGAAGACGTGGAAGGTCTCGAGGTGACGCCACATCGGATGCGTGGGGTTCGCAAATCGTCCGTGCGCGAACGTGTCCGCCGCCATCAGGTAGCTGAACTCGTCGTGGACGCGTGGCACCGGCCACTGAACGAAGATCGCGACAGCTGCGCTGCCGAGGCCCGCGGCGCTCGCGGCGAGCACG
>JANOFY010000489.1:0-5287 GCA_031413895.1 Planctomycetota bacterium | reverse complement strand
TCCTCGCGGCAGCGCTGGGTGACGCTGCGATCCTCGCCGCGATTTCGTGTGGCGCCGTGTTCATGGGCGCGATGACGTACATCGGCAACGGACCGAACTTCATGGTGAAGGCGATCGCGCAGGAGGACGGGGTCAAGATGCCGACGTTCCTCGGATACATGGCGTGGTCGGTGTGCATTCTGGTGCCGCTGTTCGTCGGAGTGACGTTCGTGTTCTTCGTCTGAGCGGGAGTCGCACCTACGACTGGGGCTTTTGCCGGTGACCCAGCCGGTGGAATGCCGGCCGGCGCAGTCATCGAGCCCTGGGTAGAGCGCCTCCGCTCGCCTCTCGCGCGGTTTCTCGCGTGTCACCTGAAACGGCGCTCGTGTTCCACGGTCCACTGGGCGGAGCGATTGCGATGCGAACACCAGATCCTGACGCGGAAGCGTGCATGTCGCAGGACTCGCGCGTGGTGCATGTCTTCACGCTCGGCTCCCCGCCCCCGACGCGCCGGTCGCGAACCCCAGAGCGCCGGTCGCGAACCATTAAGCGGTCGGTACGTGCAGCGGCGCCCTGGCTCGCGCTCACGTGCGTGCTCGCGGCTCTCGTTTCCGCCTTTCTGCTGCGGGCCCCCGATCGGCCGTCGATTCGGAGCGATCCCGCGAAGTTGGTCCCGGTCGCGTACGAGAGCTACGCCGTGGCGTGCCTCGTGCAAGGCGATGTCTCACCGCCTGTCGACGAGCTCGACACCCAACACTTCGATTCGATCGTCGCGATGCTCGCGCTCGTGCTCCACACGTACGAGCAGGCCGACTTTGGATCGTTCTTGAAATGGCACGGGCGCGATCTCGACTTCGCTGCGCGCACGAGAAACGCCGACGTCGAGCGAATCCGTGAGTACGTACTCGAACTGAATGGCCGCGTGGAGGTCCCGCAGGATTGGGTCGGAGCGTTGGCCGTGTACTGGGCGGCCTACTACGAAGCGCCACCGGTCGCGCGCTTCGTCCCTGAGACCACACGGATCCGACTGACGCGCGACACTTTCGTCGCCGAGTCCTGGAACCAGTCCTTCGACACGTTTCGCATCGAGAATTCCGGAAACCACATCGCGCATCACTTGGTCATTCCACACAGACGGGCGCCCGAAGACGCGACGAACGAAGCGAACGAACTCATGTGGATGGATCTCGCGATCGATTTCGAAACGCAGCACGGGCTCGCTGCCCGGCTCATCGCGCGTTTCGTGTGGGACCCGCTCGACGGGGAGTGGTTCTTACAACGTGCTGCGACGGCAGATCTGTCTGCGTCCGGGGGTGTCCCTGAACGCCGGCATCTCATCTTGTGAAGGATTACGAAAGGAAAGACTCATGAAGTTTCGGCCGACTGTTGCTCTGGGAGTGTTCGCCGTGGTGAGCGTGTTGTCCGTAGCGGTTGCGCCGGCGTCCGCGAATGGTGCTCCGTGGGGTTGGTTCGGCGGCCAGGGAGGCGATGGGCCCGGGCAGGGGCCGCCTCGAAACTGCCACTGCATCGCCGAATCGGCATCGTGCATCTTCGGTGAAGCAGGCGGGTGCAGCGTGGAATGTCGGCAGCCATTCCGGTGCAAGTGCAAGGGAGCGTCGTGTCCGTTCGGCTTTCCGAGTTCAGCGATCTGTCAATGTATCTCCACCGGCGCATGATGATTAGCATGCTGCACGACGAGCACAGCCAGCCGTGATGAGCTTTCCCGAGCATCATCACGGCTCGGCTACGCCCGAGAGTTCACGAGAGAGACGTCGAACCACAGTTTGGAAAACCAACTCAATGAAGACATGGCTCGCAGCACTTGTCGTCGGAGGATTACTGCTTCTTGGCGTGTTCCTGTGGAGGGATCAATCGAGTGCCTCGATTGCTGCGGACGCGGGCGCGACGGAGGTTGCGACGTCCCACGACATCGAGGCCTCGCTCGAAGCCGATGAAATCGATGAGTCGACGAGAGCGCCGCTCGCGGGCGAATCGTCTGCGTCGCACGCGCCTGCCGAGAAGCCTTCCATCCCTGTGGGTGCATCACAGGCGGATCCAGCACACACCACTCGAGTCACGCTGAAGGCGCGCGTAGTCGACGAGGTCGGTGCGCCCGTCGCGAATGCCCAGTTGGAGGCCTTACGTTTCGAACCCCTCGCCGTCGCCGAGAGTGGTCCGTCGGGCGAGATCAACCTCACCCTCGACTTCGCGGGCAAGCAGCTCGCGTACAAGCCGACGATCGTGCTCGAAGTCAGTGCCGCCGGTTTCGCGCGCGATCGCCGGACGATCACGGTCGACGTCGGCGCTGAACTCTGGCTCGAGGAATGGAAGCTCGTCGCTTCCGGCTCCGTCGCGGGTCGCGTGCTCGATGAGTCGGGCCGCGGGGTGGGCGGAGCGCAGGTCGCGTGTTTGAGCCCTTCGATCTCGGAAATCGAATGGAATACGAAACGCTCTGAGTCGCTCGATGAACTCGCGGCGCAGGGCGCGCGCGCCATCAGCGGCGATGACGGGTCTTTCGTGCTCGAAGACGTTCCGCACGGCAAGCGGCGCCTCGTCGCGGTCGCCGAGCAATGGCTCGCCGGCGCTACCAAACCGTTCGAGCTTGGCGTGGCACAGCGTCTCGATGGCGTAGACATTCGTCTCACCGAGCGAGTCTCCGGTAAGAGCATCTCAGGGCGCGTCGTACGATCGGATGGCTCCGCCGTGCCCTGGGCGCGAATCGTCGTCCGCTCCTCGGGTGACTCGGTGGAGTTGGCCGCAGAGGCGAACGGTCGCTTCACGGTCACTTCGCTCGATCGTGATCGCTACGAGGTCACCGCATTCGACCCCGAGGGGGTCTTGCGCGAAGCGGCGGCGACAGACGTTGCGCGCGGCACGCGCGATCTCGTGCTCTCGCTGACCGAGGCGCCGACGGTGGAGCTTGTCGTCGTGTCGCTCGAGGGAGATCCCATCGAGGACTTCAGTGCCTCCGTACGCAGCGCCGAGGGCGATCTCTCGTTAGCGTCCTACGAGCTCGGTCGACATCCCGATGGAATCTTGGCCGTGCGCGTTCCTGGTCGCGCGTTCGTGATCGACGTGCTCGCGCCGGGTTGGATGCCCGCCAGCCTCGGGCCACTTTCTCCTGCGTCGGTGGTGAACAGGCTCGAGATCAGACTCAGCCCTGCAGCCGGCCTCTCCGGAACAGTGCTCGCCGGCGGCAGCCCGGTGCCAGGCGCCGAAGTCTCGATTCACCGCGAAGTGAAGCGCCACACCGAGTTCAACGGCTTCCCGGTGCGCTGCAAGCACTCTGCCGAAGCATCCGCCATGAGCGCGCACGACGGGAGCTTCGTCGTGCCCGTGACTTCACCAGGTCGCTACTTCGTGCACGTCGCGGCTGCCGGCTGGGCGCGTGCGGAGCTCGGCCCGTTCGAGCTGGATTCAAGTTCGACGCGACGTGAGAGCATCGAGTTGACACGCGGTGGATCGATGGAGGTGCAGGTGCACTCGTCGAAGGGTCGTGATGTCGCAGGCCACGTCGTCGCCCTGTCACGCGGCGACGGGTGGACGCGCACGTCACGCTGCGGAACCGACGGAAGGCTCGCTTTCGATCTCTTGACGCCGGGTCGTTGGCAGGTCGGCTTCGTAGAGAAGGAGATCGATGCACGCTTCGGCATGACGCGAGATGGAACGAAGCCTCCGCGCGAGATCCCGTGGAATTGCCAAGTGCTCGAAGGCCAGGCAGCCAAGATCGATTTGTGGATCGAAGACCGCGGCCAGGAACCCTGCGTGCTGCAAGGTCGGCTCGCGATCGACGGCGCTCGCGCCGAAGGCTGGCAGGCGCGGCTCGAAGAAGAGGACGGCGTCCGCACCGCAGCGTCCGCGTTCGAGCCGACCGGCGAATTCCGGGTCTCTGTGACGCAACCGGGTTGGTATCGGTTGCTGCTCACGAGTCCGATGGGAAACCCCAGCGAGATGCTCGTGATTCTCGATCGCGTACAGATCAAGGTGGGCAACACGGAATGGTCGCTCGAGCTCGAGACGGGATCGCTCGAGGGGACGCTGTCAGCGGCGATGGCCGACCCGTCGAAGCTCATGTTCCACCACTGGCAGCGCGGAACGACTCAGTGTCTCGCACCGATCGCACCAGGCCCGGACGGAACGTTTCGCTGCGCACGCGTCTCCGCCGGAAGCGGCCGGATCGTGAAACTCGACCCCAAGCAACCCTTGGCAGCGCAACAACCCGAGGTCCTGGCTGTGGTCGAGATCGAAGCCGGAAAGACGGCGGCGGTCGACGTGCGTTGACAGACGGTGACGTACCGAGTTCACGACGGCGAGTTCGTCGCCCAGAGCTGGCGAGTCGTCGCCCTGAGTTCACGAAGTCGAGTCGTCGCTCCACACTCACGAGGGCGAGTCGTCGCCACAAGCTCACGAAGCCGTCGTGTCGAGTTCACGAGGACGAGTCGTCGCCCTGAGCCCACGAAGGCGAGTCGTCGTGCCAAATTCACGAAGGTGGGTCGGCGCCGGCCAGTGCGGGCGTCGTTCGCGCGCTCACTTTCCGATCAGGCGCTTCACGAGTCGGCGGATCCTCGCGCGCGCCCCTGCTCCTCCGGGCACATCGAGCTTGAGTGCCTCGAACGCGGTTCGGATGCGCGCGATCTCGTCCCCGGATAGGACGAGATCGCCCGCCGCCGCGTTCTCACGCACTTGATCGGCCGTTCGCGCTCCAGCGAGCGCACTCGTGATGCCGGGCTGCGCAACCGTCCACGCGAGCACGACCTGCCCCACCGTCGCGTCGTGCGCGTCCGCGATCGGTTGCACGACCCGCGCGATCAGTCCATTGACGCGCGCGCGATTCTCGGGCGTGAACGTCGCGCGCCTGTTGCGCCCGTCGTCTGAACCGAACTCGCGCGCTGCGTCGACCTTGCCCGTCAGCAGACCTTGCTCGAGCGGCGAGTAGACAAGGCACCCCACCTCCGCCTGTCGCAGCCACGGCAGGATGTCGCGCTCGATCTCGCGCGCGAGCAGGTTGTACTTCGGCTGATCGCTCGCGAGCGGCACTTCGTCGAGCACGCGCTGCGCCTCCTTCATCATCGCGACGGTGAAGTTCGAAACGCCGATCTCGCGAACTTTGCCCTGCGCACGCAGCTCGACCAGCGCCCACATCGTGTCCGAGATCGGCGTCTTGAGATCCGGCCAGTGCACTTGCACGAGGTCGAGCGTCTCGACACCGAGGCGCTCCAAGCTGCGCTCGACTTCCAACCGTACGGACGCGGGCGTCGCGTTGCGGCGCACGGTGAGCTTTTTGCCGTGCGGATCGACGGTCTCGAAG
>JANOFY010000488.1:0-3338 GCA_031413895.1 Planctomycetota bacterium | reverse complement strand
CTACTCTGGCGCGCGATGAAACTCTCCCCCTGGCTACTCGTGCTCGTGTGCGCCGCTCCGGCGCTAGCCCAAGAACGCCCGCATGCATTCGTCGGCGCGCGCGTCCTCTCTATCTCGTCCGCGCCGATCGACGACGGCGTGCTCGTCGTCGAGCGCGGTCGCATTCTTGCCGTCGGTCCGCGCGCCTCGGTTGCGCTGCCCGCCGGTGCGGTCGTCATCGACGTGAAGGGCAAGGTGCTGATGCCCGGTCTCGTCGACACGCACAGCCACGTCGGCGGCGGCTGGGGCGCGGACTCGAGCGCGCCCATTCAACCGGGCGTGCGCATGCTCGACGCGGTGAACTGCCGCGACGCGGGTCTCCAGCGCGCGCAGGCCGGCGGCATCACGACGCTCAACATCATGTCCGGCAGCGGACACTTGATGAGCGGGCAGACGATCTACCTGAAGAACAAGGACGCGGGCACGATCGAGGAACTCTGCTACCGCTTCTCCGATGGCGCGCCGATGGGCGGCATGAAGATGGCGAACGGCACGAACAGCCAGCAAGAGGCGCCGTTCCCGGGCACGCGCGGCAAGTCGGCGGCGCTGGTGCGCGAATCGTTCGTCGCCGCGCAGGAATACCAGCGCAAGGTCGCCGCTGCCGCGAGTGACGAGAGCAAGCTCCCCGCGCGCGACCTCGGTCACGAGGCCATGCTCGAGGTGCTCGCTGGGAAGCGCATCGTGCATCACCACACGCACCGTCACGATGACATCGTCACGGTGCTGCGGCTTTCGAAGGAGTTCGGCTTCCGTGTCGTGCTGCACCACGTCAGCGAAGCGTGGAAGGTCGCCGACGAGATCGTCGCCGCGGACGTTCCGTGCTCGCTGATCGTCATCGACACGCCGGGCGGAAAGCTCGAAGCGATGGACTTCGACTCGCGCTCGGCTGCGGAGCTCGAGAAGCGCGGCGCCGCTGCGCTGGTCGCGTTCCACACCGACGACTGGATCACCGACTCGCGCGTGTTCCTGCGCAGCGCGGGTCTCGCCGTGCGCGCCGGTTTGTCACGCGAGACGGCGCTGGCGGCGTTGACCCTGAATCCCGCGCGCATGATCGACCTCGGCGATCGCGTCGGCAGCTTGGAGGTCGGCAAGGACGCGGACTTCCTCGTGCTTTCGGGCGATCCGCTCTCCGTCTACACGCGCGTCGAACAGACATGGGTCGATGGCGAGAAGGTGTTCGACTACGCGAACGAGGCGGATCGACTGTGGGCCGAGGGCGGCTGGGGCGCTGGGCTCGCGCGCGCCGGTGCGTTGTGCTGCGTCGGCGACGGGGAGGTGCGCTGATGTCCCGCGTGATCAAGCTCGCCGCCGCGTTCGCCGTGTTCGCCGTGTTCGCCGCGTGCGCAGGGCTCGCGCTCGCCGCGCCGCTCGACGCGCAAGACCTCGCCGTCTTCGGCAAGCGCGTGCACACGGTCTCCGGCAAGGTGATCGAGAACGGCGTGGTGCTCATCAAGGACGGCAAGATCGTCGCGGTCGGTCCTGCGTCGCAAGTGAAGGTGCCTGTTGCAACGCGCACGCTGAACGCCGAGGTCGTCACGCCGGGTTTGATCGACGCGCATTGCGTGATCGGGCTCGCCGGTTACCTGAATCAGCCGCAAGATCAGGATCAGCACGACTCGACGACACCGATCCAGCCCGAGCTGCGTGCGATCGACGCGTACAACGCGCGTGAACGGCTCATCGAATGGGTGCGCGGCTTCGGCGTGACCACGATCCACACGGGGCACGGACCGCAGGCGCTGATCTCCGGTCAGACGCTGATCGCCAAGACGCGCGGCGACACGCTCGACGAAGCCGTGGTCGTGCCGCGCGCGATGATCGCCGCGACGCTCGGCGAAGGCTCGCGTGACGAAGGCAAGGGCAAGTCGCCCGGCACCGCGGGCAAGCAGCTCGCGTTGCTGCGCGAGGCATTGATCGGCGCACAGGAGTACCGGCGCAAGCTGAGCCAAACCGGCGGCGACGCGAGCAAGCAACCGGATCGCGATCTGCGCAAGGAGGCGCTCGTCGACGTGCTCGAGCGCCGCGCGCCGCTGCTCGTCACCGCGCAACGTCACCAGGACATCGCCTCGGCGCTGCGTCTCGCGAACGAGTTCGGCTTCGCGCTCGTGCTCGACGGCGCGGCCGAGGCGTACGTCGTGCTCGACGAGTTGAAGGCCGCCGGCGTGCCCGTCATCGCGCACGCACCGATGGCGCGCTTCGTGGGCGAGCTCGAGAACGCCAGCCGCACGACGCCGCGGAAGCTCTTGGATGCCGGCATCCCGTTCGCTTTCCAGAGCGGCTACGAGAGCTACGTGCCGAAGACGCGCGTCGTTCTGTACGAGGCCGCCGTCGCCGCAGCGCACGGGCTGGGCGCGGACGCGGCGTTGCGCGCGATCACGCTCGATGCCGCGCGCGTGCTCGGGCTCGAGAAGCGCCTCGGCAGCCTCGACGTCGGCAAGGACGCCGACCTCGCGCTCTACGACGGCGATCCGTTCGAGTACACGACGCACTGCACGGCGACGGTGATCGACGGCGTCGTGGTGTTCGAGGGCGCGCGCTAGGTACGGCGACTACCCTGGGACGTTGCCGTCCATCCCTGCGAGGCTTCCATGCTCCGGCGCATTCGATCGCATCACTCGTTCATGGTCGGCAACACGCGCGCGGTCCTCGGCGGGACGGGAGTGTTCGTGGCCTACACGGCCGTGCTCCCGAGCTCGATCATCGACGTCGAGCTGGGTGAGCGCTTTCGCCGATCGGCGCGCGACGACTCGCGCGACCATTGAGGACGCACTTCAACTCGATTCATCGGGCCGCTCTCGATCGCTCTCGACGAACGTGAACCCGAAGCGGCCTTTGACGCACAAATGTCCGCCGGTTACCGAGCTGTCGCTCGGGGACGTCACTCGGACGATCTTGTTCTCTTGCACACGCAGGGAGAGGACGCAGCCGACGCCGCAGTAGGGGCAGATCGTGTCGGTGACCTTCTGCTTCTTCTCGTCCCACTTGCCCGACTCGCGCAGGTCGTACTCGCTCTTGAACATCAAGGCACCCGTCGGGCACACGCCCACGCAATTGCCGCAGAATACACACTCCGAATCGGGCGGGGTCGCTTCGTGCTCGGTCGCGATGCGCGCGTCGAAGCCGCGCCCGGCGATCGCGATCGCGAAGGTGTTCTGCGCGTCGGTGCCGCACGCTTCGACGCACTTGTAGCAGAGCATGCACTTCGTGTAGTCGCGCACGAACAGGTCGTTGTCGACCTTCACCGGTTGCGCCACCGTCTCGGCGCGCGAGCCGTCTTGGATTTCGTGATGGCCCGGATG
>JANOFY010000487.1:0-9034 GCA_031413895.1 Planctomycetota bacterium | reverse complement strand
TTGACCATCGACTCGTAGATCTTCGTGCGGCCGTCGACGTCGTCGGACTTCACGGTGAGCAGCTCCTGCAGGATCGCCGCCGCGCCGTACGCTTCGAGCGCCCACACTTCCATCTCGCCGAAGCGCTGTCCGCCGAAGCGCGCCTTGCCGCCCAGCGGTTGCTGCGTGATCAAACTGTAGGGACCCGTGGCGCGCGCGTGCACCTTCTCGTCGACGAGGTGGTGCAGTTTGAGCATGTACATCACGCCGACCGTGACGAGCTGTTCGAACGGCTGGCCCGTGCGGCCGTCGTGCAGCTTGAACTTGCCGGTCGCAGGCAATCCCGCCTCGACCAGCATCGCCTCGATCTCGCCTTCCTTCGCGCCGTCGAACGCCGGCGTGTGGCAACGGACGCCGAGCGTGCGCGCCGCGAGCCCGAGGTGTGTTTCTAGGATCTGTCCGACGTTCATCCGGCTCGGCACGCCGAGCGGATTGAGCACGATGTCGACTGGCGTGCCGTCCTCGAGGTACGGCATGTCTTCGATGGGCACGATCTTCGAGATCACGCCCTTGTTGCCGTGACGACCGGCCATCTTGTCGCCGACCGACAGGTTGCGCTTCGTCGCGACGTACACCTTGACCATCTCGAGCACGCCGGTCGGCAGTTCATCGCCGCGCGACAGGCGGTTCACGACCTTGTTCTTGTCGGTCTCTTTGTTGTTGATGCGCGCCTGGTAGTCGTTGATGACCACCAGCGACTTCTCGCGCTTCTCTTTGACTGCCGCCGCTTCCGCAGCGGCGAGGCACAAGAGACGCACACGGCGTAGCTCGTCGTACGTGGCCGTGTCGTCGAACGCGATCGGCTTGCCCGTGAGATCGTCGGTGACGGTCTCGCCGAGCGTCGTGTTGACTTCGCGCAGCATCGCCGCGGTGTAGTCGCGCAGCGCGTGTAGGAAGTCACGCTCCGCATCGCGGATGACCGCGAGCGCCTTGCTGCGCTCGGCGTCGGTCAGGTTGACGCGGCGGCTGAACTTTTGCGCGTCGATGACGACACCGCGCGTGCCCGGCGGCATGGTGAGCGACGCATTCTTCACGTCGACACCGGCTTTGCCGAAGATCGCGTGCAGGAGCTTCTCTTCCGGAGTCAGCTCGCTCTTCGACTTCGGCGCGACTTTGCCGACGAGGATGTCGCCGGCGTCCACGAACGTGCCGATCCGCACGATGCCCGCGTCGTCGAGGTTGGCGAGCGCCTTCTCGCCGACGTTCGGGATGTCGCGCGTGAACTCTTCCTTGCCGAGCTTCGTCTCGCGGATCTCGACTTCGTACTCCTCGATGTGGATCGACGTGAACGTGTCGTCCTCGACGAGCCGCTGGGAGAGCAGGATCGCGTCCTCGTAGTTGAAGCCGTCCCACGGCATGAACGCGACGACGAGGTTCTTGCCGAGCGCGAGCGATCCGCCTTGAGTCGAAGCGCCGTCGGCGAGCAGCTGTCCCGCCTTCACGAGGTCGCCTTCCTTGACGACGGGGCGGTGGTTCTGCGTCGTACGCTCGTTCAGGCCGCGGAACTTCGTCAGCGGATACTCGTGCTCGTCGACGCGGATCGTGAGGCAGTCCACGTACCGCACTTGACCAGCCTTCTCGGCGAAGACCGGCATGTTCGAGTTGCGCGCGACGACGCCCTCCATGCCGGTGCCCACGACCGGCACTTCGGTCTTCAAGAGCGGCACCGCTTGGCGCTGCATGTTCGAGCCCATGAGCGCGCGGTTCGCGTCGTCGTGCTCGAGGAACGGAATGAGCGCAGCGGACACGCCGATGATCTGCGCCGGAGAGACGTCGACGTAATCGACGTCGGTCGGCGCGACCTCCAGGTTGTCACCGTCGCGGCGCGCCAGGACGCGCTCGCCGACGATCTCGTTCTTCGGACCGATCGAGAGGTCCGCGGGCGCCATCACGAGACCGACCTCTTCGTCGGCGCGCAGATAGTCGACCTGGTCGGTGAGCTTGCCGGCCTTCACCTTGCGGTACGGCGTCGTCAGGAATCCGTACTCGTCGAGCCGCGAATACAGCGACAGCGACGAGATCAAACCGATGTTCGAGCCTTCCGGCGTCTCGATCGGGCACAAGCGGCCGTAGTGCGAGAGGTGCACGTCGCGCACGTCGAAACCGGCGCGCTTGCGGTTGAGTCCGCCCGGGCCGAGCGCGGAGAGACGCCGCTCGTGCGCGAGCTGCGACAGCGGGTTCGCTTGGTCGACGACCTGTGACAGTTCGCTGCGGCCGAAGAAGTAGTCGACCGCGCTCGAGAACGTCTTCGAGTTGATGAGCGTACGCGGCGAGACCGTCTCCGGGTTCTCGAGGTTCATGCGCTCCTGCGCCGTGCGCCGGAGCTTCAGGAGACCCTTGCGGAATTCGTCGGCGGCGAGCTCGGCGATCGTGCGCACGCGCCGGTTGCCGAGGTTGTCGATGTCGTCGATCTCGCCTTTGCCGTTGCGCAGATCGATGAGGTACTTGATCGAGTTGATGAAGTCCTCCGGCTGCAGGACCTGAACGTCCTCGCCGATCGTCTGGCTGAACTTGCGGTTGAGCCGGAAGCGTCCGACGCGGCCGAGCCGATAGCGCTGCGCGTCGAAGAACTTCTCGTGAAAGAGTTCGCGCGCTTTCTCGAGTTGAACCGGGTTGCCCGGACGAAGGCGGCTGTAGATCTTGAGCAGCGCTTCCTCGTGGCTCTTCGTCGGATCCTCGTGCAGCGAGTTGATCAAGAGCATGTCGAGGTTTTGGACGTCCGAGTCGATGACCTCGACTTCGGCGAGATCGCTGCCCGAGATCTCGAGCGCCGCGGTCTCGGGAATCGGCATGCCGGACGGCACGAGGACTTCGCCAGTCTTCAGGACGACGATGTCCCCCACCGCGATCTTGTCGGTGATCGACTTGGCGAACGCTGACTGCGTCTGCGCCTTGCCCTTCTTCACGACCTGCGTCGGATAGAACTGGCGCAGTAGATCACGGTCGGTGGAAAGCGTCTCGGAAAGCGCGCGCAGCAGCGTGACGGCGGAGAACTTGCCGGATTGGTCGATGCGGACGGAGAGCGTGTCCTTCTTCGTGACGTTGAGCTCGACCCACGAACCACGCTCCGGAATGATCCAGCAGCTGTGCAGCTTGCGCGCGTCTGAGGTACTCGATTGATCGAACGAGAAGTCGACGCCCGGTGATCGGTGGAGCTGGCTGACGATCACGCGCTCCGAACCGTTGATGATGAATTCGCCGCCCCCGACCATGATCGGGATCTCGCCGAGATACACCTCTTCCTCGATCGGCTCCGGCTTGATGAGCCGCAAGCGAACCTTGAACGGAAAGCCGAACGTCAGCCGCAGCTTGCGGCATTCGTCGATCGTGTAGCGCGGACGCCCGAGGTCGTAGCCGACGTACTCGAGACACATCGTCTTGTCGTACGAGTAGATCGGGAACACTTCGCGCAGGAGGAGCTCGAGCCCCTGCGGCTCCCGATTCGACTGCGGCACATCCGCTGCAAGGAACCGTCGGTACGCCTCGGTCTGGATCTCGACCAGATTGGGCAGATCGACGATGGCCGGGTAACGGCCGAACGTACGTACGGGGACGTTGTTATCAATCATGGTGACTCAAAAACCTCCAGACGCCGGATCGCAGGTCGTGGATCGCGGCCGATCTGTGGGGGTGTCGAGCTTTGCACTCGCACTCCGCGCGATCGGAGCGCGGAGTTGGAGCGGCGGCGGATTACGGTCGGACACTCGGACGAATAGCACCTCGGCGCTGAGCCGAGGAATCGCACGACTTCTGCGCCCGCGACGCTGACCCGCTCCCGCTCGATCGAGACAGGGAGCGACCCAAGGTGCGGGGGCGCGGCATCGATGCCCTCTCGAGCGGCGCTGGCGGCGCCGGCCCGGTCGGGGTGTGAAGGGCTACAAAATCCCACTCGGCGGGCGAGAACGCAACACCGAGTGGTCTCTCTAGAGCAAGAAAGCGGGGAAAGGGCAAGCGGCTAGGCCAGCTTGACCTTGGCGCCCGCGGCTTCGAGCTGCTTCTTCATCGCCTCGGCTTCGTCCTTCGTGCAGCCGGTCTTGACCGTCTTCGGCGCACCGTCGACCAAGTCCTTGGCTTCTTTGAGGCCCAGGCCCGTGATCGCGCGCACTTCCTTGATGACGCCGATCTTCTTGTCGCCGGCCGCCTCGAGGATGACGTCGAACGAGGTCTTCTCTTCGGCGACAGCTGCTGCGGCACCACCCGCGGCGGCCGCGACGCCGACGGGTGCAGCGGCGCTGACACCCCAGTGGCCCTCGAGGTGCTTCACGATCTTCGAAGCTTGAAGCAGGGTCAGGCCATCGAGCTTCGTGACGATGGCTTGGAGCTCGGGTTCGAGCGCGACGTTCGACTCTTCAGACATGAGTGGTCCCCTTTGGGAGAATGAGTTGCGGAGTCAGGGTTTGATTCGGTTTCCGGCGCGGGCACCGCGACGCAACGCGTCGCGACATCCGTCGCCGGGATGGACTGTGCCCGCGCAGGCGGGCGCATGGTTCAGGCGGCCGGCGTCTCTCCGGCGGCTGGTTCGAGCTTGTCGGCGCGTGCCTTGAGAACGCGCACCAGGCTGCTCGGCACGGCGCTGAGCACGACGGCGAGGCCGCGCGCGGGACCGCTGATGCAGCCCAGGATCCTCGAGTTGAGCGTGTCGCGATCGGGCACGTCGGCCATCGCGGCAGCATCGGCTGCGGTCAGCAGAGTTCCTTCCAGGACGCCAGCACGGACCTTGACCTTGCCAGCCTTCCTCACGTCGGCCGACGTCAGGACTTTCGCGGCGTGCACGGCGGCTTCGGACGTGCCGTAGGCAATCGCTGTGTTGCCGGTCAGATGCGCTCCGTCGAGCTTGAGCCCACGCTCATGCAGGACGCGCAGCGCGAGCGAGTTGCGGACCATCCGAAACTTCGCGCCTTTTTGCGCCATCTGATTGCGCAGGCCTTCCGACTCCTTCACGGTCAGGCCGGCGAACGAGACGACGAGCATCCCGTCGGCTTCTTTGAAGTCGTCCGTCAGCTCCTGGAGGACCAGGCGATTCACGAGATTAGGCATTCGACACCACCCATGCGATCTGGACGCCCGGTCCCATCGTGGTCGAGACCACGACCTTGCGCAGGAAGTCGCCCTTGACGGCCGGCGGCCGCAGCGCGGAAACGTGATCGAGGAACGCGTGCAAGTTGTCGCGCAAGTCCTCGGCGGAGAACGAACGCTTGCCGAGCGGAGCGTGGACGTTGCCGCCCGCATCCGTGCGGAACTCGACCTTGCCGGCTTTGAATTCTTTGACTGCCGCAGCGACGTCGGTCGTCACCGTGCCCGACTTCGGGCTCGGCATCTTGCCTTGCGGGCCGAGCACTTTTCCGAGTTTTCCGACGTGCTTCATCATGTCCGGGCTGGTGATGACGATGTCGAAATCCATCCACCCACCCTGGATCCGATCGGCGAGTTCGGCCGCACCGACCTCGTCCGCGCCGGCGGCGCGCGCGGCGTCCGCCTTGTCGCCCTCGGCGAACACGATCACGCGCACTTTCCGGCCGAGCCCTTTCGGCAGCGAAACGGCGCCGCGAACGAGTTGGTCCGTCTTCTTCGGGTCGATCCCGAGGCGCACGACGACCTCGACGGACTCGTCGAACTTCGCCGGCGGCAGGCTCTTGAGCAGATGGATCGCGGCGACGGGTTCGTACACGCGCGTGCGGTCCACTTTGGCCGCTGCCTGGAGGTATCTCTTGCTGTGCTTGACCATGATCAGCCCTCGACCTTGATCCCGGACGAACGCGCGGTGCCCGCGATGATCCGGCACGCGGCCTGCAGGTCGCGCGCGTTGAGATCCTTCAACTTCAGCTTCGCGATCTCTTCCACTTGTGCCTGCGTGACCTTGCCCACGATCTCCGTCCCCACCGTTCCGGAGCCCTTTTCCAGACCCGCCGCGCGCTTCAGCAGCACGGCCGCAGGCGGCGACTTCAAGATGAAGTCGAACGAGCGGTCTTTGTAGACGGTGATCTCGACCGGGATGATCAGTCCCATTTGATCGCGCGTCGCGTCGTTGAACTGCTTGACGAAGGCTGCGATGTTCACGCCGTGCGAGCCGAGCGCCGGACCGACCGGCGGAGCCGGCGTGGCCTGTCCCGCGGGACACTGCAACTTGATCTTGCCTGTGACTTCTTTTGCCATGAGTGGATTCGCTGCCCTGTAGTTCTGTCGCGCGAGCCTTCGGTTTCAGCCGGGCGTCAGACCGCCGCGACCTCCCAGTACTCGAGCTCGACCGGCGTCGGACGTCCGAAGATCGTGACAACGACCTTGACCGTGCCCTTCTCCGGGTTGACCTCGCTGACCGTGCCGTCGAACCCGTCGAAGGCTCCGGACTTGATCTTGACCATGTCGCCCTTGTGCAGGCCGATCGTGACCTGGGGGCGCATCTCGGAGTCGGACATGCGCGCGAGGATCGCGGACACTTCGGACTCCGTGAGCGGCGTCGCTTCGCCTCGGCTGCCGAGGAACTCGCGCAGGCCATCGATCTCGCGCAGCGTGTTGCGCGCTTTGACGGCGCGCGGATCTTCGGGATCCTCGAGATCCGCCTGCACCATCAAGTAGCCTGGATACAGCTTGCGATTGACGACGCGCTTCTTGCCGTTCTTGAGATCGGTGACGCGCTCGAACGGTACGAGGATCTGCGGGATCAGGTCCTGCACGCCGGCGACCTTGAGCCGCGTCAGCGCGTTGCGCGCGATGCTGTCCTCGCGACCGGATTGGCAGCGGACGAAGTACCAGCGCATGGTCATCACCCGACACCTCCTGCGAATATCAAGGTGCTCCAGCGACCGAGCATCCAATCGGCACCGGCCAGGAAGCCCATCAAGAACAAGACGCAGACGATGACGATGATCGAGGAGTTGAAAGCCTCCGGAAACGTGGGCCAGGTCACCTTCCGCAGCTCCGCTTCGGTCTCGATGAGGAGCTCCGCGACCTTTTGCGTCTGCTGCCAGCGGTAGAGAGAGTAAAGCGCCGCAGCAAGGACCACGATCGTGATGAGGAGGGCACCGTTCAGCTTCAAGCCGAGCACGGGGACCTTCGTGAACGACGCGAAGAACGGCCGACCGAGCACGCCGCCGAAACGCGACGACAGCTCGGCGTGCAGCGACGTGCACCCGTACAAGACGAGGAGCGCCAGCGACCAATAGGCCACCAGTCGTGCAATCCGTCCTTGATCCGGTTTGTAGGCCATTCGATTGTTCTCGCTCGGGCTGCGGCGCGGCGCCGAGGGCGCCACGTCTGCGGTTCGTCGATCGCGTCGCCGAGCGACTCAGCGCCCGCGCACGTCCGCAGCAGCACGATCTCCTAGAGCTTCTTTTCCTTGTGAGACGTGTGCTTGCGGCAGAACCGGCAGTACTTGTTCTTCTCGAGCTTGTAGGTCGCCTTGAGCCGCTTGTGCGTCGTGTAGTTGCGGTTGGAGCACACGGTGCACTCCATGAATACGTAGCGTTCCTTGACCTTCATCGCGCTGGTGCCTCGGCTTGCCGTGCAGCGGTCTCGCTGCACGGCAGGCCAGTTTTGCTACTTCAGGATCTTCGTCACGACGCCGGCGCCGACGGTCCGGCCACCTTCGCGAATGGCGAAGCGCAGTTGTTCGTCCATGGCAACCGGCGTCAAGAGTTCGATCTCCATCTTGATGTTGTCACCGGGCATGCACATTTCCGCGCCGCCGAGCAGCGTGGCCGTGCCGGTCACGTCCGTGGTGCGGAAGTAGAACTGCGGACGGTAGCCGCTGAAGAACGGCGTGTGGCGTCCACCTTCGTCCTTCGAGAGCACGTACACCTCGGCCTCGAACTTCGTATGCGGCGTGATCGTGCCGGGCTTGGCGACGACCATCCCGCGCTCGAGATCCTTCTTGTCGATACCGCGCAGCAGGATGCCGACGTTGTCGCCCGCTTCACCGGAGTCGAGCGTCTTCTGGAACATCTCGACGCCGGTGCACACGGACTTCATCGACTCGGCCCGCAGGCCGACGATCTCGACCGGTTCGCCGACCTTGATGCGGCCACGATCGATGCGGCCCGTACCCACCGTGCCGCGCCCCATGATCGAGAACACGTCCTCGATGCACATCAGGAACGGCTTGTCGACGAGGCGCTCGGGTGTCGGGATGTAGGAGTCGATCGCGGCCATCAGCTCGTCGATGCAAGCGTTGGCCTTCTCGTCCGCTCCACCCGACTCCAGCGCGGCCTTCGACTGACCACGGATGATCGGCGTGTCGTCGCCCGGGAACTTGTACTTGTTGAGGAGATCGCGGATCTCCATCTCGACGAGGTCGATCAGCTCGGGATCGTCGAGCAGGTCGATCTTGTTCAAGAACACGACGATGTACGGCACGTTCACCTGACGGGCGAGCAGCACGTGCTCGCGCGTCTGCGGCATCGGGCCGTCGGCGGCCGACACGACGAGGATCGCGCCGTCCATTTGGGCCGCACCCGTGATCATGTTCTTCACGAAGTCGGCGTGGCCGGGGCAGTCGACGTGCGCGTAGTGGCGCGCCGTGGTTTCGTACTCGGTGTGCGACGCTGCGATGGTCACGGTCTTGTCGGCCGACCGTACGGTGCCGCCCTTCGTGATCTCGGCGTAGCTCTTCGCCTTGGTTCCCATCTTGTGGGCCGAGCGCGCTGCCAGGGCCGCCGTCAGCGTGCTCTTCCCGTGGTCGATGTGGCCAATCGTGCCGACGTTCACGTGCGGCTTGGTCCGCTGGAAGACTTCCTTGGCCATGGTCGTTGTCTTGGGTCTGGCGGGCCTCGGCCCGGGGTGCGTTGGAAAGTGACGGCGAGCGTCCGCGCCGCGCGGGGGCGGGCGGCGTGCTGCGCCGGGTCAGGAGTTGTAGGGTGCGGGAGGCGGTGCGGTGGCTGGAGCTGCTGATGGGACTTGAACCCATGGCCTCTTCCTAACCAAGGAAGTGCTCTACCACTGAGCTACAGCAGCGACCGGGCGCGCGGCCCGGTGAGCGGTGAATTCTCGAGGCTTCAGCGAG
>JANOFY010000486.1:0-6734 GCA_031413895.1 Planctomycetota bacterium | reverse complement strand
CGAGGACGCGTGCATCGCGCGCTTGACGCTCGATCAGCGCGTCGAGCGCGCGCTCGAGCGCTTCCAGATCGAACACGTTCGAGGCCCGCGCTTCACGTTCGGCGCGCTCGAGCAATGCGCGTTGCTCGCGCAGCGCGGACTGAATGCCTGCTTCCAGCGACTTCTGACTCTCGCTCTTCGAACTCTGCTGCAACTTCTCCGTCGCCTGACGGAGCTTCGATTCGCTCTCGGCGAGCTCGCCGAGGTTGGCTTTGATCTCGCGCAGCTCGGCGAGCGAGCGCTCGAGATCCTCGAGGCCGAGGCGATCGGTCAGGATCGCGTAGAGCCGCTCCAGGCCTTTGACGATCGCTTCTTGCGTCTCGATCGCTTGCACGGGCTTGCCGACTTGGATGCTCGAGTGCGAACCCGACATCAATTCTTCGAGCGTCTTCGCGCCTTGCTCCGTGGCGCGCTGATCGAGGTGCACGATCCCATCGCGGAGGAGCTTCGCCGCGTGCGTGCGGCCTTCGGCTTCGAACCGGCCGGCGAGGACTTCCATCGTCTGCCGCAAGCGCTGCAGCTGTTTTTGCAGCAGCGCCTGATCTTCCGCGAGCGCGGCCTGATCGCGCGAAGGTTCGCTCTTCTGCACCGCGGAGAGCGGCGCGGCGATCAAGACGACGCCCGCGCACATCAGCAGGAAGGCCGTGGCGATGGAACGCCGGATGAGAGCTGGGTCGAACTTCATGTCACTGATCCTTCGCGTACTGGCGCGTCCGCTCCGTCAGGCCCTTTTGCCCGCTCAAGATGTCGCGCGTCAGCGACAGCACCGATTGGAAGTTGTCCCACTCGGCGAGCATCTCGAGCAGACGGTCGAGCTTTGCCAGCGTCATCTGCTGCGCGCCCGCGGCCGACGCGAGGCCTGCATGCACCTGCGCCAAGTCGACCGTGTCCTGAGCTGCGCTCAAAGCGCTCGCAGCACTGGTCGCGTGCTCTTCGCTGATCTCGAGCGCAAGTCCGACGATGTCGACGAGCTTACTCGCGAGTCCGCTCGCTCCCAATCGGCCGCTGCGCGACGCGGTCGCGAGCTCCTTCCAAGGCGCCGGATCGAACCCGCGGCCCTCCGACTGCGCGAGCGCTTGGTCGATCATCTCGAGCAGCGGCGTCGCGCGCTCGTCGATGCGCGAATAGAGCACGGCTTCCGCCAGGCTGGCGAGTTCGCGCGCGAGCGCGCGCGCATCGCCTTGCACGCGCCTTTGACCGGTCACCGTCGACGCGATCTCGGCACTCGATCCTTCCTGCAAGAGCGCGTCGCTCTCGAGCGCGGCCAGTAGGTCGAGCACGCGGCGGTTCTTTTCGCGCTGCAGTTCCGACAGCGCCGACGCCGAAGCTTGCGCGCGCGCGAGCCGGTCCTGGAGACGGCGCATGAACTCGTCGGCGGCGACGACGCGCACGCGGACCGGAGCCGAGCGTCCTTCGTGAGCGGTGGGTGCGCAGTTGTCGGTTGCGCTCACCGACAGTTGGAATTGCTGGCCCTCGACGACCGGCTCGCCGCCGCCGAGCTTCGCGACCTCGAGCGTCTGCCGTGCGATGGCATGGACGCGTGCGCCGCGCTTCTGGGCGTCGTTGCGCGCGGGCAGCGCTGATTCCGCCTCACTCGATGCTGTGGGCGTGATGAGCTTCCACGGCAGCTCGTTCGCGGGGCCCGTCGACTCGCTCGCGGAGTCCGCCGCGGCGCGCGTGGTCCACGTGACCCCGACGATTCCGAAATCGTCCTCGGCACGCGCGCGCAGCGCGACCAGCCCCGTGAGCACCGTGTCGACGTCGCCGCGTCCGGGCGCAAGGATCTCGACTTCCGGCGCGCGATCCTCGACGACGGTGATGCCGAAGAGCCCCGGATCGGGGTTCGTGAGACCGGAGTCGTCCTTGAGCTCGATGCGGTAGCGCAGGCTCTTCTCGGCGCTGAGCTCGAAGCCCAGGCACGCGCGCGGCGCGGCCGGTTTCGCCTCGTCGCTTCCCGGCGCGGGCGGGAACTGTGCGGGAGTCAGCGGCACGACGCGGTCGTCGGGGAGCAGGCGCGCGACACCGGTCGCGGTCTCTGGGTGCGGCAGGATGCGCACGACGAGCTTCGAACCGGCGAGAACCTCGACGTCGCGATCGAACTCCGTGCGCGGCGCCAGTCCGCTGTACGCCGGCGGTTCGATCGACACCGCCAGACCCGCGACATCCGGCGGCTGCAGCACGGTGAGTCGCACGCGCGGCAACTCGTCGTCGTCGTCGCCGCCGGTCACGTAGAAGTCCATGTCCTCTTGGCACGCGCGCAGCAGCGTGCGGAACGTGTTGCCGCCGCTCGCGCCGAGCACGAGCTCGTGTCCGCCCGCGAAGTGCAGCACGACGTCTTCGGGGACGACGCCGACCGCGCGCACGACGACCGGCACGTCGCTACCGCGCGCCACACGCACGGCGATCTCGCGGTCGGGATCGGCCGGCGCCTGCGGCGCGAGCTCGCGCTCGCCGACCGACGGGATCTCGACCAAGAGGCGCGTGCGCTGCGGCCAGGGCGTGTCGCCGCCCGCGATGCGTTGGAAGAAGATGCGCGCCGCGGCCGGGTTGCCGATCATCACGAGCAGGCACAGCGCGGCGGTTCCGGCGCCGAGCGCGAAACGCAGCCGCGGTCCGCGCGGATCGAGCACACGCTCGATCGACAAGCGACCGGCGGCCTCGTCGGCCTGACCGAGCACAGCGGCGATGCGCGCAGGTTCGCCGGCAGGGTGCGCGCTGTGCGCAAGCTGCACGGCGCTGACGAGGAGCTCCTTCAGCTGCGGGTGCGCGCGTTCAATGAGAACCGCGATCCCAGCGCGGTCGGGTCGCGACGTCAGCGGCCGCCACAGGTCACGGAGCACGAAGAACGTCGGGACCGCTAGGAGCAGCAGCAGGTGGAACCAGCGCACGCCTTTCGGCAAGTGCAGCGTCCAGTCGGCGACGAACGCCAAGAGCAGCGCCGCCGCGACCGCGGCGACCAGTGTCCCCAGGCCCGAGAGCCAGATCAGCCGCGTCAACCGGTGGCGCACACGTGCGAGCAAACGTTCGACGGCCGGGGTGGCCGGCAGTGCTGCGCGCGGAGCGCTCGTGTGCGCGTCTTGGTTCATCTCAGCGTTGGAAGATCGGCAGGAAGCGGTAGGGGATCTCGAGCATCAACACCGCGACGGCGGTGCCGAAGGCCGGACCTGGACCGGTGTCGTTGGGCCACGCGCCGTCGCTGCGCTGCATCCTGAACAGCTGGCGCCGGAGTTCCTCGAAGTACGGCTCCCAGTACGGACTGCCGGCCGTGTACATCGCCTGGACAGCGTAATAGTGCCCGTACCAGAAGTAGTAATGGCCGGTGTCTTCGTGGTCGCGGTTGAACGAGTTCAAGTTGCCCGACAAGTAGTCGAGGCCCTTGCGGATCAGCTCGTCGGAATAGATGCCGAGGCCGTGCAGCGCCGTTACGCCGGCCGCGGTGAGCGGGAACGACGAGCGCGAGTACACGTCCTTCTGATAATGGAACGTTCCGATCGCGTTGCCGTAGCCGCCGAACGCCGGATGTCCGTTGAAGCCGCTCTCGTCCTTCGTGACCGCGGAGTCGACGACATACCGGGCCGCGCGCTCGACGGTGGCCTTGGGCACGCGAATCCCGATGTTGCGCGCCGCGCGCAGCGCGATCACCTGGCACACGACGATGGACATGTCGGAGTCTGACGCGTGCGGCTCGTAGCGCCATCCGCCCTCGGCGTTCTGCGACGTCACGATGTAATCGACGGCGCGCTGCAGCTTCTTCTTGACGTCCTCGCGGTGCGTCATGCCGCAGATCTCGGCCAGGAACAGCGTCGCGAACGCGTGGTCGTACATGCGCGAGCCGGCGTGCGAGATGTAGCCGTCGTCCTGGACGCACGAGAGCACGAAGTTGAGGCCGCGCTCGACGACCGGCCCGTACTCGCCGCGGCCGGGCAAGTGACCGCCGGCGAGGAACGCCATGCAGGCCAGCGCGGTGACTCCCAGATGGCCGCGATCGTCCGACGTGAACTTGAAGCCGTTGTTCAGCTTGTAGCCGATGCGCGCGACCCAGCTCCCGTCCGCGCTCTGGTGCGCGGCGAGCCACGCGAGACCCCGCTCGACGGCTTCGACCTGCTCGGGCGTGACGGTCACGAGGTCGGTGCGGTCACCGGCCGGCGACTGCGCCAGCGCCGGCGCGGCAGCGAGCGTCGGCTCGGCCGCGAGCGCCGGCGCGGCAGCCAGCACCAACGAACCGAAAGAACTCGCGATCAGTCGGCGTGCGTTCATCTCAGGATCTCCATGCGGCGTCCGCCCTTGACGAGCAGCGCATCCCCGAAGGCCACGAACTGTGCGCGATCCGATCGCAGGAGCGGGAGCGCGAACGTGCGCTCGTCACGCTTGACCCCCGACGCGCGGTCGTAGAAGAGCAGCGTCGTCGCGGGCGGCTGGCGGTCGCGCGGACGGCGTGAGAAACCGATGGCCACGGTCGTGTGGGAGATCGCCGGCAGAGGCATGGGCAGATTGTATTCGAGCTCCGCTGCCGGCATGCCGAGGCTCTGGATCCACAGCTCGCCGCTCGCGAGGTCGACGCAGCGCAGGCTCGACGTCTCGTTGTCGCGCTTCTCCGCGAGGATGAACACGAGCGAGCTGGGCAGCCGCACGCGCGACGACGAGGCCAGCCCGAAGATCCGATCCTCGGGCATCACGCGCACGTTCGAGAGCGGCGCGGTCGCGCCGATCTGCGTCGCGAGTTCCAGGATCAGCCCGGGCGCGGTCGCTCGGTCCTCCGCGCCGCGCCACGGCCGGACGACGAGGAACGTGCGCTCTCCGAACTGCAGGACGCCATCGAGCGTGCGCTGTTCGCCGCTCCCCGGTTCGGTGAACGCGACCTTCCACAGTGGGCGTCCCGTCGAAAGATCGATCGCCTGCACCAAGTTCGACGACGACAGGTTCGCGCGCGTGGCGTTGAGCCACGGGAGGATCAAGCGATCGCCCTCGATCCAGGCGTCGCGTTCTATGTTGCTGCCGGCCGTCGGCTCGAGTTTGAACGAGAGGCCGCGACGGCCCGTGAAGAGATCGTAGGTGTTGCAGTTCGAGCGGCCGAGCGCGGGCAAGAAGACGAGCCGATTCGACGACAGCACGGGCATGCGCAGGAGGCTCGTATCGAGGAGTTCCTCGCGCCACAGCTCGTGACCGCCGTGCGCGTCGAGCGCCTGGAGGACGTAGCGTTCGTCGGGCAGTCGAAGCACGGCGATCAGCACGCCCGACGCGGTCGAGATCGACGTCGACTTCGGTGGCGAGCTGGGCCGCCATTCCCACGCCGGCGCGCCGCTCTCTGCATCGAGCGCGACGACGGATTCACCCGTCGCGACCATCACGCGTGTCGCCGAGAGCGCGACGCGACGCGCGTAGCCGCCCGCGGTTCCGCTGGACGGCAGGCTCGCCATCTTGACCGCTGAGGTCCACAGCGGACGCGCGGGATCGCGCGGCGAGAGCGCGACGAACGTCGCGGTCTGCGGTCCGCTCGAGGAACGGACGACGAGAAGCGGGCGCTCGGCGTCCGTGCGAACCTCCGCCTGATTGGACGACTCGCCTGGCGGCCGTGTGGACGACTCGCCTAAACGCTCGGGCGGCAGAACTCCCAGGATCTCATGGTCGGCATCCCACGTTGCGTCGAGATCGACGTTGCGCACGCCGGCGTCGAAGCGTCCGACGGGCGGGAGCACATCGGGCGCGATCCAGCGCGCGATTCCCGACGCGATATCGGCGAGTCGCCGGCCTTGGTGCGCGGGCATGTCGCTCACGACGTCGGGATGATCCTGCGCGAGCGTGCGCACGAGTTCGTTCGCGAACTCGCGGTTTCCGATCGCCGAAAGGAGCACGGCGAGGCGCAGGCACAGCTGCACTTCGCGCGGGCTAGCCGTCGTCGGGCTCCAGTCGGCGGCGAGCTCGCTGCGGACGATTTGCGCGACGCGCTCGACTTCGAGGCTGTCCGTCGCCCACTCGAGCATCGCATCGTTCGCGGTCTGACTCGCGCGTGAGTGCGGGAAGAAGCGCGCGACGTCGAGGAGCCTCTGCCGGTCGCGCGACTGGAGCGCGGCGTCGAGCGCCTCGCGCGCGCGCGCTTCGAACGTCTCGTACCCCGCCGTTCGACCGGCGCGCAGCATGCTGCCGATACGCTCGCCGGCGAGCTCTTCCGCGCTGGCGGGGGACAGCTCCGTGTCCGCGTACCGTTCGAGCAGCGCGTGCAAGGCCGCGAACTCCGCCGCGGAGTTGCCGACCGCGCGTGCGAGCGATGCGCGCTCGAAGAGCACCCAGAGCCCCACCGGGAGCTCGCACCGCGCGTCGCCATTCTCCAAGCTCGCGGCGGGCGCCGGGAGGAATCGCGGCGGGAAGATCTCGCCGGTGTCGCCCGCGATTTCGACCGGCGTCATCGTGCAAGCGATCGGCAGTTCGGCGCACGAGCGCTCGAGCAGACCGAGTGCTTCGTCCACGCCTTGCGGCGTGCGCGCCTCGAGAAGCGCGATCTCTTCGAGCAGTGTGTCGCGCAGCGCGGGGGCATCGGGTGCCACCGCGCGCGCTTGGCGCAGCGCATGAAGCGCACCCGCACTGTCGGCGAGGTCCGCGCGCACCCGCGCTTCGGCGCGTAGCACTCCGTGGAGCGCGGCCGAGAGCGGCGCGCCCAGCGCCGCCGGATCGTTCGCGAGCCCGCGCTCGAGTGCCTC
>JANOFY010000485.1:0-10473 GCA_031413895.1 Planctomycetota bacterium | reverse complement strand
CTGCAGTCGCACCCGCTCGACTTCTACGGCTTCGCGGTGGATTGGGACTTCAGCTCGCGGCCGATGCACGAGGTGACGAAGAACCCGCCGCTCACCGGCTACTTCATCGCCGCCGTCGCGGCCGTATTCGGTTGGAGCGAGATCGCGCTCCACTTGGCGTTCCTCGTGCCGTCGGCTTGCGCGATCGCCGGCACCTATTTACTCGCGCGACGGTTCTGTGCGCAGCCGTTGCTCGCGGCCTTCATCGGTCTCTTCACGCCCGTCTTCCTCGTGTCGAGCACCAACGTGATGTGCGACACGATGATGCTCGGGTTCTGGTGTTGGTCGATCTGGTGCTGGATCCAGGGCTTCGATCGCGGGTGCTGGACGTGGTTCTTGTGGAGCGCGGTGCTCGCCGCGCTCGCCGGGCTGACGAAGTACTTCGGCGTCAACCTGCTGCCGCTCCTCGCGGTCTACGGCGTGTGCCGCACGCGGCGCGTCGGTACGTATCTCCTGTTCTTGCTCGTGCCTGCCGCCGCGTTCGCCGGGTATCAACTCTGGACGCAGCACATGTACGGCCGAGGCCTGCTCCTCGACGCGGCGCAGTACGCGTCGGCATTGCGCGAGGTGCAGGGTGTCGGACGCGTGCAGCAGACGTGGGTCGGCCTCGTCTTCGCCGGAGGCTGTCTCGTTCCGGCGTTGTTCTTCGCGCCGCTGCTGTGGTCGTGGAGGTGGATCGTCGCGACGATCGTCGTGAGCGCCATCGCGTGGTACTTCGTCGTTGAATACGTGCCGTTCGTGGGCATGGAGTCGTTCTACCTGCGTGACCTACGGCTGCCGGTCGCCGCGCAACTGTTCCTCCTGTCGTGCGCTGGAATCAGCTTGCTGGCCCTGACTCTGGCGGACATCAGGCGCCATCGCGATGCGGAGAGCGTGCTGCTGTGTCTATGGATGCTCGGGACGTTCGTGTTCGCCGCCTACATGAATTGGGTGAACAACGGGCGCTCGAACCTGCCGATGGCCTCGGCGCTCGGCATTCTCATCGTGCGCAGGCTGGGCGCGACCGGCGTGCTCCAGGGTGCGCGGTCGTGGGCGTGCTTCGGCGTCAGCGCCGCTCTCGCGCTCCTCGTCGCGTACGGCGATTTCCGATGGGCGAACAACGCACGTTCGTCGGTCGAAGACATCCGTGCGCAGCACATCGGCAGCGAACGGCGGACGCTCTTCCTGGGGCACTGGGGTTTCCAGTACTACATGCAGCTCGCGGGCGCGGTTCCGCTCGACATAGAGCGCGAGGAGCTCATGCCGGGCGATCTCATCGTGGCGCCGAACAACAACACGGGCGTCTTCCATATCCCTGAACGCACCGCCGCGCCGGTGACCGTCGTTCATGGGGCGCCGCAGTTTTTCTTGATGACGGTGTCACCTCACTTGTGGGCCGAGTTCTACGCGAGCAACGGCGGCTTCCTGCCGTTCACGTTCGGCCGCAGTCCGCCGGACACGTACCGGGTCCTGGAGGTCAAGCGCAGGTCGCGCATCGTCGCCTCTCCCTCAGGCGGATGACGCGCGTGGCGCACGTCGCCGCGCCGCGAACGCGAGCCACGCCGCGCAGCCGACGGCGCTCAGCGCGGTGCACCACAGGCCGGCCTTGAACGACTGCGGGTCGTACTCGATCTCGATCTCGCTCGTTCCCGCTTCGACGCGGATCGCCGAGAGGCCGAGGTTCGCCCGCAGGAGCGGCTGATCGTGGCCGTTGACGCGCGCACGCCAACCGGGGTAGTGCGCGCGCGTGATCACGAGGTAGCCGGGAGTCGTGCGCTCGACGCGCAGTCGCACGCGCGCGTGCTCGTCGGTGATCACGGTCGCGGGCTCGGCACCCGAGCCGCCGCTGCCCTCGATCGCGGGCACCGTCGCAGGCGCGCTCAAGACCACGGACTGTGCGGGATCGAACTCCGGCGCGAGGAGCCGCCGCAACGCGGCTTCGTCCGACTCGGCGAGCTCCGCGCGGTCGACGCAGTAGTACCGCGACGGCGAGTGCTTGTAGCGCCACACGAAATACTTCGACCTACGCAGCACCAACTCGAACGCGTCGAAGTTGTACGAGCAGTTGAACCACATACGGCCGTTCGTCGCTCGCTCGTCGATCTCGTATTTCTCTCCGGTGCCCGATGTCTTCCGCAGCGCCCACAAGTGGAGCGCGTCACGCGCGCGTCCTTGGTCGGCTCGGACCTCGAGCCTGTACGAGCGGCCGCGCGAGCTCTCGATCGGCGTGAATTGGAAGATCACGGGTCGCCATACCATTCCCGACGGCATCGGCTGTGTGTCGAGCTGGAGCTCGAGCTCGCCCGCGGCGACGGTGTTGCCGGTCGAGACGTCTTCGAGCCTGACGCTCAACGTGCGCGGCGCGTTCGTCGCCGAGTGCATCACGCGCAACTCGATCGCCTGCAGGCGATCCTTCTCGGCCACGAATGTCTGGCGCACTGTGCGGCGCTGGCCGAGGTTCACGCCGTCGACCTCGCGTGCGGCCTCTGCGCCGCCTTCCGTGCTCGTGTCGACGGCTGGCCAGGGCGCGGTTGCGAGCACGTACTCGATGCCGCACAGCTTCAAGCCCGACTCGGTGGCGCGCTTCGCCGTGCGCCAGTTGTCGTTCGATTGGAAGAGGCCCTTGTAGAGCGTGTCGAACTCGCGCACCCACAGCGCGTCGTAGTTCGAAGCGACACGGATGCCGTACGGCATGTTCGTGTCCGGTGGCAGGCAGCGATCGTCGAGGATCATCAGCCGGCGATCGCCGATCGCGTGCTGGAGCTCCTGCATCAGCGGCGTGCGCGGAAAGAACGTGTCGTCGTCGATCGTGGGGTTGTACTCCTTGAGCAAGAAACCCGAAGCCGCGAAGACCGCGGCAAGCAACACGGCGCCGCACACACGCCGCATGAGCACCGTGCTGACGAACGGCAGCGCGAGACACGCGAGTGCGCCGACGCCGAACGAGCTCGCGATCCAGACGTAGTGTCGTCCAATGTAAGCTTCGAGCGCCGCGACGGGCGTGAGCGACGCGCTTTCCGACAGCGTGTGCGCGAGCAATTGCTGTGCGCCGAACCACGCCACGAGCGCGAGCAGGGCCGCGCTCGAGGCCGCGATCGCGACGGTCCTGCGGCGCGCGCTGGCCGGTAGCGCAGCGACTCGATCGACGGTCAACGCGGCGCACGCGCACAGCCCGAACACGACGACGAGTTGGCTGCGGTTCATCGGCATCGCGGACATCAGGAGATTGCGGCCCGCGAGAGCGCCGACGCCCGTGAGGTCGTAGCCGTAGACGACTCCCAGGGCCGCGCACGCGGCGAAAAACCAGAAGCGTCGGCTGCGCGCGACGAACGCGCCGACCACGGCCAGCCACAGGACGAGCGCTCCCGCGTACGCCGTGTTGACGTCCTCGTAATTCGGATGCGGCAGCTCGTACGCGATGACGTGACGCGACGACGGGTTGCCGAGCAGATCGGGGAAGAACCACAGCGGCCAGTTCGCGATCTCGAGTGCCGGTTGACCCTGCGACCTGGTCGCGAGCACGGTGCTGTGCACGAGGTATTCGAGGAACGGGAGAATCTGGACGGCCGCCAGTCCTGCAGCGAGCACGCCGACGATCGCGAACTCGCCGGCGAGCGCGACGAACCGCTTGCGCGCCACGCGATCCGCTCGCTGTCGCGACCACGAGGTGCCCAGTCGCGCGATCACGTACGCGCTGATTAGACCGAGTGAAAAACAGAAGGGCTCGGGATGACCGCCGAACAATCCGCACGCGAGAACGGCGCCGAGTCCGATCACGAAGCGCGTGCTGCGTTGCGACTCGGTGCGCGCGCGCATCGCCTTCTCGACGCAGTAGAGTCCCGCGGGAAGCGTGATCGCGACCGCGCTGTGCGGATAACCGAGGAGCAGCACGTTCAATCCGGAGAACGTGAACGCGACGGCGCCGAAGATGGCCGGGAACTGCCTCAGCTCGATCGCGCGAAAAAAAAGATAGGTGAAGAGCCCGAGACAGAAGAGCTTCGCGAACGCGGCGACCAATAGCGCCCAGCGGAAGTCGAGGAGATAGAAGGGCAGGCTGAACGGCGCGAAGACCGCCGACTGGTAGTTCGCGAAGTGCGGAGCGCCGGCCGCGTTCCAATCGTTCCAGAGCGGGATCTCGCCCGTCGCCAACACGTCGCGGTTGAACATGAGCCACGGCTGCATCTGCACCGCGGGGTCCGACAGCAACGGGTTCTTCGGACGGTTGCTGCTGCGCGAGCGTGCGAGCTCCGTGTCTTGGCTCAGGTCGGCCGACGAGTAATACGAATGACCGAGCTTGGAGAGCGGCGTGCTCAAGAACGCCAGCAAGCAGACGAGCAATACGGCTGCGGCCTGGAGCAGCGGCGTGAACCGCGGACGGACACGATCGGAATCAGCGGTCATGCCGTTGGCGGAAAGCCTGGGCGGCAATTCTTCGCGGCGCACGAGGGCCTGTCAATCGCGCCGACAAACGCGCACGTGTGGCATACTCGAACGCTCGAATTCACGATGGGAAGGTCACCGATGCTGTTCATCGCCTCGCTTGTGCTCTGTGTTCCGACGTGCGCGCCCGTTTCAGCGGTAGAGACGCCGTTCGTCGAGCTCTCGTTCGACGCCGCGCTCGCGGAAGCGAAGCGCGCGAACAAGATCGTGATGATCGACTTCTTCACGACGTGGTGCGGACCGTGCAAGAAGCTCGACCGCATCACGTGGAAGGACCCGAAAGTCGTCGCGTGGCTCGGACAGAAGTGCGTGGCTTTGAAGGTGGACGCCGAAAAGAACCGAGACCTGGCGCAACGCTTCAAGATCTCCGCGTACCCGACGCTGGTGTTCGTGAGCAGCGCCGGCAAGGAGCTCGACCGGCTGCGCGGCTTTCGCGACGGCACCCAGTTCCTCAGCGAGGTCCGCGAGCTCGCGTCGGGGAAGGACAGCCTCGCGCGCGCGAAGGCGGCGCTCGTCGGACACGAGCAGGATCCGAAGGCGCGCGCGAACTTCGCCGGTGAGCTGGCGCGCCTCAGCAAGTACGACGAGGCGCTCGCGGAGTACCTCTGGTGTTGGGATGAGGGTGCGAAGTGTCAGCCCACCTACTCAGGCGCGCGCCGGACTCTCTTGCTCGGGGACATCGCCAAACTCGGGCGATCGCATCCGGCGGTGTTGGAAGCGTTGCGCGACCGCCGCGATGTCGCAGAAGGTCAACTGATCGCCGGCTCGGATTCTCGCGACGATGCGGCGGATTTCTGCGCGCTCAATCGGACGCTCAGCGAGAACGATCGCACGGTCGAGCTCTACGACGAGCTGCGCAAGAACGGCCCGGTCCCCGAATCGATCCGCACGACGTTCGCGCGGGAAGTCTTGGAACTCTTCGTGAAAGCGCGTCGGTATGCCGATGTCGTGGACATGCTCGACGACCCCTTCAAGTACATCGAGCAACAGCTCGCGTTCGCGCGCCAGGTCGAGGAGCTCGGAAAGCAGTCCGGCAAGTCCGACGAGGCCGTGGGCGCGATCGCGAAGGCGGCGCAGCGGACGAACACGATCGGGAAGCTCGTGCCTGTGTTCGGGGCGCTGATCGGCGTCGGCCGCGGGGAGGAAGGCAAGCGCGCGGCGGACATGCTGCTCGAGTACTCGAAGTCGGACACGACGTACGCCGAGCTCGTCGAGTCAGCCGCGCGGGCCGGCGACGTCGCGCTCGCGAGAACGCTCGCGGAGCGCGGGTTCTCCGCGTTGCCGGAGACGTCACGTGTCCGGTTGCGGACGGCTTACGGCAAGCTGCCGGACGTGAGGTGATGCGAGTGGCAAGCAAGAAGCTCGGGGTGCTGCTCGCCTGCGGCCTTTTCCTGGCCCATCTCGCGTGCGCTCCAGCGCCCGCCGAGCGTCCGTTCGTCGAGCTGTCGTTCGACGCTGCCCTCGCGGAAGCGAAGCGCACGGACAGGCACCTGATGATCGACTTCTTCACGACGTGGTGCGGCCCGTGCAAGAAGCTCGATCAGGTGACTTGGAAGGATCCGCAGGTCGTCGAGTGGATCGAAGAGACGTGCGTCGCGCTGAAGCTCGACGCGGAGCGCGAAACCGGACTCGCCGTGCGATACAAGGTCACGGGCTATCCGACGATCGTCTTCGTCGATTCGAGCGGCACCGAGATCGATCGCTTGGTCGGGTATCACGACCCAAGTGAGTTTTTGCGCGCGAGCCGGAGCGTGCTGGAGTCCAAGGGCAAGTTGGACCGCATGAAATCCGTGGTGCCGGGCAAGTAACGGCTTCGTCGACGCATGTTTCGCACTGCATTCGTCGCAGCGGTAACGCTCATGCTCGCCGCCTGCGCTACTTCACGCGCGCCGGCGACGAGTCGGTTCGAGCTAGTCGTGCTCGGAACGGCCCAAGATGGAGGGCGTCCGCATCCTGGATGCGAGGCGGCGTGTTGCGAGTCGGCGCGGACCAGCGGTCGCGTCGACTATCCGGCGTGCGTGGGCATCCACGATCTCGAGAGCGGCGCGCTCTTGATGATCGAAGCGACGCCCGCGATCGAGCCGCAGGTCGCGCTGCTGCACCGCGCGTTCGGAATCACAGGGCGTGGCCGCCGCCCGGTCGACGCGCTGCTCCTGACCCACGCCCACATCGGCCACTACCTCGGGCTCGCGCAGCTCGGACGCGAGGTGGCGTCGACGAACGCGCTCCCGGTGTTCGCCACTCCGCGTTTCGCTGCGTACTTGCGTGCGAACGGCCCGTGGTCGCAGCTCGTCACGCTCGGACAGATCGAGCTCCGCGAAATCGATACGGCGCGCGCGTTCGAGCCGATCCCCGGACTCTCGGTCGAAGCGATCCCCGTTCCGCATCGCGACGAGTTCTCCGACACCGTCGCGTTCCGCGTGCGCGGGCCGAACCGCTGCGTGCTGTTCGTGCCGGACGTCGACGGTTGGGATCGGCATCCAGGCCTGCTCGAGAAGCTCCTCGAGGGCGTCGACGTCGCCTACATCGACGGCACGTTTTACGACGGTCGCGAGCTACCTGGCCGCGACCTGCGCGAGATCCCGCATCCCTTCATCGTCGACACGATGCATCGTTTGGCGCGGCAAGCGGAAGCGCGACCGGGGAGCGTGCGATTCCTCCATCTCAATCACTCGAATCCGCTGTGGCTCGACGAGACACTCGTGCGCGAGCTCGACGCGCGGGGATTTGCGGTGGCGCAGGTCGGTGAGCGAGTCGGACTCTGAACTTCCGTCGCTCACGTGTCCGCGATCTCTTCACGAAACCGACGCGCGAGCTCCGCGATGTGCTTCGGTCCCGTGCCGCAGCAGCTTCCGATCAACGTCGCGCCCGCGTTCACCCAGGCCTCCGCGAAGTCCGCGTAGCGCCCCGGTCCTTCCGGCGCGCTCTTCCAGCCGATCGCGTCGTCCGGTGATCCGGCATTCGCGTACGCGCCGAACGGCACACCGGCATCTGCCAAGCGCTCGACGAACGGCAACATCTTCGGCGCGCTCATGCAGTTCACGAGGACGGCGGTCGCCCCGCGTTTCACCGCCGCGCGCGCGCCGCGCTCGATCTCCGCCGGTGTGAGGAGGTTCGCGTCGGGGCCCGCCGTGAACGACACCCACGTTTCGACTCCGGTCGCGACCGCTTCCTCGACCGCGATGAGCGCCTCGCCGACGTGCGGGAACGTCTCGCACAGGATCACGTCGCAGCCCGCGCTCGCGAGAACGTGCGCGAACTGGCGATGCTCCGGTCGCGGATCCTCCGGCGAGAGGTCCGGTCGGTAGCAGTCCTCGAGCGGCGCAAGGCTCCCCGCCACGCGATGCGTGCGTGGAATTGCCTCGCGGCACAACTCGATTGCCCGGCGCGTGAGCTCGTCCCACGTCGCCGGAAACTGGCGGCTCTTCGTGCGGAACGTGTTCGCCGTATGCACGCGCGCGCCAGCGACCGCGTAGTCGCGGTGGATCGCGGCGACGACATCCGGTGCCTCGATCAAGGCGTGCGCACTCCACCCGGGAAGCGGCGTGGCGACGCCGCGCGTGAAGAGCTCGGTGCCTGACGGGCCGTCGAGAAGCGTGATCGCCATGTGTGTTGTGTCGCGGGCTCGCGGCTTCGCTTACTCTCCCCGCCCGTTTCCCCAGGTGGGCTCCGCGGTGGAGCCCCGAAGTGGGGCCTGCGCAGGACTCCGATGAACGAACGCCGACTCGCCATTCCGATCCTACTGCTTCCTCTCGCTTGCGCAGCAACGCCGCGTGCCGCGGAGCATCGTGAGGAGGCTCCGCCCTGGTCCGCGCCCCCGATCGAGCGCGCCGTCAGCGTTCGCGACGGCCGCACGGGCGCCGTGCGCTCGTTCGACGAGCTCCTCGACGAGCTCGCCGATGCGGACGTCGTTTTTCTCGGTGAGACGCACACGGACGAAGCCACGCACCGCGTCGAGCTTGCGGTGTACGAGGGCCTGCTCGCGCGCCAGTCGGGCCGTGTGGTGCTCGCGCTCGAGATGTTCGAGCGCGATGTGCAGCCGGTGCTCGACGCGTACCTCGCGGGGGAAAAATCCGAGCCGGAGTTCTTGGCCGCCGCTCGTCCGTGGAGCAACTATCCGACGGGGTACCGGCCGCTCATCGAGCTCGCGAAGGAACGCCGCGTCCCCGTGATCGCGTCGAACTTCCCGACGCCGCTGCGACGGCGTATGGCGCAGGAAGGCAACGCGATCCTGACGGGACTCGAAGGACCGGCACGCGGACAAGCTCCGCAAGAGTTCTTCGCGAACACGCCCGAGTACTGGCGGCGCGTCGACAACGCGACGCGCGGTCATGCTGCAAATATGCCGGCGAGCGCCGCCAATGCCGACGCGGAGCGCCTCTACTCGACGCAATCGCTGTGGGACAACTCGATGGGGGAGTCGTGCGCGCTCGCGCTCGATGCGCATCCGGGGAGCTCCGTGCTGCACGTGAACGGCGGCTTCCACAGTGAATACTGGGACGGGACCGCGCGCCAGTTCGCTCTCCGCAAGCCCGCTGCGAGCATCCGCACGGTCGCGATCGTTCCGACGTCGAATCCCACCGTCGCGGATGTCGGCGGCAAGCCCGTCGCGGACTTCGTCGTCTTCGCCGAGGCGCGCGCCACGGACGTGAACGAGGGGACGTACTCCGTGTCCGTGCGGCGCTCGATCGAGTACCGGTTGCACTTGCCGGCGAAGCGCGGGGACACGGCCGCGCTCCCGCTTCTCATTTGGTTCGCCGACGACGGCGAGAGGTCGACGGACAGCTTGGCGCTCCTGCGCAAGAGCATCGGCGACGAGTCCGCAATCGCTGTGATCGAAGCTCCGTACCGCGAGACGCAAGACGATCTCGTCGAAGGCGGGCGCTGGTTCTGGCCCGATTCGTTCTCGTCCGACATCGGAACGCTCGCAGGCGCAGCCGAGGAAGTCTGGGCGTATGCGCTGCGTCATCATCCGATCGATCCCGCGCGCGTGTGCTTCGGCGGCGAAGGCACCGGCGCCACGGTCGCGTCGGCTGTGGCGCTGCTCTCGGATCGCGCGAGCGCACGAACCGTCGCGTTCTCGCCGCGCAAGTTCGCGAAGCTGAAGGACATCCCGCTCCCGCTAGCGGAGCTGCGCGGAGACGCGCCGGCGCCGGCGAAGTCGTTGCACGTCGTCGTGGATGCCGCGGACGAGAGCTGGTGGAGCGGTGAGCTCGCCGAGTACGCAGCGATCGGCCTCGAGGGCACGGTCGAACTTGCGACGGACGATCCGTGGCTTCGCGACGGGGAGCGCGAGTCCGCGCTGCGCACGGCGCTCGGGCTCGAGCCTGCGCGACTTGGAGCCGATGCGCCGCGTCGACACATCGTGGTGGACGGCACGCGTGCCCAGTCGTGGGCGCGGCTCATCGCCGCGGATCAGCGTGCGCAAGACGGGGCGCTCGTCGCGGTTCTCGATGCCTCGCCCACGGATGTCGACTCGACGATCGTCGAGGTGGACATCGTGCCCGAGAAGCTTGCGAGCGGAACCGGCGTGCCGCGCTGTCCGGGTCCGTTCGGAGGTACGAGCGTGATCGTGCTCCACGAGTCGTCATCGCCCGAGGAGATCGCTGCGTGGGTCGCGCTTGAGGACGCCGATCCGCTCGCCAAGAAGAGTCCCTTCATGCGCCTGCGCATCGCAGCGGGAAGTGGGGAGCGCTCGCTACCGAACGTGCTCACGAAGCTCTCGAACCAAGGCCGTAAGAACGTCCTGATCGTGCCGGCGACGTTCTGCGCGGACGGCGAGACGATGCGATCGCTGCGCCGCGGCGTGCGTGACTTCGAGGACCAGATGACGCTGCACTGGCGTCCGGGGCTCGGCGGAGCGCTCGAGTAGGTGAGTGCGCGGTCAGTCGTAAAGCGGTGTCGAAATGCGGCGAAATACGGTGTCGGCGAAATACGGGCGAAATACGGTGTCAGACACTTTTTGGCGAAATACGGTGTCAGACACTTTTCTTCGCCCCCGCTGCGGGGGCGAAG
>JANOFY010000484.1:0-12352 GCA_031413895.1 Planctomycetota bacterium | reverse complement strand
CCGCCACCTTGCGGGCGCTCTTGAGCTTCGTTCACGCGCAGCGTCCGGCCGTCGAGATCAGTTCCATCGAGCGCAGTGATCGCTGTCGCCGCGTCCTCGTTGGATCCCATTTGCACGAATGCGAAACCGCGCGGTTGGCCGGTCATGCGATCCGTGACGATGGCAACTTCCTTGACCTGGCGTCCGTCCGATGAGAACGCGGCGCGCAGATCAGCCTCGGTGGTCGAGTAGGACAGATTGCCGACATAGAGCTTGCTACCCATTGAATTATCGAAAGACCTTTCTGAATGCCTGCCTCGACTTGCGAGCGCAAGTTCGAGCGGCTCGGAGGGAAGAAAAAAAGAAAAGGGGGATAGGCGAATCCCTGCCCCCCGAGCCGCCAAGGAGAACCGATCGGTGGCTCCAGCGTCAAGTCCGGGGCCCCGAGCGTGCGCCCAAGCGTGCGTGGGCGGCCCGCGCCGGCCGATCGATGCCAGATGCGGGCCGGGCTAGACTCGCCGCCCATGCTGAACTTCGCAGCGCGCGAGCCGTTCTTGATCGGCGTCGTGCACCTGTCACCGACGCCCGGTTCGCCGCGTTACGGCGGTTCGTTCGAGCGCGTCGTCGAACGCGCGTGCGCGGACGCGCGCGCTCTCGCCGAGCAGGGCTGCGACGCGCTGATCGTCGAGAACTTTGGGGATGTGCCGTTCCATCCCGCGACCGTTCCTCCGGAGACCGTGGCGAGTCTGGCGCTGTGCGTCGAGCGCGTCGCGCAGGTCGCGCGAGCCCTTCCGATCGGCGTCAATGTGTTGCGCAACGACGCGCGCGCGGCGCTGGCGATCTGCGCGACGACAGCGGCGTGCTTCGTGCGCATCAACGTGCACTGCGGCGCGGCGATCACCGACCAGGGCATCTTGGAGGGACGTGCGCACGAGACGTTGCGTGAGCGCGCGCGCCTCGCGAAAGACGTGTCGATCCTGGCCGATGCGCACGTGAAGCACGCGACTCCGATGTCGCGCGAGAGCCTCGGCGAAGCGGTGGCGGATCTCGTCGGCCGCGGTTTGGCCGACGCGGTGATCGTGTCCGGGCGCGCGACGGGCCGAGCACCGTCGCAGGACGACGTGCGCGAAGCGCAGCGCGCGTCGGGCGGGAAACCGGTGCTCGTCGGATCGGGGATCACGGCGGAGAACGTCGCCGAACTCCTGCAGCACGCCGCAGGCGCGATCGTCGGCACCGCGTTGAAGCGCGACGGCCGTGTCGAGCTCGAAGTCGATCCGGCGCGTGTCGCTCGGCTGCGCGCGGCGTTCGACGCAATCGTCCGCCGCGCGTGATGCCGTTGTAGACTCCGCTCATGGGACTGGCAGAGCACCGGCATGAATCGCCGCACGTCGTGCGCTTCGCCGTGCTCACGATCAGCGATACGCGCGATCTCGCGAGCGACCGTGGCGGCGCGTACTTGGTCCAAGCGCTCGAAGAGGGCGGACACCGCGTCGTGAGCCGCACGATCTGTCGCGACGACGCGCGCGAGATCGAGGATTCCGTTCGCCGCGCGGTCGCGACCCTCGACGTCGATCTCGTCCTGACGACGGGCGGAACGGGCATCGCGCCCCGCGACGTCACGTATCCGACGCTCGAAGCCATGTTCGACAGCGCGATCCCGGGCTTCGGCGAGCTCTTTCGCTGGCTCTCGTTTCGCGAAATCGGTAGCGCCGCGATTCTGAGCCGTGCCACCGCGGGTCTCGTTGGCGGAAAAGTGGTCATCGCGTTGCCTGGCTCACCGAATGCGCTGCGCCTCGCGGTCACCGAGATCCTGCTGAAGGAAGCGGGCCATCTCGTGTCGCAAACGCGCCGCAGCGTCTGACCGCGAATTCGCCGCGAGTTCGAAAATCGCGCGCAGATCCGGAATCGAATTCCGACGGTGCGAAAGGAATTCGCGCGCGCGGATCACTCCGCGCGCGCCAGCTCGTCCGAGTCGTGTCCGTTCGCCCGTTCGTTCGTGGCGCGTGTTGTAGAGTTCTCGCGACCTTCTACCGCAACCTGAGAATCAACATGAGAACAAGAACCGCATCTCGTCTTCTCCCCACACTGGCGTGTGGCACGGCTCTGAGCGTCTCCGCGTTCGCCCAGGCGACCCTGTACACGCTCAATCCGGACAAGTCCGCCGACAAGTTCGGCTGGTCGGCGCGCGGCGCCGGCGACGTGAACAACGACGGCCGCCCCGACTTCATCGTCGGCGCGACCGAGAACAACCTCTTCACCGGCGGTGAGGGCTATGCGCGCGTCTTCTCCGGCGCCACGGGCCTGCCGCTCTACACGTTCAACGGCGTGACGGTGGACGACGGCTTCGGCACGTCCGTCGACGGCGCCGGCGACCTCAACAACGACGGATTCGACGACGTCATCGTCGGTGCGCCGTTCGTGATCAATGCCGGCACGTTGCGCGGCGCGATCACCGTGTTCTCCGGCAAGACCGGCGGGATCATCGGCCAAGCGTTCGGTCCCGTGACGAACGACCAGCTCGGTGGCGCGGTCGCGGGAGCGGGCGACATCAACCACGACGGCGTCCCGGACCTCATCGTCGGCGCACCCGACTCGGCCAACGGCGGCAACCAGCGCGGCAAGGCGATCGTCTACTCCGGCGCGACCGGCGCGACGTTGTATACGGTCAACGGCACGGCCAATGGCGAGCGACGCGGCGTATCCGTCGACGGTGTCGGAGACGTCAACGGCGACTCGTTCGGCGACTTCATCGTCGGTTCGTTCACGAGCGCGAAGCTCTTTTCGGGTGCGAACGGTGCACTGTTGATGGAATTCTCGGCCCCGCTCGACGACCGCCTCGGCGTGTCGGTCTCCGGCGCCGGTGACGTGAACGCCGACGGCATTCCGGACGTCCTCGTCGGCGCCTCGCAGGACGTGAACATCTTCGTGCCGGGTCCGGGCTACGTCAAAGTGTTCAGCGGAGCTGGCTTCGCCCCGCTCCTCACGCTCGTCGGCGACCTCGATGGCGACCGCTTCGGATTCTCCGTCGCGAGCGCCGGTGACGTGAACGGCGACGGTCGCGCCGATGTCTTGGTGGGTGCGGACCAGGCCGCGAGCGGCGGCAACGGATACGTGCGTCTGTTCAGCGGCAACGGTGGGGGCGTGATCCACACCGCGCAGGGCCAGGGGTTCGACGATCGCTTCGGCCAAACCCTGGATGGCCTGGGCGACGTCAACGGCGACTCCAAGCGCGACTACATCGTCGGCGCACCGGGCCGAGACGTGCCCTTCATGGGCGGCGGCGAAGCGACAGTCCACAGCGCCGGTCCGAACTGCCCGACGCCGACCAACTACTGCCCGGCCACGCCGAACTCGACTGGCAACCCGGCGCTCATCTCGTACAGCGGCTCGACGAGCATCGCGGCGAACAACTTCACGTTGACGACGTCGCAGTGCCCGCCCGGCACGTTCGGGATCTTCCTCATGGGACCCAATCAGGGATCCATGCCGCTCGGCAACGGCACGTTCTGCATCGGCGCGCCGTTCTACCGCATCGGCTCGATCAATCAGTCGATCAGCGGCACGAGCTCGCGGCAGCTCGACTTCTCGATCTTCAACCCGCCGATCGTGATCCAGCCGGGCGCGGTGTTCAACTTCCAGCTCTGGTTCCGCAACAACTTGGCGGGTGGCGGGCTCACGAACCTGACCAACGGGCTGAGCGTGACGCTCTGCGAATAGTGCGCCCCCCTGGCGAAGACCGATGCCGGTCTTCGCACTTCGATCGAATCGACGGCGCGCGACGACAGGTCGCGCGCCGGCGCGCTTGGATCGGGCCTCCGCGATTGTCTGCGCCCCTGCCGTCCGTACGATACGGCCATGACGGACACGCCCTCGGCCCCCGAATCGAGCGTCAAGGTGCCCGGCGGCGTGACCCTCAAGGGAACGCCGGTCGCGCCCGGCCTCGTGCTCGGCACGGTGCACATCAAGGATTACGACCTGCTGCGTGCGCCGCTGCAGCGTGTTCCTCTCGAGCAGGTCGAGCGCGAGCTGAATCGCTTCCACAAGGCGCTCTCCGATTCGCGCCGGCAGATCGACGACCTCAAGGTGCGCTTGCAAGGCAAGGTGCCCGCCGATCACGTGCGCATTCTCGACACGCACGGCGCGTACTTGAAGGACTCGGTGTTCCTGTCCGACGTCGAGAACTTGATCATCAACGAGCAGATGCGGCTCGAGGCCGCGATCGGCAAGGTGATCGCCGATTTCGACCGCATCTTCCGTTTGGTGCAGAACGAGACGCTGCGCGAGCGCGCGGTCGATCTGCGCGACGTCGGCATGCGCGTCCTGCGCAACCTGGAGAAGGAGAGCGGCGAAGTGAAGGCCGCCGCGGCTCCGCCGATGGACTACATCTTGATCGCGCGCGAGCTGTCGATCGTCGACATGTTCAACCTCGCGAACCAGCATGTACTGGGCATCCTGACGGAGGAAGGCGGCCTCACGAGCCACGCGGCGATTCTGGTGCGCTCGATGCGGATTCCGACGCTCACGGGCGTGACGGGACTCCTGGACAAAGTGCGCGAAGGCGACTTCGTGATCCTCGACGCGACCGAGGGCCTCGTGCGCGTGAACCCGGACGAGGTCGTGCGGCAGCAGTACCGCCAAGCGTCGATCCAAACGAAGCCGGACGCGTCGCCGCCGCAAGAAGGCGTGCCGGAATGGGCGCGCCGCGCCGCGCGCACGCGCGACGGCCACACGATCACGGTGACGGCGTCGTGCGGCAACCTGCCCGAGGTCGACCAAGCGGCGGATCTCGGGATGCAAGGCATCGGACTCTATCGCACCGAGCTCCTGTACTTGATCGATCGCGATCAACCGTCGCTCGAGTCGCTCGTCGCGCACTACTCGGCCGTGCTCGAGCACGCGCGCGGTCAAGCGGTCACGTTTCGATTGCTGCACGTCGACTCCAGCCTCGAGGTCGGTTACCTCCACGAAGCGCGCGAGCTGAATCCCGGACTCGGCCGCGCGGGCGTGCGCGTGCTGCTCGCCCGCGAGCAAGTCCTCCGCCGCCAACTCCAGGCGTTGCTGCGCGCCGCGCCGCTCGCGAGCGAAGCGCGCGTCAAGATCGCGGTGCCGTTCGTTACGGACTGCGGCGATCTCCGGCGCGTGAAGGAAGTGCTGTTCGAGGAACGCTACGCGCTGCGCAAGTCGTCGACTTCGTTCCAGGACAACGTCGAGCTAGGCGCGGTGATCGAGACGCCGGTGGCGGCGCTCGGTGCGCGCGACCTCGCGCGCGAGGCCGATTTCCTGACGATCAGCCTCGATTCGCTCCTTCAATATCTGCTCGCGGCGGATCGCGAGAACCACGAGCTGCGCAACTACTTCGAGCCCATCCATCCGTTCGTGCTGCGCACGCTCATGCAGATCGTCGAAGTGTGCGAGCAAGCCGGGCGCCCGCTCTCCATCTTCGGCGTCACCGCGGTGACGCCGGTGAATCTGCCGTTTCTATTAGGAGCAGGCCTGCGGCACTTCTGCGTCGCGCCGGTGGCGCTCAAGGACTTTCTCGATCTCGTTCAACAGATCGAGCTGCGCGCCGCGCGCCGGAACGCGACGCTCGCGTCACGCGCGTCGTGCCAAGCGGAGACGCAGACGCTCGTCGACGGCTATCGGCACGGTTACGCGCGGCCGTAGCGCTCGAGCACGCGCGGCGCACCGAACACCGGTTCTACCACGCGACTCTCCGCGGATCGTCCGTCCACGCGCAAGGCATCGGCCATCGACACGGCAATCGCGTCGACGCGATCGTGTGGTCCGATCGCGATCAGTGCGGAGCCGCTGCCGCTGATGGTGGCGAGCCACGCACCGGCCTCGCGTGCGCGCACGAGCGCATTCTGAGCGCCGGCGATCAGCGGCAAGCGGTAGGCGACGTGCAATCGATCCGCGCTGCCTAGGTGCAACAACTCCGGGTCGGCACGACGCAGGCCCTCGAGCAGCAATGCGAGCCGACGCGGATTCTCGACGGCGTCCTCGAAGCGCACGGTGCTCGGAAGCACGCTGCGCGCGGCGTGTGTGGCAAGTGGCGCGTCCGGCCAAGCCAGAGCGAATCCCAGGTCGGGGTGCAGCTCCTGTGCGACGACGCGCAGTCCACCCTCGGGCCTCGGGACCGACAGAGTGCAGCCGCCCAGCAGGGCAGCGCACGAGTTGTCGGGATGTCCCTCGAGCTCCAAGCCCCACGCGAGCAGCTCATCGATGCTCGCTGGATTGCGCGCGAGCGCATTGGCGAGCAGCAATCCGGCTGCGACCGCAGCGCCGCTGCTGCCGAGACCGCGCGCGATCGGGATGTCCGAGTCGACGTCGAACGAAGCTCCCGCGCCGCGCTCTGCGTTCAATCGTTCCGATGCGAGGTCGAACGCACGGAAAAGCAAGTTGTCGGACGTCTTCGGCCAATCGACCGCGGTTCCGCCCGCTCGTGCGATCGTGTGAGCTCCACCCGCACCCGCGTTCGTCGTGACACGCACGCGCAGGTAGAGCGACAGCGCGAGGCCCAGGAAGTCGAAGCCCGGCCCGAGGTTCGACGTCGAGGCGGGAACGGTGACCTCGAGCACGGAATCGGTCGGTTGCGTCATCACGCCGCGCTCAGGCGGCGCGACATTCTGGGTCGCGTCGTGTCCGCCGTCGACACGCGCGCCATCCCGAATGCGGGAAGCGGGGACGATAGCCTTGCATGTAGCGCTTGAGGGTCACTGACCCACTAGATAGGGTACGGCTCGCGCCTGGAGGGGATGCGGCTGGCGAGTCCAGCGAGGGCCGTGTGCCGGGAGACGATCCCGGCCGGACCGCGCGGCGCCGACCGCGACCGCTCGCCCTGCGCGGTGGCGTGCGTCGGCACGGCTTCCGCGTGGCCGAGACTGGGCCGCGGAGCGGACAGCGTGCGGTCCAGCTCCGGGGCCTGGGCGGTGCGGAGCCACCCGCCACGGGGCGGGGAGGGGGACCGATGATCGAAGAAAAGGACCGCTTCTACTCTCGTTTGGCGTCGATCCCGGGGATCCGGCCGATGCCCTCCGTCGGCGACTGGATCCTGCTCCAGGTCGAGCATCCGACCGAGCTGGCGCGCCGCGTCAATCGCCGGCTCGCGCCTGGGGCGGTCAGCGTGCCGCGACACATCGATGGCGCCGTGCGCGTTCAGGTCGCGGATCCGAAGACGAACGAGCTGCTGCTCGGCGCACTGCGCGAGCTCGTCGCCTGACAGAGGTGATGTCGGCTCGCTGTCGGCGCGCCCGCGTGGCGCGCACGGACGATCCTCGATGCTACGCTCGCGCGTATGCAGCGACGCTTCACGCGGATCGTGGGACTGGCCATCGCGCTGACGCACGTCTCGATTGCGAGCGGGGCCAGTGGGGAGAACGCGCCGCAAGATGCGCACACGCGCGCCACCGCGCCCGCTCAAGTGAAGCTGGCCGTGGAGCCGCGCCCCGAGATCACGCGCGCCGAACTCGAGGCGCACGTGCGCTTCCTGGCGTCGGATGAGCTCGCCGGCCGCTTCACGGGCACGGACGACGCCGATCGCGCGGCGCGCTATCTCGCGCTCGTGCTCGAACGGCAAGGGATCGAGCCGGCCGGTGATGCCGGAAGTTTCCTGCAAGACGTTCCGATGTCGCGCGCGCGGCCCTCGAAGATCCCGGAGCTGCGCTTCACGGATCGCACCGGCGCGTCGTTCGACGCGGTCTTCGGACGCGATTTCGATTCCGGCGACGAGACGCTGACGCTCGATTCGGTGCCCGTGATCGTCGCGACGACGGAAGCCGCGATTCCGCGTGAGGCCGACCGTCGCAGCGCGCTGTTCGTCGACGCGCCCGCGAGCCGGCGACGGCAGTGGCTCGCCAGCGCCGGTCACGCGGGAGGCGCAGGATTCGCGCTGATCATCGAAGTGGGTTCCGAGAAGCCCGGCACGCCGAGCGACACGATCCCCGCCGCCGGTTCGCCGGTGCGCTCGCGCCGCGCCGTCGACGCCGAGAAACCTGGACGGATCCGCGCACGAGGCACGTTCCTCGAGCAGCTCCGGAAAGGCGAAGTGGCGCGCCTCAGCTTCACGAGCCATGTCGAGCTCGAGAGCGTTCACGGCGCGAACGTCGTCGGCCGGATTCGCGGAGTCTCCGAGGAGGCCGTCGTCCTCAGCGCTCACTACGATCACCTCGATTCGCACGGCGCGCCGGCTCCGGCACACGGGGCGGGCGCGGCGCCGGACACGATCTTCAACGGCGCGGACGACGACGCCTCGGGTGTCGCAGCCGTGCTCGAGATCGCGGGTGCGCTCGCTTCGGGCCCGAAGCCGGAGCTCACGATCGTGATCTTGCTCGCCACCGGCGAAGAGGTCGGTCTGCTCGGCACGCGGGAGTACCTCGATCGGCCGGTGGTGCCGCTCGAAAAGACCGTGGCCAACCTCAACTTCGAGATGATCGGCCGCCCCGACGCGCTCGTCGGTGGTGCGGGGATCCTGTGGCTCACGGGTCACGAGCTCACGAACCTCGGTCCGACGTGGACCGCCGCGGGCCTGCCGGTGAAAGCGGATCCGCGGCCCGACCAGCACTTCTTCCAGCGCTCCGACAATTATGCCTTCGTCGTACGCGGCGTCGTCGGGCAGAGCTTCTCGACCTACAACATGCACACCGACTACCACACGCCGGCCGACGAAGTGGAATGGCTGGACTTCGCGCACATGGAAACGTGCACGCAGGTCGCGCTCGATGCGGTGCGCACGGTGACGACCGCGCGGATTCGTCCGGCCTGGATTCCGGGCAAGGAACCGAAGCAGCGCTGAGCCGTTCGCGGTGAGCGTGCGCGCTGCGCGACTCGCGGACGCGCTCCGCCTGGTTCTCACCGCGCGTCGTGTGTCTGTCGCTCGCGCGTCGGCGCCGCTAGGATCCTCGCCCCCTTTGAATCCCGAGAAGGAGCCTCATGCCCGTTCGCCGCAGCCCGAAGAGAAAAGTCCGTTCGCGTTTCAGCGCCAAGACAGCCGATCGTCACATCTTGTACCAGCTCGCCGTTCAGTCGCCCGAGGACGATCTCGACTTCCTCGCCCGGCTGTACAAGCGCTTGCAGGGACGCACCGCGCTGCGCCTGCGCGAAGACTTTTGCGGCACCGCACTCCTCTGCGCGACGTGGGTAAAGCGCAGCTCGAAACACGTCGCCGAGGGCTTCGATCTCGACCCGGACACGCTGGCCTGGGGCACCGTGCACAACCTCGAGCCGCTCGGCCAGGCCGCGTCGCGGGTGACGCTGCACATGAAGGACGTGCGTGCGGCGAGCCACGTCGCGCCCGACATCCGGATCGCGCAGAACTTCTCGTACTCGATCTTCAAGCGGCGCGACGAGCTGCTCGAGTACTTCAAGGCCGCGCGCAAGAGTCTCGCGAAGCACGGCATCTTCGCGATCGACATCTACGGCGGCTACGAAGCGACCGCGGAGATGGAGGAGACGCGCCGCGTCGAAGGCGGCTTCACGTACGTGTGGGATCAAGCGCGGTACTTGCCCGGCACCGGCGACTACCGCTGCCACATCCACTTCCGCTTCCGCGACGGAACGGAGATGAAGAAGGCCTTCACTTACGACTGGCGCTTCTGGAGCATGCCGGAGATCAAGGACCTCCTGCGTGAAGCCGGCTTCCGCCACGTCGACTCGTTCTTCGAGCAGTCCGACGACGACGACGACGGCAACGGCGTGTTCGTCCGCGACGATTCGGGGAAGACGGCCGAGGACTGCGCGGGCTGGATCGCGTACGTGATCGCGCGCAACTGATCGTCTGAATCCGGCTGCTAGGCGCGGCTACTCCTCGAGCACGGCCCTGGTCACGTTCCCGCTCTCGACGTCGATCTCCCACGGCGTCTGAACGATGAACTGCTGGTTGTCGGGGAACTGAATCTTCACGACGTTGGGCCCGTCGGGCATCAAGTCCACGATCGACGTCTGGTCCAAGTCGTCACGGATCTGGAGCAGCACGATCGGCCGGCTGCCGTCGTCGGTGCTCGCCATCTTCGCCAGGTGCGTTTTGCAGTGATCGCAACCTTGTCGCCACAAGACGAGCTTGCCGTCGATCGGCAGCTTGTCGGACTCGGTCATGCTCGCGAGCTCGGGGATGTCGAAGATCGACTTGCCCACCCATTTTTCGGGCTTGAGCGTCACCCAACGCGGCTTCGCGGGTGCGCTTACCGACGAAGCCGCGCCCGTGTTGTTCGCGCTGCCAGCCTCGGCAGTCGAAAGTTCCGGAGCGCGGATCACGATCCACGGCAGTGCGAGCAACACTGCCGCGCACGCACTGACGATGGGGACGCTCACGCCCGGCCGGCGGATCTTCGACCAGGGTTGCGTCACGAGCATCGCGACGAGCAGCACGCTGTCGATCGCCAGCATCAGATAGGGCGAGACCTTGATCGATGCGCCAAAGCAGCCGCACGACTCGGCGCCTGCGGCGAGTTGCGATGCGAGCACGAAGTCGAAGAAGACGAACACGGCCACGAGGACCGGCCAGGCGAGCTTCGGCTTGAGGAAGGCGGCGCACACGATCGCTAGCTCGGCGCCGATCACGAGGCGGAACGTGAAGTCGATGTCGAACGGGGTGAGGTCGTGGATGAGCTGCGGCAGGTCCTTCGGCGTTCCGAGGAAGAGCTTCGCGATCGCGCCGACGAGGAGCCACGCACCGGCGGCGCGAACTGCGAGCTCGGCCACGCTCGACTTGGAATGTGTATCCGGGGTCATGTGGGGGGGGGCGAAGCACGCACGAGCGGCGCGAGATTCTAGGGTCACGGTGTCGATGGCACGAGAGCGTGGCCGGGCTACGCGGGCGCGCGCCTCGAAGTGAGCGCGGGGGCGGCCGTCAAAACAGCGAGATCGTCGTGCCCGAGGAGAGTCGCGCCGCGGGCTGCTCGTGCGCCCGAGCGCATCCCAAGACGCGCCGCGTCTCTGGCCGAGCGCGTGCCAGCGAACGCCGATCGGCGCCCGAAAGCCCGGGGATCGCCCGCAGCTCGGATCCCTCGAAGAGTCGCGCCACGATGTCTCTCCACACACCGTCGCGGCGACCGCGACGTATGTGGATCGGGTCGAAGCCGTACCCGTCTAACGCGGGCTCGACGACCGGGAGGTCGTGCTCGCGCGCGAGCTCGAGCAGGCGTCGATCGAGATCGCGCGCGCAGTCTCGTACGGCTGTCAGCGGGATGCGCCGCGTCGGATACAGAATCGATCGCGCGATCTCGTACTGCCAGCTCGAGAGCCGTTCGATCGTCACCAGCGGAACGCGCACCACGAGCGGTCGCGCGCCGAAAGTGGAGAGTCGCTCGATGTCGCGCGCGATCCAGGCGCTGATCTCACCCGCGGAAGCACCGTACATGATGTCGTTGCCGACGTCGGTGAGCAGCGCGACGGTCGGGAGCGCCGGGCCGCGCATCAACGTGTCCCAGATGCCGCACGTGCCGATGCTCGGAAGCTCCACGCCTAGAACGCGCGTCGGATTGCCGTACGAACGACCGTGACCGCACGCGACGAGAATCTGCATCGGCGAGCGCTCGGCCGCTTGGAGCGAGGCCATGAGAGTCGGTAGCGCGCGCCGAAGATTGCTCGCGCCGAGCAATACGACGCGCGACCGGAACTCGCTCAAGCGGACTCCAACGCGCGTGACATGAGATCGAGCAAGCGCTCCTCGCGTCCCCACACGAGGTCGACGAGTGAGACGTAGGGCTGCGCCGCGAGCGCGGCGAGAGCCTGCGTCGAACACAGCTCCGAGAAGCAGTCGAGCTCTTCCTCGAAGGCGTTGTAGCCGGCGAACGCGTAGGGGACTTCCGCGCGCGTGCTCACCGGCAGCTCCGTGCCGCGGTCGGCACCGCGCCGGAAGTGACCGACGTGGATCTCGGGATCCTCTCGCAAACGCGCCAGCGCGCGCGCGGCGTCGTCGGACGCGAACCCGCACACGAACGCGCGTTGGACGCGCAACTTTCCGTCGCCATCCTGCGCAGACGCTACGCCGGGTTGCGATGCGACCGTGAGCAAGCCGGCGTGATGGAACGCGACCAATCGTGACCGCAGCGGAATCGACTCCACGTCCAGCGCCGCGGCACCCCAGCCGGGAAAGGAGCCGAGCTCGCCCGCGACGAAGCGCTCACCGAGACGGACCAGATCCGCGAAGGTTTCCGCCGCGCCCCACGAGCGTGCATCCGTGTCGATGGAGTTTCGCATGTCACCGTCGCGGGCCATCGTCGACCGCGCTGCGCAGCGGGTCAAGGCGCGTCGTCTCGCGCGGCCTTGCAGCGCCGTGCACGCTCTGGCATGGTCCCGCAGTGCGCTTGCCGAAGATTCCGCATCTGAAGCTCGTCGGTGCCGCGGCGCTGTTCTCGACCGGCGGCGCGGCGATCAA
>JANOFY010000483.1:0-3774 GCA_031413895.1 Planctomycetota bacterium | reverse complement strand
ACTTCGCCCTGCTGAGCCAACGGTGGAGGTTCGAAAAAAAGTGACTGACACCGTATTTCGACGGACACCGTATTTCGACGCACCGACGCACCAGCGAATCGTCCTCTGCTCTACGTCGCGAGCTCGCGATCGGCGGCCTGCGCGGCCGCGCGCCCGGCATCGACGTCGACGAAGCACAGCACCGCGCCACCGACCACGAAGAAACCGATCAGCGCGAGGATCGCGTTGCCGCTCGTCGCGCTCGCAGTGAACACGAGTGGGCCGAGCACTCCGGCGAACTTCTCGAGCGTCGAGAACAGCCCGAAGAACTCGGCCGACTTGTGCCGCGGAACGAGGCTCGCGAAGAGTGAGCGGGAGAGCGACTGCGCACCGCCTTGCACGACGCCGACGAGCCCGGCCATCACGAGAAATTCAGGCGCGCTGTCCATACGGAACGCGAGCACGGTGATCCCGACGTACGCGGCGAGCGAGACGAGGATCGCGAGCTTCGGCCCCGTGCGCGCGGCGAGTCGGCCGAACAAGATCGTGAACGGGATGCCCGTGAACTGCGCGAGCAGGATCGCGGTGATCATCGTCGTGCGCGAGATGTGGCGCTCCTCTCCGAAGAGCACCGCCATGCGAACGATCGTTCCGATGCCGTCGTTGTAGACGAGGAACGCGACGAGCAGCAGAAATGCTTGCTTATACGAACGCAGCTCGCGGAACGTCTCCGAAAGACGAGTGAACGCGACGCGCACGGGATTGTCGGTCGAGCTCTCGTCGGGCTCGAGCGGCGTTTCCGGCTCCGAAACCCGCCGAAACAGCGGGATCGAGAACACGGTCCACCACACGGCGACGAGGACGAAGGACGCGCGCGCGGCGAGGCTGGCCGTGTTCTCCGCGGAATCGAATCCGAACCACGCAGGCCGCTGGATCATCGCGAGCGACAACGCGAGGCACAGCCCGCCGCCCACGTATCCCAGTGCGTAGCCGCTCGTCGACAGTCGATCCATGTCGCGGCCGCGCGCGACGTGTGGCAAGAGCGCGTCGTAGAACACGAAACTGCCGGCGGCTCCGACGTTGGCGAGCGCGAAGAGGACGAGCGCGAGATCCACGGTCCCCGGACCGAGCCAGAACATGCCCGCCGTGGCGAGCACCCCGATCCCGGCGAAGAGCGCGAGCAGCCGCTTCTTGATGCGCCGAAAATCGGCGAGCGCTCCGAGGGGTGGCCCGATCAACGCGGCGAAAAGAAGGCTCGCAGTCGTCGCCCATCCAAACTGCACGCGTTTTTGATCGTCGGAGAGATCCGCGGCCACGACGCTGGCGAAAAAGATCGGGAACACCGCCGTGATCACGACCGTGAAAAGCGACGAGTTCGCGAAGTCGTAGAAAGCCCACGCGCGCATCGCGGGGTCGTGCAGCGCAAGCTTCTCCAGCCAACCCTCGCGGCGGGCGGCAGCGGATGAGTCGGCGGAATCCATTCGCGAGCGCGACGCTAGCGCCGTGCGAGCCGATCGCCAACGATCGACTGCGGATTGCTTCCACTCACCTTCGGCACCGGCGACACTGTGCGCCCGTGATTCCAGGAGACCCCACGATGTTCCTCACCGTCCTCTTGAGCCTCACTCTGCAAGAAGCCTCGCCGAAGGCCGAAGCGCCGCGTCTCTCGACGGAGACGATAGCGAACGCCGGACGGGTGATCGGCCTCGACTTCACGTCGTCGGAGCTCGCGCTGATGCAGAGCGGCGTCCTCGAAAACTTGGCCGCATTCGAGCGCCTGCAGCGGATCCCGATCGACAACGAGATCGCCCCCGCGCTCGTCTTCTCGCCACTGCTTCCCGGGATGCACGTCCGGCCGTCGCGCATCGCACCGGCGGAGATCGCGCTGCCCGAGGCGACGCGGCCCGCCGATCTCGAGGAGCTCGCGTACGCCGACATTCCCACGCTGGCGAGCTTGATCCGCTCGCGCGCGGTGACCTCGACGGAGCTCGTGCAGATGTACTTGGCGCGGCTGAAGCGCCTCGACTCCCAGCTCCTGTGCGTCGTCCATTTGACCGAAGCGCGCGCGTTGGCGCAGGCGCAGCAGCGCGACCGGGAGATCACCGAAGGTCGTTGGCGCGGCATGTTGCACGGGATCCCGTGGGGCGCGAAGGATCTGCTCGCGGTGCGCGGCACGCCGACGACATGGGGCTCGAAGATCTACGAGAAGCGCACGCTCGACCTCGATGCGACCGTCGTCGAGCGGCTCGACGAAGCGGGTGCCGTACTGATCGCGAAGCTCTCGCTGGGCGAGATCGCGTACGGGGACCTCTGGTACCGCGGACGAACGCGCAACCCTTGGAAGACGTCCGCAGGCTCGAGCGGCTCATCGGCGGGCGCCGCCGCGGCGACGGCGGCCGGGTGCGTGGCCTTCGCGATCGGGTCGGAAACGCTTGGATCGATCGTGTCGCCGTCGGCCGCGTGCGGCGTCTCGGGGTTGCGTCCGACGTTCGGACGCGTCAGTCGACACGGCGCGATGTCGCTCTCGTGGTCTATGGACAAGCTCGGACCGCTGTGCCGATCGGCGCACGATGCGGCGCTCGTGCTGGCCGCCATCCACGGACCGGACGGACGCGATGGCAGCGTGCACGCGTTCCCGTACGACGTGCCGCCGGAAGTCGACGTCCGCGGATGGAAGGTCGGCTACGTCAAAGCGGCCTTCGAACACAGTCCCGACGACGCGCGCGTCTTGAAGGAGCTCGAAACGCTCGGCGTCGAGCTCGTGCCGATCGAGTTGCCAAACACGTTCTCGCCGAGCGACTTGCTCACGATCCTGACGTCGGAAGCCGCCGCTGCGTTCGACGACTTCACGCGCAGCGGCGCCGACGATCAGATGGTGTGGCAAGCCGAGGAAGCGTGGCCGAACACGTTCCGCGCGACGCGCCTCGTCCCGGCGGTCGAGTACATCCGCGCGAATCGACTGCGCACGCAGCTCATGCAATCGATGGCCGCGCTGATGCAGACGGTCGACCTGTACGTGCATCCGAGCCTCGGCGGCCGCAGCCTCACGATCACGAACTTGACCGGCCATCCGAGCATCGCTCTCCCGAGCGGCTTTCGCGAGGACGGAACGCCGACGAGCATCAGCTTCACCGGGCAGCTCTTCCAAGAAGGCGAGCTCGTCGCGCTCGCGCAGGCCTGGCAGCGCGCCACCGGCTACCATCTGCGCCACCCGCGCCTTTGAGCTCGTGTCTCGATGGAGTTTCGACGATGTACCGAACGTCTGGTTTGATCCTGATCGCGATGGCCGCCAGCTGCAGCACCACGGGTTCGAGTCCAGTGAGTCTCGTGCGCCTCGACTATCCCGTCGCGGCCCGCGGCGACGTCGTGGACGACTACCACGGCACGCAGATCGCGGATCCCTACCGCTGGCTGGAGGATCCCGACGCGCCGCAAACGCGCGCGTGGATCGACGCAGAGAACGCGCTCACACGTAAGTGGATCGATGCGTCGCCGCACAGGCAGTCGATCGAAGCGCGCCTGACCGCGTTGTGGAACTACGAGCGCTTCGGCGTTCCGATGCGCGCGGGTGGCCGCTACTTCTACACGAAGAACGACGGACTGCAGAACCAAGCCGTCTTGTTCTCGAGCGAGACCGTCGACGGCGCGGCGCGCGTTGTATTCGACCCGAACACGCTCGCGGCGGACGGCACGGTCGCGCTGACGAGCTACCGTCCGAGCTCCGACGGACGCACTTTGGCGTACGCGCTTTCGGAAGCGGGGTCCGATTGGCAGACGATCCGCGTGCGCGACGTC
>JANOFY010000482.1:0-6506 GCA_031413895.1 Planctomycetota bacterium | reverse complement strand
CTTCTGCATCGTCGTGCGGTAGTCGTACGGCACGCGGTGCCACGTCACTTGGTGATCCTCGAGCACGGCGTAGCACGCGCGGTTGTCGCCGTCGCGCGGCTGTCCGGTGGACCCCACGTTAATGAAGTAGCGGCGCCCTTCCGCGAGCGGCAGCGTCAGCGACTCGCGGCCTTCGAGACCGTGGAAGCGCAGGTCCTCGTCATGTCGCCCGGGGTGGTGCGTGTGACCGCCCACGGCGATGCCGCTGAACGAATCGAAGATCGCGCGCAGCTTGTCGGGATTCAGGAAGCCGTCGGTGGAGAGGACGTACTCGCGCACCGGATCGCGCGGAGATCCGTGCACGAACAAGAAGCGGCCTTCTTGGTAGGTCAGCGGCAAGTCCTTCAGCCAAGTCCAGCGCGCCTTCTTCTCGCTCGAGCTGTACCACTTCGGCTTCATGCGCGCGCGCGTGTACTCGAGCGCGCCGCGTGCGTGCGGGTTGAAGTCGCTGGCATCGCGGAAGAGCGCCTCGTCGTGATTGCCCATCAAACACAGCGAGGCGTGCCCGCGCACGAGGTCGACGCAGAACTCGGGCTCGGGTCCGTAGCCGATGACGTCGCCGAGGCAGTACAGCGCCGTCACTCCCGAGGCGCGGATGTGCGCGAAGACCGCCTCCAGGGCTTCGCGGTTGGAGTGCAGGTCCGAGATGATCGCGACCTTCATCGCCGCGCGGACTCTCCACCTGATATCGCGCGCGGGACGGAAGCGACGGGCTCGGACTCGAACGCCGCGAGCGCGGCGCTCACGACCTCTGCGCGCACGCTCGCGAGATCTCCGCGCAGGGTCGCGCCCGACGCCTTCTTGTGCCCACCACCGCCGAGCGGACGGACCAGCGCGTTCACGTCGTACGTGGACTTGCTGCGCGCGGATAGCTTGCACGAGCCGTCCTTGAGCTCGCGCAGATAGAGGACGACCTCGACCGCGCGCACCGAGCGCAGGATGTCGAGCACCTCGTCCGTGTCGACGAGGTCGCTGTCGTACGTCTCGCTCGACGGTTGCGTGACGACCGCGAGCCGTCCGTCCGCGAGGTACTCGACGCGCGAGAGCAGACGCCCGATCGCCGGCGGGTGCTGAGCGCTGCGTTGCTGGTACAGCGCGTCGAAGATCTCGGACGGCTTCACGCCGAGAGCGACCATCTCGCCCGCGACCGTGAGCGTCTCCGCGTCCGTATTGCTGTACTTGAACCAGCCCGTGTCCGTGACGAGCGACGTGTACACGCCGCGCGCCGCGATCACGTCGAGCGGCACGTCCAGCACCTTCGCGATTCGGTGGACGAGCAGTCCCGTGGCGGCCGCGCTCGTGTCGACGAAGGCCTCGTCCCACCACGGCTCGCCGTGATGGATGTGGTGATCGATCACGACCTTCTTCGAGGCGGACTTCGCGAGCGCCGGAGCGAGCGGCCCCGTGCGCGAGAGCTCGGAGAAGTCGAGCAGCACGGCCACGTCGTGAACCGGCAGGTCACCCGACTGGTACGCGCGGTACTGGACATCGCGCGTGAGATACGAGAAGCGCGCTTCGGCCGGATCGGGGTTGTAGATCCACGCCTCCTTGCCCATCGACGACAAGATGCGCACGAGCGCAGCTTGAGCGCCGATGCAGTCACCGTCAGGACGCGCATGACCCGAGATGACGAACCGGCGGCCGCGCCGCAGGAGTTCGAGCGCTCGGAGCTTGTCGGGACCGAGCGGAGAGTCGTTCGCTGAATTCATCTCAGTGGAAGCGCGCACATTCTGCGCGGCGACACACCTTTTCTGACATCCCGAGCGTCATTTCCAACAAAAGCCGATGGGCTGCGGCGTCAGCCGGCGGGCAGAGGCGCTGGACGGCCTCCGATCCAGACGCCCATGAAGCTCGATCGACCCGCCGTCAGGGCGTCGAGCAGCTCCGTAGGTCGCGCGCCAGCGAGATCGACGCCCGGCAGCGCGTGAGCACAGAAGTCGGCGTGGGAACCGGCCGCGAGCTCTCCCACGCGGCCCGCGAGACCGACCGCGCGGGCGGCGTGCGTGGTCGCCATGTCCCAGACCAGATCGGGGGCGAGCCATGGTGCCGCTTCGCGAGCGAGCCGCATCTCGCGCCGCATGTCGAGATCGGTGTTGCTCGCGAGGCCGTCGGTACCGAGCGCGACCAGAACGCCGTGCTTGGCGCAACTCTCGAAATCGAACGGCTCGCGCGCAAAGTACGCATGCGTTCCCGGGCAGTGCACGAGCATGGCGCGCGCGCGCGCGATGCGTTCGAGATCGCCGCGGTCAGGATAGTTGCCGTGCACCAGCAACGTGCGCGGCCCGAGGAGGCCCGCGCCGTCGATCGCGTCGAGGCCGCTCCTGTGCGGCGATCTGTGCAGGATCGCGGTCATCGGTCCGGAGCCCGACTGCAGCCATTCGACCTCCTCGCGCGTCTCGGCCCAGTGAATCGTGACGCACTGGCGCGTTCGCCGTGCCCGGCGGCCGAGCTCCGCGAGAAGCCGCTCGCTCACCGTGTACGGCGCATGCGGCGCGAGGCCCTCGAGCTGCCCTGCACGACGCGGCCGTCGCACGCAGAGGCGCGCGATCGCAGCGTCGGTGCGGCGCGGATCCTGCGCATCGAGCACCTCGCGATACGCGCGTCGACGAAGCGGGTGACCTGCAAGCGCGGCGTCGACGAGATCCAGCGAGTCGATGTCGCCGACCGTCGTCGTGCCGGTCGCGAGCAGGCGCTCGGCGCCCGCCCGCGCGGCGCGCGCCACGTCCCCCAGCGACTGCGACGCCTTTCGTCGGAGCAACGCGCGGATCCATTCCGTGAACGTTCCGGCGGACGGCAGAGCGCCGGCGAACTCGCTGAGCTCCAGGTGAGCGTGCGCGTTCACGAAGCCCGCGGCGAGCACGACGTCGCCCAGATCGAGCACGGGGAGCTGCGCGCGTCGGACGGCGGCTCGCGAGCGGAGCACGGCGACCACGCGTCCACGCGCGACGTGCACGCCACCGCCCTCCAGGAAACGAGTCGGGGCCTCGAGCAGCCAGCGGCCTGTGACGATTTGTCCCGGCATGCGGGCGCCCTGTGTCCCGCCGTGCGGGCGCACGAGGCGGGCGCGGACCGCGATCAGTCCGGCGTGGCCAGGATCTTGACGTTGGTCAGGCCCTTGATCGACGTCGCGGGCGCACCGCACGTGATCATCCGTCCGTCGAACACGACCACGAAGCGGATCATGTTCACGCGCGGCTCGAAGTCGTTGAGCTCGGCCGGGTGGCTCACCCACGGCGTCAATGAATCGAGCTCGATCTGCGAATCCGGGCCGGAGATCGCGACGTTGCACGGATCGGCGGAGATGTCGGTGACCGCGCGCGCGCCTTGGAATCGGATCGCGAAGTAATCGCCGACGCAATTCTGCGTGGCCGGCGCGTTCAACCCGTTCTGAAGGCCCACGACGTCTTCGAGCGGCGTCCCAAACGGCGAGCTCGGATCCTCGTCGCGATACTTCAGCAGAAGTTCGCCCGATCCGGCGTCGTAGTAGACGTCCATGCTCCAACCGAAGATGCCGTTCGGCTCGTCGTCTTCCGTGAAGATGAGGCGGAAGTAGTTGCCGGCCGGCTTCATCCAGCACGACACCGAGCCGCTGAACGTTTCAGGCCGGGTGCGCGACGCGATCCACTCACCGACCGACACGACGTTCTCCGACTCCTCGAGTCCGGTCGACGAGTTGATGTGTCCGGGGATGAACGGCGCGATCTTGGGGGACTCGGTGACACGCGTGAGCGCTCCGCTCGTATCTTCGATGCGCACGAGGCCGTGGCCCCCGCGACCACCGATGCCGAGCGTCGCATTGGTACCGCCGAAGCCACCGCGTACGTCGATGCGCGTCGGATCGCCGGTGTTCAAGTCGATCAGAACGCTCTGGCCTTGCAACCGGACCGCGCCACCCGAGCCGGCGCCACCAGCGGCGGAACGCGTCTGGCGAACGACTGTGTCCGTCGTGTCCTCGGACCTGAAGGCGTCGCCGCCGTTGCCACCCAGCGCCAAGATCTTGCCGCTGAGGGTCAGCGTGTCTCCCGCGACGAGTTGGAGCGCTCCTCCACCGCCGCCACCCGAGCCCGCGGAGTGATCGAAATACTTGGCGAGCGGAAGACCGAGGCCGGTGCACGGAAAGATAGGCGCGCCAGTCGTGCCGTAGAGATGCACACCACCGCCTCCGCCACCCGAGCCCCCACGGAGGTCACCGGTTTCGAAGCGCAGCCGGCGCACGTCGTGAGCCGACTCGGGATCCGGAGCTTCGATGCCGACCGCGGACGCGAACCCTCCGCTGGCCGGGTGCTGCGGCAGATTCTCCGACAAGTCGGTGGCCAGCGGCACGGGGGTGAGCGGAAACGCGGAGCGGCCATCCTGCGCGTACGCGCCACCGCCGCCGCCACTGGCGACTTGGAAGCAGAGGCACGTGCTGGCGAGGGCGTTGAACGAGAGTCTCAGCCCGCCGAGAAACGGTTGGATCGTGGGGTTGCCCGACGGAAACACGAGCGGAAACCTCAGGCCGCCCCCGCCCCCGGAGTCCTCGAGCGCGGGATCGCGCCCGACCGGCCCGCCGCGCTGTCCGTTGGTCACGGCTCCGGGGTTCTGGATCCCACTCGAACCCACTCCCAGGACGAGCAGGGTGGGGTTGGGGGTGTTGTCGAATCGGTCCGCGCCGAGACCTCCGTCGCCGGCACCCGGGCCTCCGACTCCCGCCGCGTTGCTCTGCGCCTCGTCGGAGAGTTGCACCGCGGGCGAATCACCCGAGATATCGATGACGCCGAACGACTGGATGGTGGTGGAGCCGCGCGAGAATACGCGCGCCGCTTTCGTTCCTTCGAGCACGAGCGTTCCACCCTGATCGATCACGAGCGAGCTGAACTCGAAGATCCCGTTCGTCACGACGAACGAGGGTTCAACTCCCGGAGCGACGTCCACCAAGATGTCCGCCGGCAAACCCGGCAACGGAAAGCTCTGGTTGTCGGTGTTGAGCGTGATCGTCTGTCCGGTGGCGATGCGCAAGGCGCCGAGGCGTCCCGCTCCACCACCGATGCCGCGCTGAAGGCGCCCGCCGCCCCACGTGGCGCCGCTCTCCAACGCGACTTGATTCGCGACGTCCGCGAAGTTTTCGCCATCGTTGTCGGGCAGGCTCACGTCCGCGAAGACGACGATCTCCGGCGTGAACGCAATCGGGCTCGGTCCGGCGACGGAATTGCCGACGAGATCCTGGACCGTCGGCGGGATCTCGATGACGACCTGGCGCAGATCCACGCCAGCCGAAGGCAAGCCAGCCGACGCCGTGAACGTGAGCTCGGTGCGCAGCAAGCTGAGATCGGGTTCATCGAGTCGGTACTCGCCGGGCAGCACGACCTGATCGCTGACGGTGTCAAGATCGCCGTCGACGTCGAACTTGATCGCGATCCCGTTGGCGGGCGGCTGACCGCTCGCCTCGTCGAGCACGCTCGCCGGATTCATGATGTCGTGGAAGACGAACCGAATCGTCGAGTCGCGCCACACGTTCGTCGCGCCATCGGCGTCTTGATTGGGAAGGACGTCGGCCGGTACCACCGGCGGCGAGACGAGTGCCACCGACACGAGCACGTCGACGGTCGGAGGTCCCGCGACGACGTCGGTCACACCCTGGATGGGCTTGACCGAGCAACGCATCAGGCTCGCGTTCCGCTTGCCGCCCGCGCTGGTGATGAAGGGCCCCGGATCGCTCCCGTCTTCCGACGGAATCGTGACCTTGTACGTCGAGGTCGGGCTGAATCCGAACTGCGGAGTGCCGTTCACGAAGGCGATCGCCGGGCGGAACACCACGCGGCGCGGGTTCGTGGGATCGACGAAGAGGTTCCCCGGCGGTTGAGCCGACGTGATCGCGTCCTTGACGTTGAACGACTCGTCGCTCACGGAATTGGGATCGACCGGCTCCGAGAACACGACGTAGATGTCGGCGTTGATCGGAATGTCGACGATCGTGCAGGTGACCTCGGCGGTCGATTGGCCGCCGCCACAGCCGAGGGAGCAAGTCGCGATGAACATCGCGCCGTTCGATCCGGATCCGCCCGAACCGGAACCGCTGCTGCCGCCCCCCGAGCAGCCGGCCACAAAGGTGAGAAGGGCGGCCATCCCGGCCGCCGCGGCACGCGCGCCAATTGCTTTCATGAAAAACCGTGGATGCTCAGAGGACTCCGAACCAGCGCTGCGGGCTTCACCGAGATCGCGGTCCGACGGAAAACCGGGCGCGGCAATATAAGGTGGGCCGTTCGAGGGTTGCCAAAGTTTTTTGGGCGCGCTCGTGCGGCGCCGGACGTCGCGATACCCTGCCCGCCGCGCGGCAGGCGGCTCAGGACTTGCCTGCGCATGTTGCATGGAGATCATCGTGGGGGTTCGCTCGACAAAACGTGTGCCGGAGGCCGTTTCCGCGGGGGCGCGACGCGGGGACCGTAAGAGTGCTCGGCGATCGCTCGCCACCTGTGCGCTCTCGAACA
>JANOFY010000481.1:0-4518 GCA_031413895.1 Planctomycetota bacterium | reverse complement strand
AGATCGGCCCGACCATCGCCGTTCACGTCCTTGGCCAAGGGCGCGAACAGCGGCCCGCCCGTGCGCAGACGCATCTTCGCCCGCGGCGCGAGCGCGCGCGGCGCGCCCGAAAACACGCCGCCTGGAGCCGCACTCACACGCTCGACACCGCGCGGCGACGCGATCAGGAGATCGGGCGGACCGGATCCCGCGAGAGCCTCGAGCGCGATCGCAGAGTGACGCGGATCGGCGAGCTGACCAGACCCGCGCTGCGGCGCTTGCGAAGCGTCGTTCTCGAAGCGAATGGTTTCGATCGCCCCACCGGCCAGGACCACGAAGAGCTCGCTGCCGGGCGAACCGTCGAGATCGACGAGACGCCAATCGGCGAGCTGTGGACCGACCGCCAGGCTCGCGCGCACGAACGGAACGCGCGCGGGGGCCGGCTCCTGCGCCGCCACGGAGCCCGCAACAGTTGCCGCGACGAGGATCCGTGCGATCAGCGGAAACTCGCGCAACGCAGCGCCCCCTTCTCGAGCACGAAGAGGTCGAAACGCGCCTGGCTCGCGCGCTGCGGCAGCAGCACGCGTGAACTCTCCGTGAGCACCATCTCGAAAATCGGCTTGTCGATCAGCACCAGACCCTCACGCGCCTTCTTGACGAGGTGAACGCGCAGCTTGTCTTTGTCCGTTCGTTCGACGAATTCCGAGACGCCGTCGCCCGTGAGGTCGCCGATGAAGCGAGCCGTGAAGTCCAGGCCGCCGGCCTGGATCGAGAGCGTGTGGGTCAGATCGGGCCGCTTCGAAAACCCGCTCTTCGTGTTGCGGTAGACGTACAACTCGGCGTCGATGCGCTCGCTCGCCGCGGTGCGAATGGTGTCGATGAGGTTCGGCCGGATCGCTGCCGCGACCAGGTCCGGCAGGCCGTCGCCGTCGACGTCCTCGATCACGAGCGGTCGTGCGAAGCCGTCGAGAACGAGCAGCTGCGTCGGTGCGCCGCCCGTGCCGAAGAGCGGCTGCTCGCCGGCGCGAACGGCGCGCTGAAGGAACACGAGGATCTGTGTGCGCACGTCGTCGGAGCGCTTGTCGCCGGCCGAGATCACGCAGTCGAAGCGCTGGTCCTGGTCGAGGTCCAGCGCACGCGCGGAGTACGAGACGTCGAGCTGGCGCTGGCGGTCGACGGCGACCGGATTGTGCATGCGCACCGGTGCGCCACCAAAAGTGCCGCGCGGTTCCTGAACGAACACGCGCAGGTAGTCCCTGGTCAAGAAGGCGAGGTCGAGATCGCCATCGCCGTCCCAATCGAGGAGCTGTCCCGCGGGCACGCTCTCGGAGAGAGCCAGCCACGGCCGTGCAGCCTCGCGGTCGGAACTGAACGAGAGGCCCCCGCTCGAGATGGACAGCGACGGGCGGCGCCGGCTCGCGGACTGACGGACGCTCGGCGTGCGGTCGACCTCGAAATCACGCGACTCGCTCGGTTCGCCTGGCGCGAGGAGTTTTATCGGCCCGAAGCTGCGCACGCCGTCTGCGCCTTGCTTCTGGAACGCGATGCTGTAACGCCACGGCCCTGGGATCGCGAGGTCCGCGAGACCGTCGCCGTCGAGGTCGCGCACGGCCGCTTCGAAGTGGAAGAGACTCTGGCGGTCGGGCCATTGCCACAGGAAGTCGACGTCGCAGAGCTTCACGAAGCGTTGCGCCTCTTCCTTCGCGCGCCAGCGCCACGCGAAGACCGATCCGGCGCTGAAGAGCAGGATTTCCCAGCCCGGATCGGCGTGCACGTCAGCCGCTGCGAACGCGACCACGTCGGGGGTCAAGTCCAGCGTGCCGTCCGGCGCCGCGCGAAACGCGGGACCGTCGCTGCGACGCAGGTAGAGCGCGAGGCGCCGGACCCCGCCGTGGTCAGGCGGGCTCGTCGAAGCGACGACGAGATCATCGACGCCGTCGCCGTCGAGGTCCTGCGCCAGCGCCTCCACGAGATCGAAGCCCTCGGGCATCGGAATCGACGAGATGCGCGCCAGGCTCGCATCCTTGGCCTCTGCGCGCAGCGGCGTCGCGATCGAGAGCGCCGCCAGCGAGAGCGCGACGGTTACGGCCGTGATCGCCCGCGTCACGACGGCTCTTCCTCGAGGCGGTCCGAATCCCCGCCCGAGAACGTGATGAACCACAAGAGGCGCGTCTTCCAGGCGGCCTGCGTGCTCTCGTGCTGGTAGATGCCGAGAAGGACGGACGTCTCGCGATGGCCGCGGTCGTTCGAGTAGCTGTACAGGAGCGGGATCCTGAACTCGTGCAGCTCGGACGCGCGGCGCGAGACGTGCGCCTCGAAGCGCAGCGGCTCCCCCGCGCGCAGTACGTCGAGCGCGAGCGTCGCGTCCTCGTCGGTCGTGCGGATGGCTTCGAAGAGGATCTCCGGGTGCGCGCAGCTCTCGCCGCGCACGGCGGTCACGAGGTCCCCGTAGACGAGGCCGTCTTTGCGCCACGGGCTGCCGCGCGCGAGGCCGACGATCACGGCGCCGCCGCCGGGCCCGAGATGCGCCGCGCGCGCCTCGACTTCGGTCGCGCTGCGCACGACGACGCCGACCCGCGCGTCCTCGCGATAGCGTTCGCCGGCTTCGCGCTCGGCGGGACGCACGCGCGCGCTGGTCACGAGACTCGCCCTAACCTCGACACCAGCGCGGTCGAGGACCAGCTCGATCGTGCGCCCGGGTGCGGTGTCGAGTTCGAGCTTGCGCCACTCGCTGGGCCAGTGCAGCGCGATGCTCCGACCTTCGATGTTCGCCTCGAGCAGCAGGTCTCCGACCTGCAGGCCGGCCGCGTCGGCGGGCGAGTTCTCGACGATGCGCGCGACCAGCACGCCCTCGGGCTCCTGCTCGAGCGCGGCGAGCGATTGGCGCGCGTCGGAGGTCGTGACGCCGGTGAACGAACCCGGATCGAGCGCGGCGCGTTGCAGCTCGTCCTTGGGCTCCTCGCGCAGGTCGAGCGGTTCTTCGAGGTCGAAGAGCGGCGGCGGATCCGTGGCCAGCGACTGCGATCCGAACGAACAGGCGCTGCACAGAAGCGCGAGTGCGGCGGGAACGAGTTGCCGGATCCAGGGCCGAGTCACGGGACAACTCACGGAATCGGCCTCCGCACGAGGACGATCGTCGCGCACACGAACGTCGCCAGCGCCCACGCGCTGGGCACGAGGAGAGCGCCGGCCTGGTGCTCGAACTGGGCGTTGCTGACTCCGTTCGCCACGTCGACATAGAAGCGCACGAAGGACGTGTCGGACAGCGGCGAAGGCAAATAATCGGAGGGCAGTCCGCCCGTGAAGCGCAGGCCGCGTGCAAAGGCGCGGGCCAGGTCGATCAGCACGCCTAGCGAGAGCGCGCAGCCGAGTGCCGCGGCGCCCGTGCGGACGATGGACCCGGCGAAGAAGCCCAGGCCTGTGTAGGCCGCGAGCGGCAGCAGCGGCGAGACGAGTGCGCGACGCAGCTCGGGCCAGATCTCGCTGGCCGGCGTGAGCGTGAAGCGCGCGCCGTTCGGAAGCGTCTCCGTGACGTCGCGGAATTCGAAGACCGTTGCGCCGAGGAGCAGCGCCGTGCCCGCGAGGAGCACGTAGCCGCCCAGCACGAACACGATCAGCGCGAGCGCCTTGCCGAGCGCCACATTTCTGCGCTCGAGCGGACGGAGGAGAACGTTGCGCAGCGTGCCGCGGCTGAACTCGGCCGCGATGGACTGGCTCGCGAGCGCGAGCGCCAGGAACGCGAGCACGGGCAGGCCGGCCTGCAGCGCGATCCCCACGGCCTCGAACGCCGTGACATCGGTGGTGCTGAACAGCGTCGCACTCTCCACCGCGCTCTGCTCGGAAGCGCCTTCGGCCGCGCGGCGCAGCATCGCGATGGCGCCGACGAGCGCGGGCGTCGTGAAGAGCGCGACGAGTCCCCACGAGCTCGCGAAGCGGCGCAGATCGAAGGTCGTCATGCGCGCGATGGCGTGGCCCGGTGCGCACGACTGCGACGGTGCTGTCGCGGGAGGTGGTTCTGCGCGGGTCGCTGGAGCCGCGCTCGGTGCGCTCGCGCTGTAGCGCAGGTAGATGGCCTCGAGCGACGGCTTCTCTTGCGAGAACGACACGACGTCGACTCCGCTTTCAACGAGCGCGCGCGTGACGCGTTCAGGCGCGTGCGCGCCGAGCTCGAAGAGCAGCGCCCCGTCGGACGCGTCGGTCGAGGGAGACACACCGAGTGCCGCGAGCGGCGCGCGCGCGCTTGCGGAGTCGCGCACGACGAGGCGCCAGCGCGCGGACTGCGCGGCCAGCAAGCGCACGGTCTCTTCCTCGACGAGCAGGCGCCCGTGACGCAGAACGCCGATGCGATTGCAGAGGCCCGAGAGTTCCTGGAGCTGGTGGCTCGAGACGAGGATCGTCGTGCCGCCCTGGTTGAGCGAGCGGAGCAGCTCGCGCATCTCGGCGATGCCTTCCGGGTCGAGCCCGTTGGTCGGCTCGTCGAGCAACAGGTACGGCGGCGAGCCGAGCAGCGCCTGCGCGATGCCAAGGCGCTGGCGCATG
>JANOFY010000480.1:0-6363 GCA_031413895.1 Planctomycetota bacterium | reverse complement strand
ACGGTCCCTTCGCCTGCGCGCCGGCGGAGCACGGCCATACCGGACGAGGATCCGCGCTGCGCGGCCGCATCGGTATCGTCCTCGGCGGCGGCAGGTGGCAGGGCCTCCGGGCGCAGTCGCGTCGTCCAGAGAGCGCGCGTTTCGTCGCGGAAGAGCGCCGTCACTCCCTCCGGCGTCGCGATCGGTCCGTGCACGGGCGGCGATTTCATCGCCCACGGACCCTCGAGCAGGCCCGTGGCCGCCTCGACGATCCAGGCTTCACCGTCTTCGGTGAGGACCAACAGGAAACCTTGTTTCTTGGGTAGGAACACCGGCGCGCGCGCCACGCCGCCGAGCGACGGCAGCTTGTGCTGCCAGGCCGGCGTGCCGCTCTTCGAGAGGCGCGCGATCTGTCCGGATCGGTCGCACACGACGTGCTCGTCTCCGACGGCGACGGGCAGCGCCTCGACGCGTCCTGGCGACGTCCACGCGCGCTCGGCGCGGCGTGAGAAGTACAGCAATCGATCGCGGGGCTCGTCGACTTCCAGCTTGAGCGGATCGTGTCCCTCGAGCTCGAGCGTCATCGCGATGCGCTCGCCCGCGCTGCTCTCGAGCGTGAACGGCGTCACGTGCACGGAGCCGTCCTCGAGCCGTGCGCGTGCGCCGGGCGGGAAGGTCGTCACGCGCCAGGGGAGCAGATAGTCGTCGGCGCGGTCGACGCGCTCGTTCAACAGTGCGCGCGCCTTGTCGTGCTGGCCGCCGAGCGCGAGATCGCGCGCTTGCACGAGCGCGTCGTGCTTCACCTCGATCGCCTTCATTTCCTTGGCGAGAGCGGGCAGGTCCTTCAACTTGCCGGACTCGTCGCTCTCGATGAGCTGCTTGTAGAGGACCAGCGCGCGCGTGTAGTCGCGCGCCTGCGCGTGCGCGCGTGCCGCGCCCAGGATCTGGTCCTGTCGCGCGAGGTTGTCTTGTTTCAATTGCTTGACGCGCGCTTGAGCGCGCTGGTCCTGGCGCTGCTCGATCAGTTGAGCGAGCTCCGCGAGGCGCACGTCGAAGGCCTTGACGTCGGGCTTCTCGATGTGCGGTGCGAGATGCTGGCGCAGCTCGGCGATCAAGCCGACGACGCGCTGCTCGTCGTTCATCTGCTCGGCCGTCTCGAGCACCTGCGTCCCGATGTCGCCGATTCGTTTGCCGAGGCGCGCGCCGAGGCCGTTGAAGAGGTCCGAGACGAGCGGCCAAGGTTCCTTCGACACGGTCGAGTCCGGCGGCGCCGGCAGTTCGAGCGCGCGCCGCAATCCGAGCACGGGGTCGCCCAGCGTTGCTTCGACCTGCGCTTCGCGATAACGGTCGGTCCAGCTCGTGCGAACGGCGTGTTCCTCGCTGTCGACGCGTTCCTCGAGCGAGACCTTCATGTTCCGGATGCGATCGGGCATCTCGTCCGGGAAGTGCTGCTTCAGGACCGCGAGCGCGACGCGCGGTTCCGCGAGATGGCTCGTGATCTCGGTGATGATGCGTTCCTGCCGGCGGTGTGCGCCGATCTGCACCCACGCTCCGATCGAGAGCGCGAGCACCACGGCCATCGTGACGAACGAGTTCTTGCGCGTGAGCGTCTTCTGCACGATCCGCGCGCGCGCCTTGGCGAGCAGGCGGCGCGCGTCGCGGTTCGAAGGGCTCGCCTCGAGGACGGCGCGCAGCGGGCCGATCGCGCGGTCGGCCTGACCGGAGGCGACGAACGTGCGCGCCGCTTCGACGATCCACGGCGTGCCCTCCGCAACCATGCCCACGGCGAGCATCTCGCCCCCGACCTCGAGCCGCGCGGCGGTGGACTCGGGCATGCGCGCGGCCGCGACGCGCAGGATCGACGCGGCGCGGAGCCGACTGTTGCTCTCCGCGAAGCTGCGCGCGACCGCCAGGAGGTCGCGCAGCGGCGGCACGTTCGGATCGATGTTCGCGCGGACTTGCAAGATCATCAGTCGCAGCGCGCTGAGCCGGTCGGTCGTCTGGATGCTCGCGAGCTCCTGCCAGTACTGAACGGAGGTCAGCGGGCTACCGAGCGCATGATCGATGCGGCGGAGCAGCGTGCGCGCGGCTCGCGCCGGCATTCCGCGCAGCGCCACCTGCAAGCGGCCCGCATCCCATTCGCTCGTGAAGAGCTCGGCTTCGATCGGCGTCGGCGGACCCGGCCACGAGCACTCGCACCAAGCGCACAGGCGTGACGCCGCGCGCGCGAGATTGCCGGGTTGGAACTCCATGCGCGCGAGATCGATCAACTCGTCCGGCTGCGCGGGCCGCAGCGCGCCGCGGCGCAGTTCCGTCGTCACGACGTTCAAGAGCTGGCGCATCGGCCAGCCGAGTCGGTCGGCGATCTCGACGAGGTTCGATTGCCCGTCGCACTGCTCGAAGAAGCGCTCCGATCCGCGCACGGGTTCGGCGATCGCGATGAGTACCACGTGCGCGCTCGTGATCAGGCTCTCGCCCGCACTCAGCGCTTCGTCTTGGAGGCGCGCGTACTCCAGTAGCATCGCCTCGACGGGGAGCGGAGCGCAGAAGACCGCGTCTCGCCTTGGACCGGTACGCGCGGTGCCGGGCTCGCTTGCCGAGAGCGATGGTTCGGCCGGGCGCTCGGGCAGCGGGCCGGGATTGAAACGGAAGTGAACGACTTCCGCATCGAGATGGTGGTAGAGATCCTGGAGGCGCTGCGCGCGCGCGATCTCCGTCATGCGCAGCGAGTCGATGCGGAAGTCGGGGTCCTTGACCCACGCTTGTCGCACGCGATTGCGCCACAGCTCCGGATCCTCGTCGGGGTCCGGTAACAGATGGAGCAATCCCCCCGCGAGACCCAAGGTGGAACGCGATCCACCTCGAGCATGCAGCGTGAGAACCCCATCTCGGCCACGCGCGAGACTCTGGAGAAGATCCGCGAGGCCGATGCCGCCAACGTCGCCCTGAAAGCTCATCTGGTGCGCTCCCTATCGGCGGGCGTCACGCAGATATTGAGGATCAGGCACGGCTTCGAGCGCGCAGTCGCGCGAGGTCCGCAGGTGCGTCGAGGTCATCCAAGACTTCCTTACAACTCACCTCGATCGACCACAGCGGCGCGGCTCGCGCTCGCAGTTCACGCAGCGGGCGGTCCGGCGGAGCGTGTTGCAACCATGCGGCGAGCTCGCAACCGAGGACGATCGGATGGCCAAAACGACGGGGAGAGCTCGTCGAGACGGAGTTTTTTTCCACTCCGCGTTTCAGCTCTGGGGCGAGCCACCCGAGCGCGGGCGCGCCTGCGTCGCTCCACGCGCTGCGCAGCGCTTCGAACACGGCGAATGGAACGAGCGGGACGTCGACCGGAGCGACGACGAGATCTCGCCCGGGCCGGCACGCCTGCGCGAGCGCGAGCCCTCCCGCGCGGCCGGCGGCCCACGCCGGATTGAATACGACCTCGACGCCGCGCGGTGCTCGCGCAAAGATCGCGGCGTGATCGGCGCCCGTGATGACGAGCGGCGGCGTTTCGTCGAACCCCGCGCCCGCTTCCGACAACAGCTCGAGCGGATTCTTCGGCGTGATCGAGACCAGCGCCTTGCACTCACCGAGGCGCGTGCTCGCGCCCGCGGCGAGGATCACGAGCGCCGGTTTCACGACGCGACGTAGCGGTCGTAGAGCGCGCGCGCGCGTCCGAGATCGGACGTGCCTTCGATCAGCGCGCGACCATCGCGGAAGACCGTGATCCGCTGCTTCTCGACCTCGAATCTCAGCAACAGGTCCTTGTGCTCGATCCGTTGCGCGATGCCGTCGAGTGCGCGCGCGAGCTGTGCGAGATCGGGCGCGGCCGAGAGACCGCGCACTTGCACGGCATTGCGGCCGCAGAGCGAGAGCGCATTCTCGACGTGCGGTCGAGACAAGAACGGGAAGTCGCGGGCCGCGCAGCACGGGCACCGTTCGTCACGCTGGGGGGCGAACTCGCGCACGCGTCCCGACCAGGCATCGAACTCGCACAGCTTCGGCTCGAATTCGCGGCCCCTGGACAGGATTCGCAGTGCGAGACCGGATTGCATCGCGGCGACGAGCGCGACCGCCGGTTGGAGGACCCCGTCGGTTTCGCACGTCGGCAGGCTCGACGCCGGAGGCGGATCCGGAAAGACGCAGCGCAGACACGGGCCGCGTCTCGGCAACACGGCGAGGCACAATCCGCGCGCTCCGACCACGCCGCCGTAGATCCACGGCATTTCGCGCGCGACGCAGAAATCGTTGATCAGGTAGCGCGTCGCGACGTTGTCGGTCCCGTCGAGCACGAGGTCCGCGCCCTCGAGCAAGTCTTCGACGTTGCCACTGTCGACGTGCACCGCGTGCACGTCGATGCGCGTCGGTCCGCCGATACGCGACAGCGCCTCGCGCGCCGCTTCCACTTTGGGAGTCGCCGCGGCCGCGTGACGGTCCTCGAACAGTACCTGACGCGGCAGGTTCGTCACGTCGACGACGTCGCGGTCGACGAGCACGAGCTCTCCGACGCCGGAGCGCGTCAGGTTCTGTGCGCTGCTTCCGCCCAGCGCGCCGCAGCCCACGAGGACGACGCGCGCCTCCGCGAGACGCGCTTGCCCCGCAGGACCTAGCGGAGCGAAGCGCGTCTGGCGCGCGAACCGACCGGCCCCTTCGTCCATGCCGTCACTATAGGAAGAACCAGAGCGCGAGGCCGGCGACGAGGCCGAGCACGATCGTGGCGCCGACGAGCGCGGGGAGCAGGGCCCGGAAGTCGCTCTTCGCGGGCTCGTTGATCTCGACCCAGTTGAAGTACCGCCGCGACTTTTCGTCGAGCGTCTCGCCGCAGTGGGGGCACGACGCGCCGGCGTGGTCGAATGGAATCACGCCGTCGCAGCGCATGCAGTAGAAGTTGCGCGGGCCGCCGCCTGCGGCGACACCGGGAGCCTTCGACCGGCTGCGGTAGTAGTCGAGCGCTTCGGCGTTCTCGCCCGCGCGCGCGCGCGTCCAGTGCTTCGGGCCGATGTTCCCGAAGCTCTTCTCGGGCGCGCCGTCCGTCGCATTGGGATCGGGCGGGGACACATTCAGAGCGTAGGACCGCGCGAGAAGAATTGGAATCGAGGCCTCCGATCCGGTACTCGTGTCTTCGATGGAGTCTTCCGTGCGTGCGCTCGACGAGTCCGGCGAGCCGATCGTCGTGATCGTGCCGCAGGCTGCGAGCGGGACGGTGCCGCGCGTCGTCGGACCCGGCCGGCGCGAGCGCACCTACCTGGCGCGCGTCACGGAGCTCGAGCGCGAAGTGGAGCTCGCCGGGCTCGTCGAACGCGGCTCCGTGCGGCGGCTCGACAAGCTCGAGGGGGCGCTCGATGAGCAGCGCCGCGAGGCACAGGCGCTGGCCCAGCGCGAGAAGCGCATGGTCCTGGCGCTCGGCGCGCTGCAGCGCGAGAACGAGCTCCTCCACGAGCGCTTGGCGCTGGCGAGCCGGCCGCCGCTCGCACTCGCGCGCGCCCGCGCAGCGGCCCAGGCGCGCGACCGCGGATTCTGGTCGAAGCTCTTCACGCGTGCGCATCGCGACGACGCTTGACAGGCGCGGGGACCCGGACGATCCTCTTGCGCCCTGCGGCCTGCGGGGAAGGCCACGCGGCCTTCGGACGGTGGATATAGCTCAGTCGGTTAGAGCGCGAGATTGTGGTTCTCGAGGTCGGGGGTTCGAGTCCCCTTATCCACCCCACCTACCGCACCGCTTCCGCGGTGCCCCCCCGGACCGACTGACGCGCGGTCCGCGGGGTCAAGTCAGCGCGACGAACTCACGCGCTTGCTGCAGCTCGCGCTCCAGCTCGGCTGCGAGCTCCGCGATGTGCCGAGCATCGAGCCCCTGCAGCGAGAGCGCGCCGGCTTGCAGCAGCAGCGCAAGCTCGGCTGAGCCGTGACCCGCGCGGAGCACCGCGACCACGTCGTCGGCGATGTGGACGATGTGCGCGAGCATCGGATCGTGCGTCGCATGCTCGGGTTCGTGGTGGAAGCGGATCGTGTCCACGAGCACCGCGGGGAAGTTCCAGCGCTCCGCCAATCGAGCGCCGGCTTCGGCGTGATCCAGCCCCAAGACCGCTCGTTCCGCGGAGATCGGCGTCATCCCGTCTGCGACGGCGCGCGCGATGTCAGGCGCGTGCTGCCTCAGGAATCGATCGAGCACGATCGTGCCCAGGTCCTGCAAGAGTCCCGCGGTGTACGCGCGGTTCTTGTCGACGCCTCCGAGCAGCCGCGCGAGCAGGCTCGCGGCGAGCGCATTCTCGACGGACCGCTCCCATTGATGTCGCGTCGCTTCCGCGTCCGCGCCGGCGGATCGGCGGAAGTAGCGGCCGGTGCAGGCCGTGAGCACGAGGTTCACGAGCACCGACACACCGAGCAGGTTGCCGG
>JANOFY010000479.1:0-4133 GCA_031413895.1 Planctomycetota bacterium | reverse complement strand
AGGCCGGCCCAACGGAAGACGCCCGACTCCGGCCCTCCGCACAGGACTGTCGGCGTGATCGAAACCGTTTCGAGTCCCGCCTCGGCGAAGAGTCGCGGTGCGCGGGCTGCGACCCACGCATCGCCACCCGCCGCGGCGTAGAGCGCGCGCGTCGCGCGCACGACCGCGCGGAGTCCCGGGCTTTCGGGAAAGATGGACACGCCTTCGTGGTTGTAGTCCTGCATCACGAACGAGCCGCCGGGCTTGAGAGCGCGCCCGATCGATCGCATGAGCGGTGCCGGCTCCGGGATGAAGCTCCATACCCAGCGCGCGAAGATGAGATCGAACGAAGCCGGCGCGAGAACCGCGTCCTGCAGGCGTGTGCACACGAGCTCGACGTTCGTAACGCCCTGTCGCGCGATCTCGCCGCGCAGGTGCTCCATCCACAGCGGCGACTCGTCGAGCGCGACGACGCGGCCTTTCGGCCCGACGCGTTCCGCCAGCTCGAGCGTCACGAAGCCCGGTCCCGCGCCGAGGTCGAGGCAGCGCGCGCCGCGCGGCAAGGACAGGCGATCGAGGAGCGCACGCGTCACCCCGCCCCACACTTCGTGTTGGAACGCGAGGCGCGCGAGCTCCTGCGCGTTCGTGCCGAGCGGGTATTGCGTCACGTGGCCCAGAGAGTGCCAACTGGAGCTACGTTCGGCCACCGCGCACGCATGACGCAGCTCTCTGTTCACGACCACGACCGCGATCGCGCCGGACGGACGTACGTCTATCCGGTCGTCTCACGCCGCGCCGGCGGCGTGTCGATCGGGATCAACTTGAACCGCAACAACGCGTGCAACTGGCGCTGCGTCTACTGCCAGGTGCCCGGGCTCGTCTTCGGCAACGCGCCGCCGATCGACGTCGACGAGCTCGAGCGCGAATTGCGCGCGATGCTCCACGACGTCGTCCACGGCAACTTCCTCGCGCGCGAAGTTCCCGAAGGAGCGCGCATCCTGAAAGACGTCGCGTTCTCCGGCAACGGCGAACCGACGAGCGCGCGCGAGTTTCCCGAGATCGTCGCGCGCACGGGCCGCGTCCTCGCGGAGTTCGACCTCGTCGGCAAGATCCAGCTCGTCCTGATCACGAATGGCTCGGTCGTGCACCAAGCGCAAGTCCGGCGCGGCCTCGAGGCGATGGCGCCGCTGGGCGGTGTCGTCTGGTTCAAGGTCGACAGCGCGACCGACGCGGGCCAGCGCGCGATCAACGACTCGAAGCTCGGCCCCGCGCACACGCGGCGCAACCTCGAGATCGCCGCGCGCGCGTGTCCGACGTGGATCCAGACGATGATGCTCGCACGCGACGGCGAACCGCCTTCACACGTGGAGCAAGACGCGTATCTCGAGTTCGTGCGCGCGCTCGTGCAGGACCGCGTACCCGTGAAGGGCGTCCTGCTCTACGGCTTGGCGCGCAAGTCGTACCAACCCGAAGCAGCGGAACTCTCGGCGCTACCGCGCGCGTGGATGGAGCGATTCGCGGCGCGGATCGAGGCTCTTGGACTCGAAGTTCGAATGAGCCCATAGACCGCGGGCGCCGCGCTCACTCGTGCCGGAACCAGCGCGTGACGAGCACGTCGCCGTCCGCCCGGCTCGCAAAGAACGCCTGCGCCGGAACGGTGTGGTCTTGGCCATTCGACGACTGAACGCCGGCGAAGGACGACACGCGCGCCTTGTCCAAACCGCGCGCGATCGGCGCATCACTTTGGACTTGGGCGAGGAGAGGACGCTCGCCGGGCGCGCGTTGGCTGTCCTCGGGACGCACGTGCGCCGCGATCTCGACCAGCGCGCGTTCGAGGTCGGGGCGCGGAGTGCGACTCGCGAGGAAGTACAGGTGCTCGATGCCGCGGTAGCTGTCGAGCGGGATCCAGTTCGAACCCTCGGGGATCGTGTACACGGTGTTCGGCCTGACCGGGTTCGTGTAGCCGGCGTATTCGCTCGGGAATACGGGCTGCGCCCAGCTCGTTCCGTCGATCGCGATCACGTACACGTAGCAATCTGCGTTCGTGCGGAAGTTGAGCTTCAAGTTGTCGCCGTCGCCGTGCGAACCGAAGCGGTCGTACAGTACCTCGCCATCGAGCACGGGCACGGGGATCGGACGGCCGTCCTTGATCTCCTCGCGCATCACAGCCACGTCGAGCTCGAGCGGCGTCGGCGGTGGAACGTAGACGGGAGCGCCCGCAGCTTGAGCCGCCGCCGCGGGATCGGCCGGAGCGGTGGCGGCCGCCGCCGCGCCGTCCTTGTTCGTGAGCGTCTGCAAGAGCTTGTCGAAATCGTCGCGGTAGCCCTCGCCGTAGTTATCGGTCGCGACTCCGAGGAAGGTCTTGCGCGCCGCTCCCAGCGCGACGTCCGCGAGCACACCGAGTCCCATGCCGGCACAGCCAGCGAGAAGCAGAGCGGACCCCACGGCGACCGTTTTGGACGCGCGACGACGGCAGAGCGAGCGAAGCATCATGGAACTCCTCGAGTGAACTCGGACACGGCACGCAACGGCGAACATCGTAGCCGCGTGAACAAATCAGCGGCAAGGTCGGTCGGTGATCCGAGGGGTAATCGATCTTCGTTCGAAGGCGCCGCCTGCCGAAATCTCCTTCGATCGCGGCGAGCGCCCCCCCTACCGCGGTGTACTTGCGCATCGTCCCCCGCGCTCGGATGATGCTTCGAGGGTTTGCTTCATCCGGAAATCCACGTCCGGCGGCGGTCTTCTTGGGCATGTTTCACGTGTTGTGTCTCTGCGCGACGCTGTGCTCCAGCATCCCGCATTTGCCCGCCCTTCCGGTCATGGAATCGGTGCAGCACGGCGGTCCCGTGCGGCGCGCTCTCCTCGTCGGCGTAGAGAACTACCCGGAGGAGAATCGTTGGCCGAAGCTCCACGGCCCGCGCGCCGATGTCGCCGCGCTGCGCACCGTGCTCATCGAGCGCGCCGGCTTCCGCGCGGACGACGTCCACACGCTCCTCGACCGGGAGGCGACCGGGGATTCGATCCGACAAGGCTTTGCCGAATTGATCGACGCCAGCACATCCGGCGATCTCTTGCTCTTCTACTTCGCGGGGCACGGCTCGCGCGTCCCCGATGACTCGGGAACACTCGAGGAGCGCGACCGCTGGGACGAGACGCTGGTTCCGTTCGACGCGACGGTGGGACCAGGCCCGTGCAAGGATATCCGCGACGAAGAGATCGGCCTCCTCATTCAACGCGCGAATGAGAAGACCGACCAAGTCGTCCTGATCTTCGACTGCTGCAGCTCGGGCACGAATACCCGCGCCGAGTCGTCCCTGGGTCGGCGATTCCTCGAGCCGACACGCCGCGGCTTCGGCGCGGCGCGCGCGAGCCCGCACACGGTTTCGGTTCCCAGCGGCTCCGGATACGTGCCGCCCGCGCTGAAGTACGTCGCGCTCGCCGCCTGCCGCGCGGACCAGAGCGCGTACGAGATCCAGGTCGACGCCCCGGGCGAACCGGGCGAACCGGGCGCACCCGGCACGAAGATCTCGCGCGGCGTGTTCACCTTCCACCTCGTCGACGCGCTGAAATCGCTCCCGGCGGGCGCGTCGTACACCGACCTGATGATCCGCGTCGCGCGGCGCGTGACCCAGAGCCAGCAGGAGCAGACACCGATTCTGGAAGGCAGCCTCGCCGGCTACGTCCTGTTCGAGCCCGTCGCCGCCGCGCACACGCCACGTTTCCCGCTCGAGGTCGGCCCCAGCGGCGCTCTGAAACTTTCCGGCGGACGCCTCCATGGATTGACCGCCGGCGACATCTTCAGCGTGTGCGGCGAGGACGCCCTGCGCGACAACCTGCCGAGCCGCTTGGGCCGCGTGCGGCTCGCGCAGGTCGGCACCACGCAGTCCGTCGCCGAATGGCTCGAAGCGGCAGGCGCAGCGCGCGTGGCCGGGATGCGCACGGCGTTCCTGCTCGAACGCAGCGCGAAGAGCGTCACGACGCGGATCGCGATCGAGGGCGACTCGGAATCCGCGGCACACAGCGAGCTCGTCCGCGCGCTCGAATCGAAGGGCATCGTGCGCTGCGTTTCGCGCGACGACGGCGTGCTGTCGCTGCGGCGAGTGGGCACGCGCTGGGTCGCGTTCGCGGCAGACGAGACGCAGCTGCCGCTGTCC
>JANOFY010000478.1:0-2528 GCA_031413895.1 Planctomycetota bacterium | reverse complement strand
TGAGCTTCGATCTCGAGCTGCTCCGCTTGTGAGCGGAAGAGCGCGCGTCACTCGAGCGCGACGCGCCGATTCGACCGCACGTCGAGCCAGGTTTTCGCGAGCGTCGAAACGAGGATCACCGCTCCCCCGACCAGCGCCCAGTGACCCGGTGTTTCGCCGTGCACGATCCACGCCCACACGGGGTTCATCACCGGCTCGACGAGGAGCAGGACGGACGCCTCGAACGCTTGGACTTCGCGCAGCGCAGACGTGACGAGGACGTAGGCGAGCGCGATCTGGAAGACGCCGAGGTAGGAGATCACGGCCCAGTCCGATGCGTCTCCACCGGAGAACGGCAGCGCGAAGGGCGCGCACATCATGGCAGCCATGACGTTGCCGCTGACGACCGCGCCGACGCCCGACGACGCCTCACCCTCGCGCGGAGTGAGCCAGCGCACTCCGACGACCGTCGCTGCCCAGCCGACGCCGCTCGCGAGCGCGAGCCAGTTGCCGCGCTTCGGATCGGGAGCCGTCGCGCGCGTCGGCTCGACGTCGAGGAAGAAGAGGGCGAGGCCCGCGGCCATCGCCAGCAGGAACACGAGATCGCGCGCGCGGATGCGCTCCTTCAAGAAGAGCGGCCCGAGCAGCAACACGTACAGCGGAGCGGTGGACTGCAGGAAAATCGTGTTCGCCGCGGTCGTCAGCTTGTTGGCCAGCACGAACAGGACGAGTGTGATCGCGTAGATCGCGCCGACGAGACACTCGCGCGCGCTCGGCAGTCGTCGCGCGGCGGGCACCATCGCGAGGAACGCGACGGCCGCGATCGCGGAGCGCAGACCGGCGACCTGCCAGCTCGTGAACTCGCACGACTTGATCGCCGCGCCGCCGGTCGAGAAGAGCGCCGCGGCCCCGACGAGCTTCAGATGCGGGATCTTCGACGAGCGCACCGCGGGACCATGCCAGAGCGTGCGCGGTGCTGCAAGGCCGCGCGCCTTGACCCCGCGGCGAACCGGGTCGACGATGGCGACGGCGATCGCATGCGAAACTCCATCGACACGGATGCCGGCGCGTGGAAATCGGCGGAGACGTTCGCGGATCTGGTCCGTCTCGGAGAGCGCTTCATCGCCGGAGAGCTCGGCTCTTTTCCCGGCTGGGGTGCCGCGGCGCTGGACGTGGAGTCGAATCCGCTGCGATCACGACTGATCGCGTTCCATCGCGCCGGCTTGCTCACGGTCGCATCGCAACCGGGGGTCGCGTCTGCGCAGGACGGCGACGGAAAGCTTCGCGTCCAGCGCGCGTTCGTGTGCGGATTCGCGTCCGACGACGCTGCGCGCGCACTCGTGCGTCTGTGCAGCGAGCCCGAGATCCACGTCGGTATCTTTCGACGCGGCGCGGGCCGGGGCGTGGAGCTTCCGGTGAGCACGCGCGCGGAAGTCCCCTACGCGTTCGCCGGCTACAACGCCTTCGAGGAGGAGCTCGACTGCTTCTCGGAGCTGTGCTCGCCGAAAGCTCTGGCCGCGCTCGCGGGAGAGTCGTACGTCTCCATCGTCGACCTCGAGTGGGGACGCGCGGACCGCGTGTTCGATCTCATGTCACGCGCGTTGGAGTTCGCTTGAGCGAGATCCGGTCGCGCGTCGTATTGCTCGGCGCGAGCAACCTTCGTCTGGCGCTCCCGAGTCTCGTGAGGACGTTCGAAGCGTTCGAGCGCTCGCCGATGCAGGTGCTCGTCGCGTGCGGTCATGGTCGTTCCTACGGCATGACGTCGCGCGTACTCGGCGTGGAGCTGCCGAGCATCGGCAGGTGCGGCATCTGGGATGCACTTCTACACGGCCCGCCGCTTCCGACCGTCGCGCTGCTCACCGACGTCGGCAACGACATCATGTACGGCGCGTCCGCGGGCGAGATCGGCGCGTGGATCGCGCGCGACATCGAGCGACTCGCAGCGCTCGGCGCGCGACCGCTCGTCGTGCGCATACCGCTCGTGACGATCGAGCGGCTCTCGAGCTGGCAGTACGAGATCGCGCGCTCGATCCTGTATCCGACGCGACGCATCCCTTGGAAAGCGGCGCGCGACTCTGCGCGCGAGCTCGATCGACGCCTGCTCGAGATCGCGAGCGACCACGACCTTCCGGTCGTCGAGCCCGCGTTAGACTGGTACGGCTTCGACCCGATCCACATCCGTCGCAAGCGGCGCGCATCTGTATGGGGAGAGATCGTGGCGCGACTCTTCGAGGATTCGCCGGCGCGGGCGATGTCCACGCTTTCGGGCGCCGATCGGCGTTCGCTCGCGCGCGCTCGGCCCGCATCGCGGCGCGTCTTGGGATTCGCTCGGGCGCGCGCACAGCCGGCGGCGCAACTGGCTTCGGGCACGACGATCTCGCTGTTTTGACGGCCGTTCCGAAGCTCGAGGCGAGGCGCTCACTTCGAGGCGCGCGCGGGCGTAAGTCGGCCACTCTCTCGTGCGATCGAGTCAGCGACCCTAGAATCTCGCGCGAACCGCGCAGGCGTTCACCCCCCCCATGACCCCGGACACCAATTCCAAGTCGAGC
>JANOFY010000477.1:0-3951 GCA_031413895.1 Planctomycetota bacterium | reverse complement strand
GTTGCTCCGGCTCCGTACTTTCGCTTTCTTCTCGATGGAAAAGATGCAGCCCGCTCCGCGCGACGTGCGGAGCGGGCTGCATGCTTGCTGGCCCTTGCCTTGACGAGAGAGATCAGTGCGGTTGTGGCGGGATCCACGTCTGCGGGTAGACGCTCGGCAAGCGCTCGCTGCGATAGACGGTCCAGTTCTTCAGGAACGCCGGATCTTGGATCGTCGCTTCGAACACGACCATCGCGGGCGCGGTCGGAGTCGTCTCGACGATGCGCGCCGCGCCGCTCTGCAGCACTTTCGCGCCGTCGGTCACGAGCGTGTTGAGCGTCCGCCACTGCGGCTTCGCGCCGCCCAGGAAGCCTGAGTAGAAGAGCTGACCGGGGCCGCCGTACACCCACGTTTGCTCGATCGTCATCGCGACCGGGTCGATGTCGAACTCGACCGCGCGGCTGTAGAACGAGCTCGTCGGGCCCGGCGCGGTCGGCGGAACCACGCGGTAGTTGCCGTTGTCGAACATCACCAGCGTTCCGCGGCGCGTGATCTCAGGGTCGTGCTGGTGGAAGTTCCACTCGAAGTTCGGGCCGATGGGCGTCAGCAGGTAGTTCGTCCACGGCGCGACCCAGCGCTCGTGCGGACCACAGATCCACACGAGCTGCCCCGTGTCGCGCTTGATCTTCACGACCGCGTCCTGGTGGCGCAGCGACACGATGTAGGAGTTGTCGCTCGTGTCGAGGAGCACCGCGTTGCCGTGGCTCCAGTCCTTCGTCTGCGAGCCCGGATACAACGTGTTGTAGAACGTCGCCAGCGAGCCGTAGACGATGCGGTACGGGTCGAGGATGTCGAGCAGCTTCGTCTCGCGCACGATCGTGCCGTCGCGCTTGAACTCGACGATGACGTCGCCGACCACGGTCGAGACCGGGTTCGTGATCGCGGTGTTCACTTCGTCCGCTGGATAGTTCGGCAAATCGCGCCGCTCGGTGCTGAGCGTGACGAAGTCGGCGACTTCCGCGGCGGGTAGTTCGCGGATCTCGTGGTGGAACGAGTGCGTCGCGACGCCGGTCGTTCCCGGCGGCGCGCTGGCCAGACCGGTGGCGACCCACGTCTTGACGGTATTGCCCAGGATGTCCATCTCGACGGCGGCGGAGCCGGGGACGAAGCCGCCGGCCAGCGCGAGCAGGTGTCCGTTGCGCATGCGCGTGACGAGTCCGATGTCGTAGTTCGCTTCCAGGTACCAGACGACTTCGCCGGCGCTGTCGAGCATGACCACGTAGGTGCCGGTCGGTCCGGGGGGCACACCCGGCGTGACGAACCGAGCTTGGAACAGCGTGACGCCCGGCTCCATGCGCGTCGGAAAGCTCACGCTGGTCGTGACCGGCGGGAAGTTGGCCGGCAGCGGCGGTGTCACGAACGTGAGCACCGCCGGCCAAGTCGTGATGTTCCCGGCCTGATCGCGCGCCGTCACGCGGATCGTGTGCACCAGATTCGGCCTCACGCCGAGCACGAGCACGCGGTGCACCGTCTTGAAGACCGGCTCGGCGAGCACGGTCCAAAGGCGCGTCCCGTCCGCGATCGTCAGCGCGATCTGTGTCGGCTCGTTCGTCGTGAGCGTGATCGTGGCGACGAGCGGCACCGCCGTATTCGGATTGGGGATCAGCGACGGCGCCGTGGTGATCGCCGGCGGAGTCGTGTCGACTTGCGACAGCGTGTCCGCGAAGGACGCCGGCGCGCTCGCCACGAACAGCGCGGCGGCAACGAGAACGAGATGAGAAACGTGGCGCACGATGAGACCTCCTGGAGCGATGGTGTGCAGAGCGGCCGAGACCTGCGTCTCGAACTGCTGTGTTCACGACGGAGAGGCGTGGAGCGGTTCAGGAATCTAGCCCCGAACGGGCCCCGATTGTGTCATCGACTGGATCAGGCCACAGGATGCGCGCTTGGCACCCATCCTGCGGCCGATCCGCCGGCTCTGTGGGCGGCTCTGTGGGCGGCTCAGTTGCCGGCCGCACCCGCGGCGCCGGCTGCGACACCCAGGATGATCATCCCGAGGAAGATCAGAATCCCGAGCGCCGCCAAGACGACGGAGATGATCCCGCACACCTTGCCGGCCTGAGTCATGCTCCGCCCAGTGGGGTCGATCTCCCCGCGGCCCATCGCGGCGAGATCGCCTGATCCCATCACCCAGGCGGCGATGCCGAGCGGCATGCACAACACGATTCCGAGGATGCCGAGGACGAGGATGAGGACGCCGCGGTGCGGGCGTGCGCCAGAGGAAGCGGAGGGGGCGTAGTCGGTCATTGTTTTGAGGCTCCTATCGCGGTTGTCTCCAGATGACAGGCCACTCGTCGGAAAGACTCCGGGATGGAATCTTCGCAGGGGGGCGAGAGGGCCGGCGTCTCTGTGCGACAGCGATCGTTCGGGACACTGCTCTTGTGCGGACAGCGCGGATGGAATCGGCAGCCGCTCGGAGGATCGAGGGGTGAGCCCGGATCTCCGGCGATGAGCGTACGCCGCGGCCCCCGCTCCATTCCAGGGTCGAGCGACGGGACCGCCGCGAGAAGTCCCTGCGTGTACGGGTGACGCGGATCGCCGAAGAGCTGCTCGCGCGACGCGTGCTCGACGATCCGGCCGAGGTACATCACCGCGATTTCGTCGCACAGGTGCCGCACCACGGCGAGGTCGTGCGCGATGAATAGATAGGAAAGCGAGAGGCGCGCGCGCAGCTCGCCGAGCAGGTTGACGATCTGGGCCTGGATCGAGACGTCGAGCGCGCTCACCGGTTCGTCGCAGATCAAGAGCTCGGGCTCGAGGACGAGTGCGCGCGCGATCCCGATGCGCTGGCGCTGGCCGCCGGAGAACTCGTGCGGGTAGCAGTCGAAGTGACGCGCGTCGAGGCCGACCGACTCGAGCACCGCGAGCGCCTTGATCCGGCGCTCGCGCGGTCGCATGAGTCCATGGATCACGAGCGGCTCGACGAGCGCCGAGCCGATCGTCTGGCGCGGATCGAGCGACGCGTACGGATCCTGGAAGACGAGCTGGATGCGCCGCCGATGAGGACGCCAGGCGCGGGACGAGAGCGATGTCAGTTCCACGCCGCCGAACTTGACCGAGCCCACGGCTGCGCGTTCGAGCCCGACGATCGTGCGCGCGACGGTCGACTTGCCCGAGCCTGATTCACCAACGAGCCCGAGTGCGCGGCCGCGCTCCACGTCGAACGAGACACCGTCGACCGCGGCGAAGGTGATGGCGCGTCCGCGCGTGCGTGCGCGGTAGCGCGTGACGAGTCCGCGCACCTCGAGCAACGCGCTCATGGATAAAGCTCACCGCTGCGGACGCACGCCGCGCTGTGCGCCTCGCCCCACGCTTCGAGCTCCGGGCGAAGGCCATCACACCGCTGCATCGCGTGCGTACAGCGGGGCGCGAACGAACAACCGGGCGGGAGGCGCAGAAGATCGGGCGGTTGTCCGGGGATCGACGCGAGCGGCTTGGAGAGATCGCTCGCGAGCGTCGGCGCGCTGCTCAATAGACCGCGCGTGTACGGATGGCGCGGCCGGTTGAAAATCGCACGCACGCTGCCGGTTTCGACGATGCGACCGGCGTACATCACGTGCACGCGATCGGCGAGGCCAGCGACGACGCCCAGCGCGTGCGTGACGAACAGGGTCGCCGTCCCGTGGTGTTCGCGCAGCCCCGCGAAGAGATCGAGGACCTGCGCCTGGATCGTGACGTCCAGCGCGGTCGTCGGCTCGTCCGCGATGAGCAGCCTGGGTTTGCAGAGGAGCGCCATCGCGATCATCACGCGCTGCCGCATGCCGCCGGAGAGCTCGTGCGGATAGGCAGTGAGCCGATCTTCGGGGCTGGCGATCCCGACCTCGCCCAGCGCTTCCGCGGCGCGTCGACGTGCTTCGCGCCGGCCCAGCTGGCGGTGTTCCTCGAGGATTTCCTCGAGCTGGCGGCCGACCG
>JANOFY010000476.1:0-4332 GCA_031413895.1 Planctomycetota bacterium | reverse complement strand
CGAGCAAGGCTACATGTACGCGTTCGCCAAGGCGGCGTACGGCCCGAACATCGGCCTCCCGATCACCCACAACTGGCTGATCGGCAACACGCTCGCGATCAAGGGATTCGAAGCCCTCGACTACTCGATCAACCCGGTCGCGTTCAAGGGCCTCACCGCCCCGGGCGCGCTCACGGACGTCGACGGCGACGGTAACCGCGACCTGAACGGCGATGGCGCCGGTGCGGAGTACGAAGGTGTGCCGGACCAGATCCTGATCCCGCGCTTCCTTGGCTCGAGTGCGCAAGCGCAGGTCTCCAGCCAGTTCGCTAGCGAAATGATCCTCATCGCGCTGTCGGGTGGCGTTGCCTTCACGACCCGCGCGAACTTCTGGATCTACAACGACAACGAAGAAGCCTTCTCGGCGAACTTCATCTTCAAGTGCTGGGATCGCGTTCCGGTTCTCCAAATCAGCAACGCGTTCCTGAACAGCTTCCTCCACAACAACACGAACGACGCCCCGAACGAAATCTTCGGCGCGTCGGCTCGCGAGTCCGGCTGGGTCCGCGTCTACGGCGGCAGCCAAAGCTCGGGTGCGGAATCCATCACGGACGCGGCGATCTACGCCGTGCTCATCGAGAAGCTCGGCTACACCTACGCCGCGGCTGACCTGCCCTTCGAAACGGCCGCGCTGCAAGCCAACCGTAACGGTTCGCTGCTCCCGACCGGTCCGTTCGGCGATGGCGACCCGGCCGCGGTCAACTTCGACCAGCAGTGATCGCTTAGCGGTAAACCCGACGCAACTAGGGTCCACCGGATAGTCTTAGGGGCCAGGGGGTGCAAACCTCCTGGCCCCTAATCACGTTCATAGGGCCACACTTCGCCAGGGGCCCATCCGCACGCTACGAGACTTCACCAATGATCCAATTCGCCGCATCGCGCTCCGCACTGACCCTCCTCGCCGGCCTCGTGCTCGTCTTCTCGGGCTGCAATCCGCAGACGGGCCCCGCCAGCACCCAGACTGCGCAAGCACGCGCCAAGCCGGAACAGACCGAAGCGCGCCTGATCGAGCGGTCGAAAGCCCGCTGGGCGACCGTGTCCAAGTCGGATTGGATCGCCGCGTACGACTTCCTCACTCCGGAACAAAAACAACAGGTTCCTCTGTCGCAATTCCTTCCGGGCAAGGATCTGCACGAATACGCCAATCCGCAAATCCACAAGGTGCTGAAGATCGATGGCGAGAAGGGCTACGTCCAAGCCAGCGCTGTCTGGACTCCGCACCACCCGCAGCTCGATTCCGTGAAGCTCGAGCCCGGCCAGACGCTGACGCAAGAACTGAAAATGGTCGAGACTTGGGTCTGGGTCGACGGCGATTGGATGTACTTCTCCGCCGAAGGGGATACGGAATTCCTCGGCAAGAATCCGGACCTCCTCAAGGGGCCGCCCGTCTCCAAGTCCAGCACCTTGCCGACCGGCAATTCCACCGCGGGCAGCAACACGGCGCCGCACTAGCGGCTCCCGCCTGCTGTTGATTGAAAGCCGCCTAGCCGCGGCTTCACGAAAGCGCATTCTCTAGAGCCGTGGCCCGGCCACGGCTTGCGCCATACCCCGCGGCGCAGCCTGCTGTCTCCAGAAAAGCAATTTTGTTCTTCCCAAAAATGGCCCACCCGGACACGATGGGCCTGTTGAATGCACGTTCCTGACTGCCGCAACGGCGGCGCCGTTTGGTGAGTGCTTTTGCTGCGAAGCGGAAGCCTGATCCAGCCGGCCCCGCCCGGTAGGACGGACCCTCTGGAGCCGGGTTCCGCGTCGCTGCACTGCGCAGCCGGCGCTTGCCCGGGGAGGAACCGAGGTCGCGCGCGCAAGGTGCCGCGCGACCGCCAGGCGCGCGCATTCGCGAGGAGGATGAACAATGCGATTTCGCCGTCCGGCGCTGGTGACCGCGTCACTCGCCGCACTCGTGGCTCTCGTTCCGTCGGTTCATGCCGACGGCCAGACCCCCGGAAGCTTGCTGCTCTACCCGGAGTTCGATCACACGCCAGGTCGCAACACGCTCCTGTCGCTGACGAACACGGATCCCGATCCTGACGGCAGCTCCGTCCGGGTCGAGTTCGTGTACATCAACGGCGATCCTTCGCCGGGGCTGCTCTGCACCGAGTTCAACACGACCGTCGTGTTGACGCCGAACGACACGATCGCGCTCTTCACGAGCGCTCAGAATCCGAACGCGCAACGCGGCTACGTCTATGCCTTCGCGAAGGACAACTTCGGTCGCGCGATCGCGCACAACTGGCTGATCGGCGACGAAATCGTCACCGATGGTCTCGCGACGTTCGAGCACTCGTTCAACGCGTACTCGTTTCGCGCGATCCCGCCGAACGGCGAGCTGACCGACGTCGACGCCGGGGGAGCTGGTGATGGCATCCGCGACCTCGATGGCGTCGAGTACGAGATGGCGCCGTCGAAGATCGTGATCCCGCGATTCACGGGACAATCAGCGGCGTATCAGAGCGATCTGATCCTCATCGCGCTGACCGGTGGCTCGGCGTTCACGACGCGCCTCGACTTCCTCGTCTACAACGACAACGAAGAGGTGTTCTCGAAGAACTACGCCTTCAGGTGTTGGCGCAAGCTCCCGTTGACCGCGCTCTCCACGTTGTTCCAGCAGACGTTCCTCGCGGGACAGACGAACGACAATCCCGCCGAGGTCGTCGGTTTCCCGGCACTCGAAACGGGTTGGTTGGAGATCGATGGCGGCATCGCGTTCTCCACGGCCGCCAGCGTGACCAACCCGGCGTTCCTGGCGCTTCTCGTCGAGCGCACGCCGGAACTCTCGGGCGCTGAACTCGCTTTCGAAATCGGCAAGCAGAACAACGGCGACCTCGTGCTCGAGGGCGTTGCTCTGGACGCGAATTAGACGACGACCGGAGAGGCGCGTCGGTCGCTCTTCCCCGGTCGCTGATCGCAGCTCTGTGCTCCACCAACTTTGCGACGACCGCTGAGACACACCATGCTTCCGCAACGCACCGTCAACCGCATCACTCTCGCTGTTCTGACGACCACGGGGATCCTCGGGCCCGCGATCGCACAGACCAGCCTGGCTGCCGCTCCGCAGCAACGACTCGAGCTGTGCCATTCGGACAACGTTCCGTTGCAGTCGACCGCGTGGGACACGACGGTCACTCTGCCGAAGTTCGATCCGAACCTGGGCGTGCTCGTCGGCATCGAGGTCACGCTCGCCGCGCACCTCGAAGGCTCCGCCGCATTCGAGAGCACGAGCAGTCGGCCGAGCCAGGTGACTCTCAACTTCGCCGGCAAGGTCAAACTCTCGCGACCGAACAACGGGGGCACCCTGCTCGAAGTCGAGCCGTTCAAGAACTTCGTGGATAACGCGGCCGCGTTCGACGGCAGCATCGACTTCAACGGCCCGTCGGGCGAGACGCACGCGGGCATCGTCGCGGATCAAGCCGCATCGGTGAGCATGCCGCCTCCGGTTTCGGACCTAGCGCTCTTCACCGGTCCGGCGGGAAATCCTGGCACGATCGCGCTGCCGATCACGGCTCGAGGCACGTCCGTCGCGACCGGCCCCGGCAGCGTCATCTTCCAGTTCGTTCAGCAGGCTTCGGCCGTCGTTACCGTTTGCTACCTCTACTTCCCGGACTGCGACGGGAATGGCATTCCCGATCAAGTCGACATCGAGAACGGCGCGCCGGACTTGTACGGCGGCGGAGCGCGCGCAGGCTGTCAACCGAACGGCGTCCCCGATGCGTGCGAAGCGTTGCCGGACTGCGACGCCGACGGCACGCCCGACTTCTGCGAGATCCTCGCCGGCGCGCCGGACAACTACGGACTGAATCCGCCGTCGTGCACGCCGAACGGCGTGCCCGACTCGTGTGAGCCGGCACCCGACTGCGACGACAACGGCATTCCGGACGCATGTGAAATCCTGGCCGGGGCTCTCGACAATTACGGTTTGAATCCGCCGCAGTGCACGCCGAACGGTGTGCCTGATTCGTGCGAGTCGGCACCCGATTGCGACGACAACGGCATCCCCGATGGGTGCGAGATCTTGGCGGGCGCGGCCGACAACTACGGCGTGAGCCCGAACCAGTGCACGCCGAACGGCGTTCCTGATTCGTGCGAGCCGGCGTCCGACTGCGACGTGGATGGCATTCCCGACTTCTGCGACGGTGGTGCGGAAGACAACTACGGTCTGAACCCGAATCAGTGCACGCCTAACGGTGTGCCCGATTCGTGCGAACCGACGCCTGATTGCGACCAGAACGGCACGCCCGACTTCTGCGAGATCCTCGCCGGAGCGCCGGACAACTACGGCCTGAATCCGCCGCAGTG
>JANOFY010000475.1:0-10393 GCA_031413895.1 Planctomycetota bacterium | reverse complement strand
AGGAGTGTGCCGCGTTCTTTCCCGACCTGACGGGAGACTGCGAATGAGCGCGACGCTCAGATTGCGAACGAGCGCTACGGTCAGACTCGGTGCGCGGGCGAGCTCAGCCTTCGCATTCGCGGAGTCACGCGAATGAGCGCGAGCTCGGAAGTTGTCGGCCTGCGTCCGCACGCCGCGCCGCGCTGGATTGCGTTCTCCGCCGCGATGGTGGGCCTAGGCGGCGTGCTGCTCGGCGTTCAGTTCGATGGGAATGGCCGACTGGCGGGGACCGGCTTCACCTCGCTCGCCATCGGAGCTCTCCTCGCGCTCATCGCGACGCTCATCCGGATCGGAAACGTCAATCGACTGCCGCGCGACTCGATGAGCGTGCTCGCCGCGACGACCGGATTCCTCGGCTTGGCGTTCGTGTTCTCGGGTGTGCTCGCGCCCGGCGGTCCGTGGATGTTCTTCGAGATGCTCGTGTTGCTGCTCGTCGTCGCGCGGCGACGTGAACCGACCGAAGCACAGGGCCGATGGCTCGGTGTGCCGAGTTTGTGGCTCCTCTGCGCCATGCTCCTGTTCCGATCGTGGATCACCTATCAAGGGAGCGCGCATCGCTGGCAGTTGATGACGGTCGACATCCCCGTGCTCTCCTGGATCCCGCTCGACTGGCTCGCGCCGATCCAGAGCGTCGCGCTCGGTTCGTTCACGCCCGCGGAGATGGGCTTTCCCCCGGCGGGTCTCGACTTCGCCACGACGCTGACCGCGTGGTCCGTCGGCTTCTGCTTGTGCGCGATCGGTCTCGTCGTGTCGCAGAACGCGCAGTTGGAACACGAGAACGATCGCATCCACGACTTGATCCACACGCTGCCGTCTGCGCTCGCGCGACTTGTCGAACGACTCCTGCCGGAACACGAGTGGCGCACGCTCGGTTTGCACGGACTCAGCGAGCGCGAGCTCAGCCGCACGATCGAGCGCCTCGTCAACGAACGGGTCGCACGCCAGCGCGATCTCGCCACGGCCCTCGAGAAGAGCGGGCTTCTCGCGATGACGAATCCAGGCGGGTTCTCTGGGAGCATCTATCAAGCACTCGTGGCTCACGATCCGCGTCGACACGACGCGACCGTCACCGCGCACGAGGAGACGGCACGGAGCGGGAGCTGAGCATGCGCTGGATCGGGATCGGAGCTGTGTCGGGTGCGCTGGCGGTCGTCTTCGGCGCGTTCGGCGCGCACGCGCTCAAGGAGCGAGTCGGCGCGACGGAACTCGAGTGGTGGCACACCGCAGTGCTCTATCACGCGCTGCACGCCATCGCGCTCGTGCTGTACGGACTTTTCCGCGAGCGCGCGGACGGTCGCGACATTCCGGGCGTGTGCTTGCTGGCCGGGAGCATCGTCTTCAGCGGAACTCTGTACGCGATGACGCTCGGCGCTCCGCGTTGGCTCGGGGGCGTGACGCCCATCGGCGGACTGCTCTTGATCGCGGGTTGGGCGGGCTTCGCGTGGCAGGCGTTCCGCGCTCCAGCGCGCTCCTGACGCGAACATCGCGGACTTCGCATGGCTCCAGGCCCGCTTCCGGGCCCAGCGCACCCGCGAAGTCAGGGGCCGCTGCGCACCACGGATCGCGATTCTCCGTGGGCGGCGCGAACGCGATGTGTGCGAACTCGATGAATTGCGTGCCGAGGGCCCGTAACCATTCCGTGCCCCGTGGATCTTTACATCCACGCAAGTCGCGCAATGTGGCCCGATTCGGAGCTCGGGCGGGGGTTCGGGAAGAACCCGCCGAATTCCTGCCCACACCTGCAGTCGGCCTTGCGGAATTCACGACGAGAAGACCGAGTGGCAAGGCTCATCGAAAAAACTGCCTGGTTCGCACTGCTGGCCGCGCTCGCGGCCGGTTGCCGCACGACGAGCGAGCCCATCGTGACGCGCGAGTACGGCTGCCCGCCGGTGCTGCACGCGACGCTCGGCACCATGCACAACGTGTCCGTGAGCGGTGAGTTCTGGTTCGGCAGCATTCCGGCCGAGCCCGATCTCGATCTCGCCGAGCGCCGAGGCATCAAGACCGTGATCGACATCTCTGGCCCCGGCGACGCGCCCGAGTACGACGTCGCGGCGGCCTGCAAAGCGCTCGGACTTCGATTCGTCGCGATCGATCTCGAATGCCGTGACTGCCTCGACGATGGGCTCGTCGATCGCGTGCTCGAGGAGCTGCGCACCGCGCACGGCGAGCCGCTCCTGCTCTTCTGCGCGAACGGCAGCCGCGCCGCGATGGTGTTCGCGATCCACCGCTGCATCGAGGACGGCGTGGCAATCGAGCAAGCGCTGACCGAAGCTCGCCGCGCCGGCATGAAACCCGGTGACTCGGAGAACTTCGTCAAACGGCAGGTCGAGCGACTGACGAAGTCCGGCGTCGTCCGCGCCGTGCGAGCGAGCGCGCCCTATCCGGCGCATCTCGTGCCGAGGGGCTGACTCGGCGCGCGCCTCGCGCGCCGGAGTGCCGCGTCACGCGGGCGGCGTCCCTCTGACACGAGCCCGCGCTCCCGCTACTCTGTGCCGTCTCGACTCCGAGCTCGGCATCGACCGCGACTCCTCCATGACGTCTCCCACACCCGCCAGCTATTGGGACTACATCCGCGTCGAGGACCTCCTCGCGCTGCAAGGCGGCCTCGAGCACGACGAGAGCGTGCTCACCAACGAGGAGGTGATGTTCGTCACCGTCCACCAGGTGTACGAGCTGTGGTTCAAGCTGATCCTGCGCGAGCTCAAGACGGCGCGCGATCTTTTCGTCCACGAGCCCGTCGCCGAGCAAGAGCTCTCGGGCGCGGTGCGCAGCTTGAAGCGCGTGTCGACGATCTTGCGCGTCGCGGTCAGCCACTGGGAGCTGATGGAGACGCTCACCACGCGCGAGTTCCTCGTGTTCCGCGACAAGCTGATTCCGGCGAGCGGATTCCAGAGCGCGCAGCTGCGACAGATCGAGATCCTCCTTGGCCTCCCCGAAGAGGACCGGATCTCGCTCGGCGTCGGCGGCAGCTATCTCGATGCGCTGCGCGCGAAGGACGGCAGCGAGTCGCCGGCGCTCGCGCGCGTCACGCGGCAGCTCGAGGATCGGCCGACGCTCAAGGACGCGATCGAGAGCTGGCTCTCGCGCACGCCGATCGACGGCTCGCTCGCGACGGACAAGGACGCGCCCGCGCGGTTGAAGGATTTCGTCGTGGCTTTCCTGAGGTCCCACGCTGCTGAGGTCGACGCGGGTTGTGCACGCGCGATCGCCGTCACGCAATCGAAGGAAGACATCCCGCGGCTGCGGACCCGTTACGAGGCCGAGAAGGCGTCGGTCAAGAGCTTCCTCTCGCCGACGGAAGCGGAAGGCGGCGCGCCGCGCGCTCGAATCCGCGTCGCGATGCTCTTCATCGAGACGTATCGCGAGCTGCCGCTCCTAGCGTGGCCGCGCGAAGTGCTCGACGGTCTGGTGGAGCTCGAGCAATTGTTCGTAATCTTCCGCCAGCGCCACGCGCGCATGGTGGAGCGCGTGATCGGACGTCGCACGGGAACGGGCGGGAGCGCGGGCGTGGACTATCTCGACGCGACGGCGCTCCAGTACCGGATCTTCCGCGACCTGTGGGCGATCCGCACGCTGCAGATTCGCCGCGCGGCAGCGCCGGCGTTGAAGCATCCAGAGTTCTACGACTTCAGGAACAGTTGAACGGCCGACGTCGATGGCCGAGCACGCGTGCGGCGGCCGCTACGCGTTCGATCGTCTCGCGGCAAACGAAGGAGCTCGCCTTGCGGAACCGATCACAGACCACGCCTGTCGCAGTCGCCGTGCTGGTCGCGCTCGTCACGTGGTGTAACACGAGTTGCACGAACATCGGGCCGGGCACCGTCGCGCGCGACCGCTACGGCTACAGCGACGCGCTCTCGGACTCGTGGAAGCGCCAAACGCTCCTCAACATCGTCAAGCTGCGCTATCTCGATCCGCCGGTGTTCGTCGACGTCGGACAGATCGTCGCGGGATATTCGCTCGAGACGAGCGTGAGCGCCGCTGGACAACTGTCATCGCCTGGTGCGCTTCAAGGCGATACCGCCAGCGCCGGCGCGGTCGCGCGGTTCACCGATCGTCCGACGATCACCTACACGCCGCTGACGGGCAATCAGTTCCTCAAGGCGCTGATGACGCCGCTGCCGCCCGAAGCCGTGTTCTTCATGATCCAGTCCGGTTGGCCCGCGGACGCGGTGCTGATCGCGACGGCGGCTTCGATCAACGGACTGAAGAACCAGGAGACGTCGATCGCGGGCATCGTTCCACCGGATCCGAACTTCCTGCGCGTGCTCGCGCTGCTGCGCACTCTCCAGCGATCCGGCTCGGTCAGCTTCCGCGTCATGCAGCACGCAGGTGAGAAGCGCACGAGCCTTGTGACGTTCCGATCCGCAAATGTGGCGGAAGAGACGCTGGCGGAATCGCGCGAGCTGCGGCAGCTGCTCCGGCTCGACCCGCAAGCGACGGAGTTCTCGCTCGTGTTCGGAGCGACCGCGGGGAACGATCAGGAGCTTGCGGTCCTGACGCGCTCGATCCTGCACATCATGATGACGATCGCAGGGCACGTGGAGGTGCCGGCGGGGGACGTCGAGGAAGGTCGCGCGACACCGGGCATCGAATCCAACGAGGATGCGATGCAAGCCTCCGGCCTGGTGCGCATCCACAGCTCGGAGAGCAAACCCGACGACGCATGCGTCGCCATCGAATACCGAAACCATTGGTTCTGGATCGACGACCGCGATCTCAGGAGCAAGCGCGCGTTCGCGTTCATGCAGATGCTGTTCACGCTCAGCGACACCGGCGAGAAGGGACCGCCGCCGCTGATCACGATTCCGGCGCAGTGAACGTCGGTCAGGCCAAGTGCCCGCGGTCGGAGTTGCCCATCTCCACCGCGCTGCCGAAGTATTCGTTCCAGCGCCGATCGACGAGCGTTGCCGTCGCTTCGTCGCAGAACAGCTCTTCGGGATAGCCCGGCTTCATCCGTGCGTCGATCGCGATCGGTGCGGTGAACGAAGCGTGCGAGCCGACAAGCTCGACCTTGGCCGCATGCACGTCCGCCGACGGATTGAAGCGCGTGAACGTGGCCCACAAGAAGTTGATCGTGCTCTTCGCGTGCCGATCAGCGTCGTCGCTCAGGACGAGCAGCGGCCAGTCCGCGAACGCGGGATCGCGCGCGATCCGTTGCGCGGCGTCCGGATCCGACTTGTAGCTCGGTGCCTCGATCACGAGACATCCCGGTGAGAAGACGACGACCTTGCGCACTCCGCTGCCCGGCGTGCCGCTGAACTCGCGCGGCAGCTTCCGGCGCGTCTCTCCGATGCCGAGCAGAACGCCTTTGCCGCCTTCGTTGATCCTCGGGCCGGCGTAATCGAGCGAATCCATCGACAGGTTCGCGATCAGGAAGAGGTCGGTGCGGAAGTCGGCGCGCTCCAAGACATGGGTCAACACCGACTTGAAGTCGCGCAGGTCGACCGGCTGATTCGTGAGCAGCAGCATCTTCGTGAGCGAGAGCTGCCCCTCGCCGAGGATGCGGAACGCGCTCGCCATCGCCTCGCGCTTGTAGCGCTCGTGCACGACCGCGGCCGAGAGCGAGTGGTAGCCCGTTTCGCCGTAGCTCCACAGGTCGCGCACGCCGGGCATCACAACGGGGAAGAGCGGCGAGAGGAGCTCTTGCAGATAGTCGCCGAGGAAGAAGTCTTCCTGCCGCGGCTTGCCGACGACGGTCGCGGGAAAGATCGCACCTCGTCGGTGCGTCATCGCCGTGCAGCGCATCCACGGGTAGTCGTGCACCTCGGAGTAGTAGCCGTAGTGATCGCCGAACGGTCCTTCGGGGCGACGCGCGTCCGGCGCGATCTCGCCGGTGATCGCGAACTCGGCTTCGGCGATGAGCGGCAGCGGACCGTGCGGGTTGTCCGCGAGCGCGAGCTTCCTTCCGAGGGCGAGGCTCGCGAGCAGCAGCTCGGGCACGTTCTCCGGCAGCGGCGCGATCGCGCCGAGCATCAAGGCCGGCGGACCGCCGACGAAGATGTTCACGGGAAGCGCCGCGTTGCGCGACTCGGCGGCCGACAAGTGGAATCCGCCGCCCTTGCCGATCTGCATGTGCACGCCGCAGTGCGCGTCGTCGTAGATCTGGATGCGGTACATGCCGAGGTTCGAGACGCGCGTCTCCGGATGCTCGGTGTACACGAGCGGCAACGTGATGAACGGGCCGCCGTCGCGCGGCCAGGTCTGCAGCGCGGGGAGCTGCGTGAGTCGAATCGGTGCGACGGACACTTCGCTGACCGCGCCGCGAGCGACGCGCGACGTTCCGACCTTCGCCAGCGATCCGAAGAGTCGCCGCTTTGCCCACAGCTTTCCAAGCGTCGGCGGCATCAGCTCGTGCGGCAGCCGCGCGACCTCGCGCATCAGCTCCTGCGGCCGCGAGCCGAACGCGAGCTCGATGCGCTTCTTCGTGCCGAACAAGTTCGTCGTCAGTGGGAACGGCGAACCCTTCACGCGACGGAAGAGAAGCGCCGGGCCGCCGGCCGCGATCACGCGCCGGTGGATCTCCGCGACTTCGAGACGGGGGTCGACTTCGGCGGTGATCTCGACCAGCTCGTGCTCGCGCCTGAGCACGTCGAGAAAAGCGCGCAAGTTGACCGGGGCGTCGTGAAGTGGCCGACCCGGACCGCTCCCGGAGGCCGCGTTGCTGTGGGAGGAGGCGGTCAAAGGGGGCGGAAGAGGCCGTGCGTGCGCAGGGGTAGAATCGGCGCGTTGCGTTCGACCCATCGTAAAGATCCACGGACGGGAGGCGCTACCTGCGCGCGGGGCGGAACCTCTACGGGCAGCATGGGTTCAGTCCCGCTGCGGGTTGGCTCAAGAGGCGCGTGGCGGATGTCGAGCAAGTCCATTCGACGGATGTCGATCCAGTCCATTCGACCGAGGTCGATCAGGTCCAAAGGGGCAACGATGACGAAGACAAGAACGACGTGGATTGCGGCAGCGCTTGCAACCTTCGCGATCGCGAGTCCGACGCTCGCGTCCCGGCTTCAGAAGCCGAATGCAGCGAGCACAGTTCACGCCGCGAACGCGAGCGCGGTTCACGCCTTGAACGCGAGCACGGCACGCTCTGCGACCGCGAGCACGGCACGCGCTGCGAGCACCGTCGCGTGGGATGCGCGTGCCGTCGAGCACCTTCTCAATCGCGCGGGCTTCGGCGCGCGCCAAGAAGAGATCGACGAAGGCGTCCAGCTCGGTCGCGACGCTCTCGTCGATCGATTGCTCGCCGTCGACGAAGTGATCGAACCGTTCTTCGTCGAGCGCATCGACTGGCTCGAGCGGCGTGAGAAGAAGGAGATGTCGCCGGAGGACCGCCAGAAGGTCGAGGACGAGCTACGCGCGCGGGATCGCAAGCAGCTCGTCGATTACACCGCTTGGTGGTACGACCGGATGATGAGCGGCCGCTCACCGACTCTCGAGCGCATGGTGCTCTTCTGGCACGGCTTCTTCGCGACGGCGATCGAGCCCGGTCACCGTTCCTACGAGACGCTCAAGCAGAACCAAGTCATGCGCGAGCACGCGCTCGGGAGCTACGCCAAGCTCCTGCGCGCGATGACCGCCGACCCGGCGATGCTGCAGTACCTCGACAACCAGGTGAACCGGAAGGGCAACCCGAACGAGAACTTCGCGCGCGAGTTGATGGAGCTCTTCAGCCTCGGCGAAGGCAATTACACGGAGCAGGACGTGAAGGAAGCCGCGCGCGCGCTCACCGGACGCCAAGAGCGCAAGGGCGCGTACTTCTTCGACAAGAAGTCACACGACGCCACGGAGAAGACGATCCTCGGCGAGCGCGGCAAGTTCGACGGCGACGACCTGGTCGACATCCTTTTGAAGCAGCCGGCGTGCGCTCGCTGGGTTGCGCGGCGCATCATCGAGCACTTCGAGGGGGTCGAGCCTTCGAAAGAGCGCGTCGAACGCTACGCCGCGCTTCTTCGCAAGAACGACTACGAGGTCAAGCCGCTGCTCGCCGCGCTCTTCCGCGATCCGGAGTTCTATCGCGACGAGGTCGTCGGCGTGCGCGTCCAAGGACCGGTCGAGTACATGGTCGGACTCTCGCACCGGCTGTCGTTCCGCGTTCCGCCGCTGGTGATGGGAGTCAGCACGACGCTGCTCGGCCAACGTCTGTTCGCGCCGCCGAGTGTGAAGGGCTGGGAGGAAGGCGAGGCGTGGATCACGACCGCGACGCTGATGCAGCGCGGCAACTTGGCCGGGCTCGTGCTCGGCGTCGTGACGGTCGACGCGGTGTTCTCGCAGAAGGATCTCGACGACGCCGCCGCCGCGAACAGCGACGGAGCGACGATGAGCGGCGGTTCGACCATGAACGGTGGCGGCGCGATGAGTGGGGGTAATTCGCAAGCCGGTGGCGCCACGGGAACCGGTGGCAGCACGGACAGCGGTGGCGCCGCGGAGAGCGGCGGCACGATGGACGGTGGTCGTCCCGCACCTCCCGCTGCTGAGCCTGACACCGGCACGCCCGAAAAGATGAGCGACAAGCTGCGCAAGGCCGCCGGACAAGCGGGCTCGCGCGCCGGCGCCGGCGCGTATCGCGCGCTCAAGCGGCTCGAGCTCAGCGGGTGGGGCGCGACGATCAACTTCACGTCACGCATGCAACGCGCGGGAGCGAAGTCGGACTCCGAGATCGTCGACCGCATGCTCGACGAATTGCTCGCGATCCGTGCGCCCGAAGACACGCATCGGAATCTCACGGAGTATTTGGCGCGTGAGCGCGCGCTGCTCGACGTGCGCGACGGGAACCTGTTCGACGCGGGCGCCGGAGCAGAGAAGCTGCTGCGTCGTTTGGCGCACCTGATCTTGAGTCTGCCCGAGGCGCAGCTCGGATGACCGACCAGTAGGGATCACCGCGATGAGCTCTTCGAATCACAGAGGCTCCGACGGGAGAGGACCGCGCTTCGAACAGCACGGTTCGGATTGCCAGCATTCCCACCGCGCGCATCGCGGTCCCGACCGCCGACAGCTGCTCACGGCGGGACTCACCGCGCTCGGCGGACTCGCGGTGATGCGCGCGAATGCGCGCGCGGGCGTGAAGCTGTGGATGCCGAGCACCGAGGCATTCACGGGCAAGGCGCCGCGCGCGCTCGTGCTCGTGCAGCTCACCGGCGGCAACGACGGCTGCAGCATGCTCGTCCCGTACGGCGACGACAACTATGGCCGCGCGCGTGTCTCGACGCGCATCGACGGCAAGGACGTTCACAAACTCGGCGACTACTGCGGCCTCCATCCCGCGCTCGGCGGACTGCGCGGGATCTTCGACCGCGGCGAGCTCGCGATCGTGCAGGGCGCGGGTTATCCCCAGCCGATCCGCTCGCACTTCAAGGCGATGGATGTGTGGCACACGGCGAGTCTGCGCGGTCGCGGCGCGGGTGACGGCTGGATCGGGAAGATGTGCGACGCGGCGTGGCCGAAGGATCACACGGCGGAGCTCGTCGTGCACGTCGGCGGCGTCGCGCCGTACTCCGTGCACTCGACGTCGCATCCGGCGGTCTCGTTCGAAGCGCCCGCGAGCTACAAGTGGGTGGCGACGCGCGCGGACGATCTCGCGGCGTACGAGCGCGTCGGCGGCGCGGGCCAGGTGCCGAAGCCGAATGGCAAAGACAAGGCGAGCGACAGCGTGCTCGGACGACTGCGCGGCGTCCTGACGGACGCAGTCGCGTCGTCGTTGCGCGTTCGGCGCGCCGTCGCGGAATACGAGCCGCGCAAGGAATACCCCGACCTCGATTTCGCGCGCAATCTGCGCGTCGCCGCGGCGCTGATCCAAGCGCAGATCGGCTCGCGCGTGATCTCGCTCGAGATCGACGGCTTCGACACGCACGACAATCAGCGCAACCGGCACGACGCGCTGATGGGGCAGCTCGACGCCGGTCTGACGGCTTTTTTCGACGACATGCGCGGCACGGATGCGGGCGACGAGACGCTCGTCGTCGTGTTCTCCGAGTTCGGGCGGCGCCTCAAGGAAAACGGCTCACGCGGCACCGACCACGGCGTCGCGGCGCCGATGCTCGTGGCGGGGACGCGCGTGAACGGCGGACTCGTCGGCCGCTATCCGTCGCTCCAGGATCTCGACGACGGCGACCTCGTGCACACGACGGACTTCCGTTCGGTGTACGGCTCGGTGATCGAGCAGTGGTTCGGCGCCGATCACGCGCGCGTGCTAGGCGCGAAATACCCGCTGCTCCCGCTCGTGAAGACCTGACGCGTCCGCGCGGCGTGAGTACGGAGCCGGCGTCGAAATACGGCCGAAATACGGCGTCAGCCGAAATACGGCGTCAGACACTTTTCTTCGACCCCGCCGGCAAGTCTTTGCAGATCGCTCGGGCCC
>JANOFY010000474.1:0-2056 GCA_031413895.1 Planctomycetota bacterium | reverse complement strand
CGGCACTGCCCACTGGGGCGAAGACGGTCTTTACTGGCGCTGGTCCGACGGTGGGGTCGAAGCAACTTCGTTTGCCTTGCGCGCCCTGCTGGCAATCGATCCGCAAAACAAACTGATCGAACCGGTTACCAATTGGCTCATCAAAAACCGGCGCGGCGCGCAGTGGAGCAACACGCGCGACAGCGCGATCGTGATCCTGGCGCTCGACGACTACTTGCGAGTGAGCGGAGAAGTCGCGCGCACGATCGAATACGAAGTGCTGGTCAACGGCCGCTCGGTCGAGAAGCGCAAGCTCACGCCCGACGACATGCTGTCGGGTCCGCGCGGCATCACGATTCCTCCGACCGAAGTGCGCGACGGCGTCAACGAGATCCGCCTCCGCCGCGTCTCCGGTGATGGACCGCTGTATCTCATGGCGCGCGCGGAGTTCTTCAGCCTCGAAGAGCCGATTCCCGCGCGCGGCAGCCAGATCTTCGTGAAGCGTCAGTACTACAAGCGCGTCGGACGACCGACGCTTCTAAAAGGGTACGTGTACGATCGCGTGCCGCTGCAAGACGGCGGCAGCGTGGCGAGCGGGGAGCGCGTCGAGGTCGTGCTCACCGTCGAAGGCAAGAACCACTTCGAGTACCTGCTCTTCGAGGACCAGAAGCCGGCCGGCCTCGAAGCCGCCGAGGTCAAGAGCGGCGAGCCGATCTTCGCGCGCGAGCTGAAGTCGTCAGAAGTCGAGCACCGCTTCGGAGGTCCCGGCGGCGCCGTGATCGCCGAGCCGCTGGACCACGAGCGCTACACCGGGCGACAACTCGGCGTCCACCAGGAGCTGCGCGATCGCCGCGTCGCTCTGTTCATCGACCGCATGCCGCAGGGTGTATGGGAACTGCGCTACGAGTTGCGCGCCGAGATCCCCGGCCGATTCCACGCGCTGCCCGTGCTCGGACACGCGATGTATGTTCCGGAAATCCGCTGCAACAGCGACGAGGCGCGCATCTCGGTCGAGGAGCGTGGTACGACCGGCGAGTGAATCACCGTCGGCGATGAGGAACCCGTTCGAGCTCTTTAGCGGACCGCCTGATCCGCCGCTGCGGTCCGCGACGAATTCCGATCCGCGTCGCACGATCCGCGCCTATCACGCGACGACCTGCCACGATCCCTACCGGTTCGCACGCGGGCCGAGCGACTTGGATTGGGACACGCAGCCCAATCCCTTTCGTCGCTACGACGGCGCGCGTCGGATCGAGCTGACGCTCACGCCGAAGACGATCGGCCCGCGCTACGCCGACGTGATGGAGGCTCAGGCACCGATCCCCGCCGAACGCGTCGATGCCGCCAGCGTCGCGCGCCTCTTCGAGGACAGCTTGGCGATCTCGGCCTGGAAGGAGTACGGCGCCGCGCGCTGGGCGCTGCGCGTGAACCCGTCGTCCGGCAACCTCCATCCTACGGAGGGCTACCTTTTGTGCGGCGCGATCGACGGACTGTGCGAAGCGCCGCTCTTGGCGCACTACGCGCCGCGCGAGCACGCGCTGGAGGTGCGCGCCGACGTGCCCGCCGAGGCCTGGCGTGAACTCGCCGCAACGCTTCCATCGGGCGCGTTCTTCGTCGGGCTGTGCTCGATCCATTGGCGCGAAGCCTGGAAGTACGGCGAGCGTGCGTACCGCTATTGCCAGCACGACGTCGGCCACGCGATCGCGTGCCTCGGGGTCGCGGCACGCGCGCTGGGTTGGCGCATCGCGCTCTGCGACGACCTCGGTCACGAAGACCTCGCGGCGCTGCTCGGCGTGCGCGACGCGCGTGGACGCGAACCCGAGACGCCGGATTGTCTGCTGGCGGTGGTCCCCGGTTCCGATGCCCCGGTCGCGACAGAACTTCCCACGCGTGCCCCGGCGGCCTTCGCGCAACTGGAGCTCCACGGTGAGCCGAACGAGCTCTCGCCGGACCACGTCGAATGGAACGCGATCGATTTCGCGGCGGAAGCCGCACGGAAGCCGCGCACGCACGGTGCGTACGCGAGCGAGGTTCCCGTGTCGTGGCCGAGCTCGGTCCGTCTCGATCCCGCAGACGG
>JANOFY010000473.1:0-2570 GCA_031413895.1 Planctomycetota bacterium | reverse complement strand
TTCGCCGCCGCGCGCGCGCGCGCCTCGTCCGGGCCGTTGAACAGCTCCCAATAAGCGTTCAGGAGATCGTGGCGTCGATCGGCCGGCACGTGCTCCGCGAAGGTGCGCCAAAGTTCCGGCGCCAGCGCGCGCACGCCGTAGAACCACCAGTCGACGTCGAGCTGGCGCAAGAGCCAGATGCCGCGCAGGCACAGCGAGAGCACGCGCTCGGGATGACGCTCCGCGTAGTAGAGGCCGAGCGTGCTGCCCCAAGAACCGCCGAATACGTGCCACTTCTCGATGCCGAGTTGCGCGCGGATGCGCTCGAAGTCAGCGACGAGGTCGTCGATCGTGTTCTCAGCGAGCTCGCCGAGCGGCGTGCTGCGGCCCGCGCCGCGCTGATCGACGAGCACCACGCGGAACGCGCGTGGATCGAAGAAGCGCCGATCCATCGTCGAACATCCGGCGCCCGGCCCGCCGTGCACGAACAGCACCGGCGCGCCGCGTGGATCGCCGCACTGCTCGAAGTAGAGCGTGTGGCGGGGAGAGATTGCGAGGCGCTCGCTGTGGAACGGCTCGATCTCGGGATAGAGGCCGGGAGGCGACATCGCCACGAGGCTAGCAGAGGATGCAGCGAGCGCAGGCGTTCAAACCCTCGGCAATCCGCCGGGGAACGGGCCCTGCAGGCTCCGCGAATCACACTCGTCTGCCGCCGTAGTGCTCGGCCGTCGCTCGAGCGACTTTCACGACGCGCTCCTCCGTCGCTTCGCGACACGCGGCGCGTCCGCGCGCGCTGACTTGACCTTGCCAGCGCGTTTGAGAGCGCGGTCGAGCTTGTCGATCGTGGCCGTGCTCGCCGTGTGCTTGCCCGTCTCGATGCGACACAGCGTTTCGACACGCACGCCGGCCACACGCGCGAGCTCGCGCTGACTCAATCCCGCCTTGACGCGATCGCCGACGATGTTGCGCGCGATCGACGCGCGCAGGTACTCGACGGCTGGGTAGTTGCCCGCGGCGTCGGCTCTCGGAAGCGACGGCATTTCCCCGACCTTCGCGAGCTTCGTCAGTCGCTCGTACTCGTCACGCGGTACGAGGACGTAGTCTCGACCGTCGACTTGGATCAGGTTCGGCTTCTTCATCGTGTCAGTCCTCGTAGAAGCCATCGCGGTGGCCGACCTTCTCGACGACGAGCGATTCGCCGTGGATGCGAAACAGCATGCGGTAGTCGCCCGTGCGCATCCGGTAGTAGCCGCCGAGCGCACTCCGTAGTGGCTTGGCGCCGCTCACGACCGGCCAGCGTTCGAGCCTTTGGACCATGCGGAGAATTCGGCTTTGGATGGAGATCGGCAGCGCGGCGATCTGCCGCACGACCTCGGGCGTGAAGGTGACCCGAGGTATCGGTTGCGAGTTTGGCACAGCTTGATGTTCTTGTCTACGCCGATTCCCGAGCTTGCGGTGACGCTTCCGCTCGCGCAGCTGCGCCGAACGAGAGACCGAGCGGACACCGACGCAGACCGGTCTCGGTGCGATCTGGGACGGTGTGCGCGCCCATGCGCTGCCCCGAGGAACGGAAGGAGCACGCGACTCAACTTGCTCTGGCCCGACAGAGACGGACGCGTGCAGGTCGTGGTTACCGTCAGTCCCACGGGAAGTGCGCCGCGGCGAGGCCTGCACACTCGACGATCCGCACGCCCAAGGTCGCCTCCAGATTCGCGAGTCCCGCGGTCGATCTCTGGCCCGCAGGGGACCTGGTCGAACTCGTTTGACTCGACGGCCGGGCGTGGCGCCGCGTGAAGGCGTGCGTGTCGAGGGGGGTGCGCGGTGGAATCAATCAGGACTCACAGCCGGTTCGTTGCTCGGCGCGCGGCGATTGCGTGCGCCGTCTTGCTCGCGGCAAGTTGCAGCGGCGGCGGGAGTGGTGGAAGCGGGCCCTCCGTGAGCGTCTCGTTCGCCACGTCAGGCGTCACGCTCTCCGAGCGCGGCGCGCCGACCAACGTGCAGGTCGTGCTGCACACGTCGCTGGTGGCGACCAGCGACACGACTTCGGTCACCGTCTTCGACCGTGCCACGGGGACTGCCGCCGCGGGCGCCGATTACACCGCGTTCGCGCCGCAACTCGTGAGCTTCCCCGCGGGGTCGATCGAGGGCGCCACACAGACCGTCGTATTCACCGCGACCAACGATATGTCCGTGGATGGTGCGAGCGAGACGGTGAAGCTCGGCCTCATGAACGCGGTCGGCGGCGCAGCTCAAGGACTGACGACGTTCACCGCGACGATCACCGACGTGCACACGGCGACGATCAGCTTCGGAGCCGCCGCGAGCACGCTGCCGGACGAGAGCACCGGCGCGCGCATCGTCACGGTCACGCTCGACCTTCCCGTCGGCGTGTCCCTCGGCGCCGCGGTGCGCGCGAACGTCTCGGATGCGGGCGGCGGATCAGCGACAGCGGGCGTGGACTATGCGGCGCTGGCCACGCAGCAGGTAACTTTCGCGGCCGGTAGCGCCGATGGTGCGAGCACGACCGTCAACGTGCAGGTGCTCGACGACGCGGCGATCGAAGCCGACGAAACGGTGCGGCTCGCGCTCTC
>JANOFY010000472.1:0-1895 GCA_031413895.1 Planctomycetota bacterium | reverse complement strand
CCGCGCGCGGTCGTCGACCTCCTCGACGCTCCCAATCCCCCGTCGGTCGACTTCAGTCCCGACGCGAGCGCGATGCTCTTCGTCGAGCGGCCCGTGATGCCTTCGATCGAGGACATCGTTCGACCGTGGGTCGGTCTCGCCGGCACGCGCGTCGACACGCAGCTCCGAACCGAGCGTCAGACGGTATTCATCACCGGCCTCTTGCTCGCGGCGCCGCCCGGGAGCGAACCGCAGCGCATCGACCTGCCCGATAGAAAGGGGGGCGCGCGCGTGGGCGAGGTGCGCTGGTCGCACAACAGCCGGCGCTTCGCGTTCACGCTCGCAACCGACGACGGCATGGAGCTGTGGACGGCGAGCGTCGACGACACGCAGCCCGTGCGCGTTGCGCAGAACCTCTGCGGCGTGCTCGGAGATGCATTCGAGTTCCTGCCCGATGGCGACAACCTGCTCGTGAAGCTGTCGCCGAAGGGCCTCGACGCACCGCGTGCGCCGGAAGTGCCGCGCGGCCCCGCGATCCAAGAGACGTCCGGCAAGTCGACGCCGATCCGCACGTACCAAGACCTCCTCAGCGATCCGTACTCGGAGGAGCTGTTCGTGTACTACGCCACTTCGGAGATCGCGCGCGTCGACGTGGCCACGGGCAAAATGACGCGCATCGGTCCGCCCGCGCTCTACGCGTCGATCGAATCGTCGCCCGACGGCGAGCACCTGCTCGTGACGCGCCTCGCGCGGCCGTTCTCGTACGTGCTGCCGGCGAGCCTCTTCCCGCAGACGATCGAGGTGTGGACGGAGGGCGGACGACTCGAGAAGAAGATCGCCGACGTCCCGATGGGCGAAACGATCCCGATGGAAGGCGTGCGCACGGAGCCGCGCAGTGTGCAGTGGCAAGCGAGCGCGCGCGCGACGCTCGTCTGGGCCGAGGCGCTCGACGGAGGAGATCCGAAGAAGAAGGCGGAGTGGCGCGATCGCTGGATGTCGCTCGCCGCGCCGTTCACGAGTGAGCCGCGCGAGATCCTGCGCCTCGCTCAACGCGCGCGTGGCCTTCAATGGATGCAGTCGCCGAGCGAAGTGCTCGCGACCGAGTACGACCGCGACCGGCGCTGGACGAAGACGGCGCTGTACGACCTCGACGATCCGAAGGCGACGCCGCGCGTCCTCGACGATCGCAGCGCGAACGAGCGCTACGCCGATCCCGGCTCGCCGGTGACGCGGCTTTCAGCGTGGGGTACGCGAGTCGTCAGGCGCGACGGCGTCGCCATCTACCGCGCGGGCCGCGGCGACTCTCCGTTAGGCGCGCGGCCGTTCCTCGATCGGTACGACTTGCGCGAGGGCAAGAGCGAGCGCCTGTGGCAGTGCGCGCCCAACGTGTACGAGTCGTTCGTCGCGATATCGACGAGCGGCGCGAACACGAAGCCGACGATCTTGACGTCGTACGAGAGCCCGACCGAGCCGCCGAACTACCGCGAGCGCAACCTGCAAGCGGACACGATCGTGTCGCTGACGGACTTCCCCGATCCCACGCCGCAGATTCGCGGCGTGCACAAGGAGCTCGTGACCTACACGCGCAAGGATGGCGTGAAGCTCTACGCGACGATGTATCTGCCGCAGGGCTACACGAAGGGACAAAAACTCCCGCTCGTCGTATGGGCGTACCCGATGGAGTTCAACGACGCGGATACGGCAGGCCAAGTCGGCGGATCGCCCTTCCGATTCGTGCGACTGCGCGGTCCTTCGCAGCTCTTGTTCCTCACGCAGGGCTACGCGGTGATGGACGATGCGACGATGCCCGTCGTCGGAGAACCCGAGACGATGAACGACACGTTCCTCGACCAGATCGTCGCGTCGGCGCAGGCGGCGATCGACAAAGCGGTCGAGATGGGTGTCGCCGACCGCTC
>JANOFY010000471.1:0-8378 GCA_031413895.1 Planctomycetota bacterium | reverse complement strand
GTGCTCGTGCGCGTGCCGCGGGGTGCGGGCGGCTCGAACTACCACGTCGTGCGGTCGGGCCGGGGTTCGGGCGCGTGCGGTCGCGCGTCGCGCCCGACGATCGCGACGCACCGCTTTTCAGTCAGCGTCGTCGAGGGTCTTCCGTTGACCCTCGACGACGCTGTCATTGAGGCGACGCGCCGACCCGAGGGTCGCTCGAGCATCTCAACGTCGCGTAGACTTTCGGCCTGAATCGCGTACCCGAACACCGCACCGCACCGCGCCGCACCGCGCCGCCGCTCGAAGTAGGAGTCCTCATGTCGTTCGTCTGGTTGCCATGTCGCATGTCCGCCGCGATGCTCGTCACTGCGATCGCCGCATTCGCCTCACTCGGCGCAGCGTCGACGACGCACGCCGCGCCGCAAGACTCCAAGTCCGCCGCGGTGAAGCGCACGGTGCTCGTCACCGGCGCCAATCGCGGGCTCGGATTCGAATTCGCGAAGCAATATCACGCGGCCGGTTGGAACGTCGTCGGCACGGCGCGCGAGCCCGATGCAGCGACTGAATTGAAGGCGCTCGGAGTGCGCGTCGAAGCGCTCGACGTCGCCAGCGACGAGAGCGTCGGCGCGCTCGCGGAGCGATTGAAGGGCGTGCCGATCGACCTCTTGATCAACAACGCAGGCGTGAGCGACGGCGGCGCGAAGTCGCTGCCGGATGTGAAGCTCGACGACTACGAACGCGTGATGCAGGTGAACGCGATCGGTCCGGTGCGTGTAACGCAGGCGCTCCTGGCGAATCTGCGTGCCGGCAAGGGCAAGCAGATCGTGAGCATCTCGAGCAGCCTCGGCAGCATCACCGACAACACGCGCGCCGGGTTCTGGGCTTACCGCGAGAGCAAGACGGCGCTCAACATGTTCATGCGCAGCCTGGCGATGGAGCTGAAGTCCGACGGTTTCATCTGCATCCCGATGAGCCCCGGCTGGGTGAAGACCGACATGGGCGGCCCCGGTGCGGATCTCACGCCGGAGCAGAGCATCGCCGGCATGCGCAAGGTGATCGACAGCCTGAAGCCGGAGGACACCGGCAAGTTCTTCAAGTTCGACGGGACGACCGTCGCCTGGTAGCGCGGCTCGACGCGAAGTCGCTCCATTTCGAACCAGCGCACGAATCAGCCGGATTTGCGATCCTCAGAGACGCGTTCGCGCGCTTGGAGCGCGTGGGAGCATCGACGAGAAACTGGCATGACGGATCGACATCACGCGGAACTCAAGCGGTTGTTCGACGTGGCGCTTGCGGCGCCGGCGTCGGAGCGCGCCGCGCTGCTCGCGCGTGAGTGCGCGGGTGACGCCGGACTGAAGAAGCGCCTCGAGATCATGATCGCCGCCGCAGCGGGCGAGCCACTCTTGGCGGCGCCGACCGCGCTCGAGATCCAGGGCTTGGTGAGCGCCGCTCCCGATTCCTCGGCCCCGCTGCGCGAAGGGCCCGGTACGCGCATCGGACCGTACAAGCTCTTGCAGCAGATCGGCGAGGGCGGCTTCGGCGTCGTGTTCCTGGCGGAGCAGGAGAAGCCGGTCGCGCGCAAGGTCGCGCTCAAGATCATCAAGCTCGGCATGGACACGCGCCAGGTGGTCGCGCGCTTCGAGCAGGAGCGGCAAGCACTCGCGATCATGGATCACCCGAACATCGCGCGTGTGATCGACGCGGGTGCCACGGAGACGGGCCGGCCGTACTTCGTGATGGAGCTCGTCCAGGGCGAACCGATCGTCGAATACTGCGACAAGCACGCGCTCACGATCGACGAACGCCTGGAGCTCTTCGCGCAGGTGTGCACCGCCGTGCAGCACGCGCACTCGAAGGGGATCATCCACCGCGACCTCAAGCCGTCGAACATCCTGGTCGGCACGCAGGACGGAGAGCCGCTCGCGAAAGTGATCGACTTCGGCATCGCGAAGGCGACGTCAGCGAAGCTGACCGACAAGACGCTGTTCACCGAGCATCAGCAGGTGATCGGAACGCTCCAGTACATGAGCCCCGAGCAGGCCGAGGGCTCGCTCGACATCGACACGCGGACGGATGTCTACGCGCTGGGCGTCGTGCTGTATGAGCTCCTGACCGGCAGCCCGCCGTTCGATCACCAGACGATGCGCGACGCGCTCTTCAGCGAGATGCAGCGCATCATCCGCGAGGTCGATCCGCCGAAGCCATCGACGCGTCTGCATCAGTCCGCGGACATGCTCGCCACGATCGCTGCGCGCCGGCGCGTGGAGCCGAAGCGCCTGGGTTCCATCGTTCGCGGCGAGCTTGATTGGATCGTGATGAAGGCGCTCGAGAAAGACCGCGCACGCCGCTACGAGACCGCCAGCGGGCTCGCGCTCGACATCCGGCGCTACCTGACCGGCGCTGCCGTCGCGGCGGCTCCGCCCAGCGCGGCGTACCAGTTCAAGAAGTTCGTTCGACGCAATCGGGCCACGGTCACAGCCGGGGCCGCGGTCACGGTCGCGCTACTCATCGGAGTCATCGCCTTCGCGTGGCAGGCGCGTGTCGCCCGCGACCAACGCGACTTGGCGCTGAGGGCGCAGTCCGCCGAGTCCGAGCAGCGCCAGACCGCCGACGAACAGCGCGCGCTGGCGAGCGAGCAACGCGATCGTGCCGTGAACGCCGAGGCCGAAGCACGCAAGCGCGTCGACGAGCTCGAGCTCGTGTCGAACTTCCAAGCGGACATGTTAGCGCAGGTCGATGCGGCGGCCGCGGGGAGGTCTCTGACCGAGAACGTCGCGGCGAAGTTCATGAACGCGCTGGCCGAAGCGGGTGTGCCCGAGAGCGAGCGCGGCGCGCAGGTGGAAGTGTTCACTGCCCAGTGGCGCCGAGTGAACGCGACCGATGCGGCGCGTGATCTGATCGACCGCACGATCCTGAAGCCGGCCGTCGACGCGATCGACAAGCAGTTCAAGGACCAGCCGCTGGTCGATGCACGGCTGCGCCAGACATTGGCGATACGCTATCGAGAGCTCGGCCTGTACGACTCCGCGCTGCCGCTCCAGACGAGCGCGCTGGCGACGCGCCGGAGTTTGCTCGGCAAGGAACACCCGGACACGCTCCACTCGATCAACGAGCTCGGTGAGGTGCAGCGGCTCCAGGGCCATCTGCCGGAGGCGGAAGAGTCCTATCGAGAGGCGCTGGATGGCTTCAGGCGCGCTTTCGGCGACCGCGACTCTCGGACGATCCAGTGCATCAGCAACGTCGGTTACATCTTGAATGTCGCGGGCAAGGTTGCGGAGGCCGAGCCGTACTACCGCGAGGCGATGGATGCGAGCCGGCGTGAGCTCGGCGAAGAGGATCCAGTCACGCTGATCTCGATCAACAACATGGGCAACTTCCTGCGCGAGCAGAACAAGCTCGACGAGGCCGAGCCTTTCCTGCGCGAGGGTTTGGAGAAGGCTCGACGCGTGTGGGGTCGCGAGAGCACGAACACGCTGTTCGCGACTAACTCCCTAGGGCTCGTGCTCGTGCTTCAAGGGAAGCTGGCGGAGGCGGAGACGTACTGGCGCGAGACGCTCGAGATCGGACGGCGCGTCCTCGGCGAAGAGCACCCCGACACGCTCGTCTGGCTCGCCAACATGGGCGGCTTGATGCTCGAGCAACGCAAGTACGCCGAAGCCGAACCCTACTACCGCGAATCGCTCGAGAAGTTCCAGCGCGTGCTCGGCCCGGACCACCCGAATTCGATCCAGTGCCTCTGCAACCTGGGGACCGTGTACGAAGACCTGCACCGAATGACCGAGGCCGAGGGTTTGTACCGCGAGGGGTTCGAGAGATTTCGGCGCGTGCTGGGTAGCGATCATCCGCAAACGCTCCGCGCGATGGAGCAACTTCGAGTTGCGCTGCGGAAGCAAGGTAAGTCGGAGGAGGCGGACGCTCTTGAGCGATAGACGCTGGAAGGAGCGCCGCGCGCAACGCGCGGACTCCCGAGACATACTGGGCAAGCAGCGCGTCGCGCTAAGGCGAAGCTGCTCGACTTCGGTCTCGCCAAGCCAGCGAACGAAAGGCACAGGGGCTCGTCGACCGACAGCGAGCCACCTCGCACGGCATGGAAAGCGTCCAGACGGACGCATCCAGAGCCGACACCCCCGCGAACTCCAGAGTGAGGCCCCGCCATGTCCCAATTCTCCCTGCGCGCCGCCGTCGCCACGGTCGGCGCCTTACTCGCGAGCTGCACCGGCATGTTCGAGAAGTCTGTCACGACGACGCCCGCCGCGGGCGCGAAGACTTTGCACGCGTTCACGGTGGAGGACATCGACGGGAAACCGCGCGACCTCGCGCCGTGGAAGGGGAAGGTCGCGCTGGTCGTGAACACCGCCAGCGAGTGCGGCTTCACGACCCAGTACGAGGGGCTGCAGGAGCTGCAGATGCGCTACGGCGCGCGCGGCTTCGACGTCCTGGCCTTCCCGAGCAACGACTTCGGCGGCCAGGAGCCAGGCACGAGCGCGCAGATCCAGCAGTTCTGCTCGACGCGCTTCGACGCCACGTTCCCGCTGTTCGCAAAGGTCGGCGTGAAGATCGGGGCCGGTCAGTCACCGCTGTACGCGTGGCTGGGTGAGGCGACGGGCAAGCTGCCCGGCTGGAACTTCGGCAAGTACCTCGTCGGCAAGGACGGCAAGCCGATCGCGTTCTGGCCCAGCACGACGAAGCCGCTCGATGAAGAGGTCACGAGCGCAATCGAGAAGGCGCTCGCGGCGAGTTGAGGCGCGCGTTCGGCGCTGACCTCACGGTCATCTTCATGTCGGGGAACGCCTTGTCAGGCCACGGACTCGAGGCCGCGCAAGAGCTGTGATCCAGGGGTAAGTGCGCGTCGATCGCTCGCGGTACGCTAGTCGCGAATGTCCCTGCAAACCGGCAGCAAGCTCCTCCACTACGAGGTGCTAGGTCCACTGGGCGCGGGTGCCATGGGCGAGGTGTACCGCGCGCGCGACTCGAAGCTCGGGCGCGAGGTGGCGATCAAAGTGCTGCCGGAGCACTTCGCGGACGAGCCGGAGCGGTTGAAGCGCTTCGAGCGCGAGGCGACGACGCTCGCGTCGCTCAATCATCCGAACGTGGCGCAGATCTTCGGCGTCGATCAAGTCGGTGACATGTGTTTCCTCGTGCTCGAGCTCGTGCCGGGCGAGTCGCTCGAGGCGCGCTTGAAGCGCGGACCGCTGACGCTCGACGAAGCGCTCGACGTCGCGAAGCAGATCGCGGAAGGGCTCGAAGCCGCGCACGAGGCCGGTGTGATCCACCGCGACCTGAAGCCCGCGAACGTGCTCATCACGCCCGACGGCCGCGTGAAGGTGCTCGACTTCGGGCTCGCGAAGACCGCGATCGAGAGCTCGAGAGGGTCATCGACCGACAGCGTGCTCTCGACCGAAGCCGGCCGCCTGCTCGGCACGCCGACCTACATGGCTCCCGAGCAGGCGCGCGGCAAGTCGATCGACAAGCGCGTCGACATCTGGGCCTTCGGCTGCGTGCTCTACGAGTGCCTCACCGCGAAACGCGCCTTCGTCGGCGAGACGCTGACCGACGTGCTCGCCTCCGTGATCGAGCGCGAGCCTGATTGGACGAAGCTGCCGGCGTCCACCCCGCCTCGCGTGCGCGAACTCCTGCAGCTCTGCTTCGCGAAGGACCCGCGCGCGCGGTTGCGCGACATCGGTGATGTGCGGATCGTGCTCGCCGGTGCCGCGCCCGAGCCCGGGGCTCCGGTCTCGAGCGGGCGGCCGAGCCCCCTTGTGCTCGCCGCGCTGGTCTTCGGACTGCTCGGGATCGCTGTTGGTCTGCGCTCGATGCTCGCTCGCGTTGAGACGAGCCCGCCGCCGCTCCTGCGTATCGCGCTGCGCGGCATCGCGTTCTCCGGAGAGAACCAGGCCGCGATCTCGCCGGACGGGATGCTGATCGTCCACCAGGGCTTGTCGCCGATGATGCCCCTGCAGGTGCGCTCGCTGAGGGACTTCGAAACGAAGCCCTTGCCGGGCACGGAAGGCGCGCGCAATCCCTGCTTCTCGGCCGACGGTCAGTGGCTGGCCTACTCGACCGGCGAGCGCCTGATGAAGGTCGGCACCGCCGGCGGCCGACCGGAAGTGATCGGCAACACACAGCCCGGCACCGTGGCCCTGGGCAGCTGGGGAGATGGAGACCTGATCGTCTACGACAGTGGCCGCGGCTATGGGGGCGAGGCCGACTCGCTCGTGCAACTCTCCGCGACAGGCGACCCCTCCCCGCGTCTGCTCACGAAGGTGGATGCAGTCCGCGGTGAGCGGCTCCACACGCTGCCGTCGATCCTGCCAGGCAACCACGCGGTGCTCTTCACGACGATGCTGAAGGGCAGTTCGCGGATCGAAGCCCTCGACCTGGTCACGCACGAGCGCAAGGTTCTGGTCGAAGGCGGCGCTGACAGCATCTTCGTCGCGCCGGGCTATCTGCTCTTCTGGAGGCCGCCCACGCCGGCCCTGGTCGCCGTTCGTTTCGACCCGGAGCGCCTCGAGGTCCACGGTCCCGAGGTCACCGTGCTCGAGGCCATCGCCACGGGTCCGGACATGAACGCCAAGGTCAGCGTCTCACGCAACGGGACGCTGATCTATGGCTACTCGCGAGAGGGTGGCGCGGTGCTATCCGTCGTGCGCGTGGATCGAAGCGGGCGCGTCACTCCGCTGCTCGACCGGCGAGAAGCCTGGGCCGAGCCGCGCTTCTCGCCGGACGGCAGGCGGGTTCTCCTGCGCCAGATCGGGAACCCCGACTGCAACACCTGGTCTGTCGATCTGCAGCGCTCCACGCTGACGCGCTTGACGCTCGCCGGGGACAATCACGGAGCCACCTGGCTCGGCTCGGACTCCTTCGTCTGCTCATTCGCCGGCGCGGCGGATGCGGCGCTCGTGCGTCGTCGCGCGGATGGCACCGGAGAGCCGAATCGCCTGATCGACGACCCGCGGCCCTTCTATCCTCGGTCCATCAGCGCCGACGGGAAGCTGATCGCCTTGTCGCTCGAGGCCGGCATCGATACGGACATCTGGATGCTCGACCTGCGCGAGAACCCCGTGCTGCGCCAGGTTTTGGCCACGCCCTTCCGCGAAGCCTCGCCAGCGATCTCGCCTGACGGAGGCTGGTTAGCGTACGTCAGCAACGAGGGGGGCCAGGACGAGGTCTACCTGCGCGCCTACTCCGGTCCGGGAGGCAAGTTGCCTGTGTCGAGGCATGGCGGCGGCTCACCGGTCTGGTCCAGAGACGGGAGCGAGCTCTTCTTCATGGAGGGAACGCGCATGATGTCCGCGGCGGTGCAAATCCATCCCGACCCGCAGGTCGGTACGCCGGTGGAGCTCTTCCAGGGCAACTTCGGCAACTTCCGCCCGGGGAACTACGACGTCGCGCCGGACGGCCAGAGCTTCGTGATGCTGCTCGCGAGCGAAAACGCCAACGAGGAGCCCGAGCTGCGCGTGGTGCTGAACTGGTTCGAGGAGCTCGAGCAGAAGATGACCGCCGCGGGCGACGGCAAGCGCTGAGCTCGCGCCTAGTTCCCTTCCGGCGCGGGCGGCCGGACCACGCTGTACGCTCCGCCGCTGATGCGCCAACCCGCGTCGGTGCGAATCAGATTGAACGCGTCCACGCCCGTGTGGCTCGGCTGGCCGTCGATCTCGAAGGTGTAGGCGGTCCAGACGACGGCCAAGTCGCCCTCGACGTGGACCACGGGCGTGCCGCTGAACTGCTCGAGCAGCACCTCCTCCTCGCGCGGCAGCTTCTCGATCCACTCGCGGTTCGAGAAGTGCTTCTCCACGCGCTTCCCGTTCTCGATGCGCGTGTTGACGAAGACCCCGCCCTCGATCACGGTACGCGCCGCGGCCTCCGCATCGCGTGAGTGCATCGCGTCGAAAAATGCCTGTACGGTCGCGAGCACGGCGGTGCGCTCGGGCGCTGCGCTCGACGGCGCGATGCAGGCGGGGAACACGAGGAGGGAGATCAGCGTGGCGTGGGGGAACTGCATGACACGATTCTCGCGGCGTCCTCGCCCAATGCGAGGGCTTGCTAAGCTCCGCTGCCCCCGGGATGACACTCGCTCAAGGTTACGCGCTCGCGCACTACACGATCCTCGGGCCACTCGGCGCGGGCGCGATGGGCGAGGTCTATCGAGCGCGCGACACGAAGCTCGGGCGCGAGGTGGCGATCAAGGTGCTGCCGCCGCACTTCGCCGACGAGCCAGAGCGATTGAAGCGGTTCGAGCGCGAGGCGACGACGCTCGCGTCGCTGAACCATCCGAACGTGGCGCAGATCCACGGCGTCGATCAAGTCGGCGACATGTGTTTCCTCGTGCTCGAGCTCGTGCCGGGCGAGTCGCTCGAGGCGCGGTTGAAGCGCGGACCGCTGCCGCTCGACGAAGCGCT
>JANOFY010000470.1:0-29819 GCA_031413895.1 Planctomycetota bacterium | reverse complement strand
GCTGAACCCCGCGAGATGGATCGGATCGCGCGGGGCCGTGTGGACCGGCACTTCTAGTTTTTTCGACGTGGATTCCATGGACCGTATCGCAGGGTTCTTCTCTGGAAGGCAAGGCCGTGCAGTGTATGCGAGCGTCGCGCGCGCGGGAACCGGAGCTCCGGCGCGCGCGATCCCTGTCATACTCGGCGCGCCTCACCTCCTTATTAAGAAGCCCCCCCTTACCGCCATGACCTGTCTCGCCACGTTGGGAATCGCACTGGCGCTCGCCGGCGGCGGCGATTCGCCGTTCCAAGACCTCGGTTTCGAACAAGCGCTCGTGAACGCGCGCGCCGAGAACAAAGTCGTCTTGATCGACTTCTTCACGACGTGGTGTCCGCCGTGCAAGCAGATGGACGCGCAGACGTGGCCTCAGCCACGCATCAAGGAATGGGTTGCGAAGAACGCGGTCGCGATCCGGATCGACGCCGAACGCGAGCGGGAGCTCGCGCAGCGCTACTCGGTCAAGGCCTACCCGAGCATGCTCTTCGTGAAGCCGGATGGCACCGAGCGCGATCGCCTCGTCGGCTTCGTCGAAACCGGACGGTTCCTTGTGGAAGCCGACCAGATCGTGCGCGGCGAGGGCCTCGTCGAACTGGCACGGACGCGGCTCGTCGGTCATGAAGACGATCCGGCGCTGCGCGAGAACCTCGGTCGTGCGCTCGTTGCGCGAGCGCGGCTCGACGAGAGCCTCGCCGAGTTCGTGTGGTGTTTCGACAAGGGCGCGCGCAATCCAAGCTACGCCGCCGCGCGGCGCTCGTCGCTCATCGGCGAGCTCGTTCGGCTGTCGGACTCGTACGCGCCGGCCGGGAAGGTGCTCGAAGACCGGCGTGCTGCGGCGGAGGAACAGCTGCTCTCGGACAAGTCGGACGCCGACGTCGCGCTCGATTTCGCCGTATTGAATCGCGCGCGGAACAACGCGCGACACACCGCGGACGTGTTCCAGCGGCTGACGAAGGAGGGCCGGCTGGGCGATGAAGTGAAAGAAGCGCTCCTCGACGACGTCGTCGGTGGCTGGATGCAGGAGCGGCAGTATCCGCTCGTCGTCGAGGCGATCGGCGACGCCGACGCTCGTGTCGCGCGCCTCGTCGATGCGACCGAACTCGCTCGCAAGGAAGGCACGCCAGGCCAAGCACGCGCGGGCCGCGCGCTGAACACGGCGATGGACAAGGGCGGCGCGTACTACGAGGCGCTCGTCGCGACGGGGGACGACGACGTCGCCACACGGATCGCCGACCGTCTCGTGAAGTTGCAGCCGGCGAACACGACGTACGTTGCGCTCATCGAGCACGCGCTGCGCGCGGGGAAGCCCGATGCGGCGCGTGCGCTAGCGGCTCGCGCATACGCGACGCTCACGGAGCGCGAGCAGAAGCTCGTGCGGATCACGGCTCGGAAAATCCCCGCGAAGGAGTAGCGCCCCGCTACTTCCGCCGCGCCTCCTCGGCCTTCGCTTCGCCAAGCTTCCCGAGGACATTGAGCGTTCGCGTCACGATCCCCAGCAGTTTCGTCTCGTCGAGCGCCGCCTGTGGGTCATTCCATCCGCACGACAGCGCATACCAATCGCCGGTGGCTCGCGCACGCAGCAGGTACGTCAGGTTGAGCACCCCGGTCTCCGAGCCGCCCTTGTAGCCGATGAACTCGAAGTGCTTCTTCGACACGTCGAGCCCGGGATTGACGACGAGAATCTGCCGCAGGTTGGCGACCTTGTTCGATTCCGTCGCCCTGCGCAGCCAGTCCATCGCGCGGCACAGGTCAGACGCCGAGGCGAACCACTCGATCGTGTCGATGTGCGACGGCTTCGAGAGGAGCTCGCTGTCGATCGAGTCCGCGCTCAGCGGCGTCTCGACCAGGATCCCTTCCAGATAGACGCGCCGCTGTGCGGCATCCATCTTCAGGTACTTGTCGGCGAGCAGGCCCTTCGTCGTCAGCTTCAAGCGAAACATCTCGCCCGTCGAAAGAAACGGCACGTTGCGCTCGACCGCCGAGTTGCCCATCTCGCCGAGCATCGACTCGACACGCTCGCGTCCGAGCGCGAACAAGAGGTGATCGGTCGCGGTGTTGTCGCTCTCGCTGATCATGAACGTCGCGAGCGAATACAGCGTGAGCGGCGTCCCGCGCGGCCACGTCTGCAACTTCCCCGACGGCATCGAGCAGTATTGGTTCTCGAGCCGCACGATGCCCTCCGGCTTGCGCTTGCCGAGCGAGATTTCGCTGATCAGCGTTCCGAGGACGTAGAGCTTGAACGCCGAGCCGATCGCGAGCGCACGATCCGGTTCGAGCTCCGCCAGCGGCACGAGCGCATCCGCCGTGAGTTCGTACAGGCCGAACGACACTTGGCCGGGCAACGCCTTGAGCATCTCGATCGCGGCGGGCAGATCCGCGATCCCTGGTGCCGGCGCGCCGAACCACAACGTCACGATCGCGTGCGGCTGCGCGGACGAGAGACCCAGCGTCACCGGCATCACGGAGCCGTTCGCGAAGATCGCTTCATACTTGGCAGATAGCGCGCTCGTCGACTCGGTGCGCGGCATCGAGGCGATCGCACCGAGTTTTCCGAAGATGCCCGAGCAGAGCGTCTTGAGTTGCTCCGGCGGCACGGCTTTCAAGAACGCCGCGTCGAACAGGTCATCGGCCCACTTCGGCTCGGCGGCGACGAGTGCGGCGACCTCTTGCGCGCGCTTCGCGAGCACGGCGTCGCTCGACGTCTGGAGCGGCTCCGGCGTGGGCAGCATGAAGAGCAGGGTGGCGAGAAACGTGTTCATCGCCGGCAATTTAGCGCCACTCCCGCCGGACCGCGACGCCGCGACGCCGAACACACTTCGAACGCGATGCCCGCCTCAGCGGGCGTGCGCGCGGATCTACCGAGGGGACAGCGGGCGGCGCTGAAGACATAATGGAAGGCTGTCGCGCGCGGCAGGAACGGCGCGCATCGATCACCACCACACACAGAGGGGCTCTCATGAAGTTTCGCATCTTGCTCTTGGCCGCCGCGCTCAGCTGCGGCTTGCCGCTGGTCCACGGTCAGTCAGCGACGACCCACGCGGACAAGACCTCGGCGGCGTCTGCGGAGAAGCCCTTCGCGTTGATGGTCGGCGACAAAGCGCCGGCGATCACGATCGCGGAATGGTTGAAGGGCTCGGCGGTGAAGAGCTTCGAACCGGGTCGTGTGTACGTCGTCGAGTTCTGGGCCACGTGGTGCGGACCGTGCATCGCGGCGTTCCCGCACCTCTCGCAACTCCAGAAGCAGTACGCCGACAAGGGCCTGACCGTGATCGGCGTCTCGGCCGCCGACCAGCGCGGCAACACGCTCGAGAAAGCGCGCGCGATGGTGGCCGACAAGGGCGACAAGATGGGGTACACCGTCTCGTGGGACACCGATCGCACGACCTCCGATGCGTGGATGGTCGCCGCGGGACGCCGCGGCATCCCGTGCTCGTTCGTCGTCGACAAGCAGGGCCGCATCGCGTTCATCGGTCACCCCATGGAGCTCGACACGCCGCTCGCGCAGATCATCGCCGACAAGTACGACATCGAGAGCGCCGCGAAGACCTACCGCGCGAAGGCGGTGGTGGAAGCAAAAGCGATGTCACTCATGCAGATCGTCCAGACGGCCAAGAAGGACCGCGATTGGGATGCCGCGGTCCGTGCGGCCGACGAGCTCATCGCGATCGAGGGCGGCCAGTACCTGAGCTACGCCGCGACCAAGTTCGACCTGCTGCTCGTCGACAAGAAGGACGAAACCGCCGCGTACGCGTGGGGACGCCAGGTGCTCACCGGCATCGGTAAGGACGACCCGGGGACGTTGAACCAGCTCGCTTGGTCGATCGTCGATCCGGACAGCACCCTCGCAAACCGCGACATCGCTCTCGCTCTCGAGCTGGCGGAGCGTTCGAACGAGCTGACCGGCGGCAAGAACGCGTCGGTTCTCGACACGGTGGCGCGCGTGTACTTCACGCAAGGCAACATCGAGAAGGCCATCGAGGTCCAAACTCGAGCCGCCGGGATCGACAAGAGCCTCGAGAAGACGCTCACGGAATACCGCGAAGCACTCGCGCGCAAGGCCCGCGGCTGATCCCGCCACGCAGCCAGCACGCCGTCGACGCCCGCCGCGACAACACCCGATGCTCGTCGTTCTGATCGCGTCGCTCGGTGGACTCGCAGCGGTGGACGTGCCGCCACAGGACAAACCGCAACCGCCGCTCGCAGCCACTGGCTACGACGGCGGTTTCTTTTTGCGCTCGGCCGACGGCGAGAACGAGCTCGTCATCGGCGGCCTGTTCCAGTTCGGCGCGAACGTTTTCGATGACCACCGCGAGCCGTCGACCGACTTCGACGTGCGGCGGATGCGGCTCGAGGTCGGCGCGAAGCTCGCGGGCGCACTGCGCGTCTTCCTCGAGCCGAACTTCCTGCCCGAGGGCACCGAGATGGAAGAGGCCTGGATCGGCCTCGACATGCCCCATGACGAAGCACGCCTGATGTTCGGTCGCGCGAAAGCGCCGTTCGGTCTCGAAGAAGTGCGCAGCCGGCGCCCGATCGACTTCCCGCGCTTCTCGATCCTCAATCAGTTCTCCCCCGCGGAAGATCAGGGGATCTTCTTGAAGGGCGACAGCGAGTCGAAAGCGTGGGAGTACGGTCTCGCGGCCTACAACGGCACGGGCGGCTCCGACACGACGAGCAGCAAGGACGTCGCGGCGCGCGCCATGTGGCACCCGTTCGCCGACGAGCCGGGAACGACGTTCGAGAACCTGCAGATCGGGCTCGCGGGAACGATCGGGAGTCAGGACGAAGACGTCGGCGGTACGACGATCAACAATGAGCTCGGACTCTCCGTCCTCGAGTTCGACGCCGGCACGCGACTCGACGGACAACGGCTGCGCGCGGGCCTCGAGTTCGCGTGGTTCGAAGGCCCCTGGTTCCTGCAAGCGGAGTACGCCCACATACAGCAGGAAATGGAGTCCGGTACGACGAGCGACGACGTCGCCTTTCGAGGCGCGTACGTGTCGATCGCGCGCGTTCTTACCGGGGAATCCAAGACGTTCCGCGGTGTGGTTCCGAGCCGGCCGTGGAACCCCGTGAACGGCGAGGGTCGTGGCGCGTGGGTCTTGGCAGGGCGGTGGTCGGAGCTCGATCTCGATTCAGATCTCGACAACTCGCCGCTCACAGTGCCGGGCACGTTCACCGACCGCATCCGCACGTTCTCGATCGGACTCAACTGGATCGCGAACCGGCACTTGACCGTGCGCCACGCGTTCATCGAGACGCTCTACTCGGACGAAGTCGAGCTCGACGACGGCTCCACGGACCATGAAGAGGCGTTGATGGTCGAGCTGCAGCTGAGCTTCTAGCGCTCACTTCTTGAACAAGAAGTCGCTCTCCTCCGACCACGCCGCGTAGCGGTACATCGGGATCAGCTTCACGAGCATCTCGACGATGCGCGCAGGCATCTCGACGGACAGCGCCTCGCCGCGCGATCCGAACGGGGCCGGAAAGCGCGCTTCGATCGCGAGCGAGTGCTCGCCCGGGGTGAAGTACTTCAAGAACTCTTCGACGCGCTCGCGCGTCAGCGCACCACACGGCCACTCCCCTTTCCAATCGGCGAGGCGCAGCCGGAAACCTTCGAGCTCGTTGAGCAGTCGCTTCCACCCGTCGACGCCCTCCGCGCGCACGCGGTGCACGAGGTTCTGACCGTCGAACCACGCGTCGGCATGGATGCGGAGCGACACCTCGATCGCGTCGGCCTCGAGCGCCACGCACAGGTACGCGTTGCGATAGGCCGAATCGAGATCCTTGGCGAGCTCCGCGCCGATCGTCCGGCGCAAGCGCGTCTTCTCGGCCTTCGTGCGGCACACATAGGTCCACATCCGCTTGACCTGCATTTGATTGAACGCGTTGGGATTGTGGAGGCTCGTGCGCGCGTCGAGCGCGACACCTCTGGCCTTGGCCTGCGCGCAGAACACCTTGGCCAGCGCCAGGAGTTTTCGGCGTAGCTCGAGGCGGCGGTCGTTGAACTGAGGATCACGTGCCAGGGCCGGCGAGAGGGCATGAAAATCCCCTTCCGTGAACGGCACGAGCGCGGCTTCGACGCGCGGTTCAGGATCCGGACCTGTAGGTGACGACATGTTCCCCTAGATGCCATCTCCGCCAGGGCCGCGCCAGCACGCCGCTGCCGGTCGCATTGCCGCGCGCTCCCCTACATAATGAATTTCCACACCAGCTCACCGGTCGCTCCATCCGCGGCAGGTCGACGTCCGCCGATGCAGTTTGCGCACTTCCAATTCGACCCCGAGACCGACCGCCTCGGGGAAGGCCCTCTCTCGGAGGTGTACCGCGCGGTCGATCTGCAGCTCGGCCGGACCGTCGCGCTCAAGATCCTGCGCGCGCACGCGGAGATCGATCCCGCCGCGGATCACCGCTTCCTGCGCGAAGCCAAGCACACGTCGAACCTCGCGCACCCGAACATCGCGACGATCTACGAGTACGGCAAGGACCAGGGCACGTCGTTCATCGCGATGGAGTTCCTGCAGGGCCGACCGCTCGACAAGATCATCAAGGAGCAGTCACTCGGCTACGAAGAGTGCATGCGCATCGCGCTGCAGGTGACGCTGGCGCTTTCGCTCGTCCACCGCTCGCACCTGATCCACCGCGACCTCAAGCCGGCGAACATCATGGTGCAGGACGATGGCACCGTGAAGCTGCTCGACTTCGGCATCGCACGCGCGTCGAACGAGGGCAGCATCACGCAGCACGGGATGCTCGTCGGCACCGTCCTCTACATGTCGCCCGAGCAAGTGCGCGGCGACGATCTCGACGTGCGCTCCGACGTGTTCGCGCTCGGCTCCGTGCTCTATCACGCGATCACGGGCCAACTCCCCTTCCCCGGAAAGAGCTTCCCGGAAGTGTGCATGGCGATCCTCGACTGCCGGCCGCGCCGCCCGTCGGAGGTGAGGCGCGGCATCCCGCAAGCGTTCGAGGACTTCATCATGAAGTGCCTCGATCCACTGCCGTCCGCGCGGTTCGCCGACGCCGAAGCGACGCACGGTGCGCTGCAAACGCTCGCGGATGGCGGAGTTTCGCCGAACGGCGGCGCGCCCGTCGGTAACGCGTCGGCCACGATCCTCGTTCCGCCGCTCGCGTGCGTCGGATCGAGCCTCGCTGCGTGCCTCGCGCTCTCGGGATCGCTGCGCAAGGACTTGGCGCTCGAGCTGGCGCGCGTAAAAGGACTCACCGTCAGCCTGCTCGACGACGCAAACCCACCCGCGAGCACGCCCTTCGATTTCGTGCTGCGCGCCGAACTCGCGGTCGAGGGCTCCGACGGCAAGCTCGACCTGATGCTCGAGCAGTACGACAAGGACGGCGAGAAGTCGGCGCCGAAGCTGCGCGAGATCTGGCGCGACCGCGTCGAATACGACGACAAGGACGAATGGGGCCTGCAAGCCGGCCTCGTGCGCGGCGTCGTGCGCTCGGTGAAGAAGCGCCTATCGGACATCGCTCGCCGACCGCCGGACACGGTCAAGCGCAACGTCGAACAAAGCCGCGCGCTCGCACGCAGCGCGCACGCCCTGCTCCACCGCGGCTCGACGAAACACCTGCTCGCCGCGGTGAGCTCGTTCCGCCGCGCGATCGAAGAGGATCCGTACTGCGCGATCGCGTACGCCGGCATGGCCGAGGCGATGGTGCGCAAGTACCTCTACTGGGACGGCGACAGCGCGTACTTGGACGAGGCCCGCGAGAACGCGGGGCGCGCGCTGGCGCTCGATGCGAATTGCGCCGAGGCGCACACGTCGCTCGGATTCGCGTGGCACCTGTCGGGACATTCCGCCGACGCGCAGCGCGAGTACCGCTTGGCGATCCAGCTCGACCAGGACGAGTGGCTCGCGCACCGCTTGCTCGGAGCGAGCCTGGCGCGCGCCGGCAACTTCAAGAACGCGTCGCCACTCTTGCAGCGCGCGATCGCGCTGGCGCCGACGCACATCGCGTCATACGACCACCTGTACTGCGTGCTGCAGCGCTTGAATCGTTACGAAGAGGCGCTGACGACCGCCGACTCGGGGATCGCCGCCGCGCGCGCGCACTTGGCGCTCGTCCCGGACAATCAAGAAGCGCGACTGCACCTGGCGATGCTGCTCGCGCGCATGGGTCAAGCCGACGAAGCGCGCGCGGAAGCGGCCCGTGCGCGCGCGCTCGCGCCGAAGGACGGCTACACGGCGTTCAACGTCGCCTGCGTGCGCGCGATCCTGGGCGACCTCGCCGAAGCCGTCGAGGCGCTCTCGGCGGCGCGAGAGCGCGGCTTCTTCATTCGGTCGGAACTCGCGCACAACACAGACCTCGACGTGCTGCACGGATTGCCGGAGTTCCAGTCGCTGGCGGGGTGAGCGCTTCGCGGATCCCGCCTACTTCTTCCGCTTGTACGTGATCGTCATGAACGGCGCGAACGTGCCGTCGGGTTGCGCTCGGTTCATCGTGTAGCTCCACGTGTCGGCGTCGACGAACTTGTGATCGTGGCGCTCCTTGACCGGTTTGCCCGTCGTGGGATCCGGTCCTTCGGTCCACAGCGCGAGCGTCTTCGTCTTCGCGTCGTACTCCCCTTCGAGCGTCATCGGATGGTCGACCCACGAGTCGACCCAGATCGACACGTACCTCTGTCGCTGCGAGTCGTAGCCGGTGACGTCGTGGCCGCTGAAAGGCGTGGTCGCGAAGTCGCCTCGATAATCGCCGACGAGCCACAGCCCCCCGAGATCGACCTTGGCGGTGTACGTCGCGTGGCCGACCACGCCCGTCCCCGGCATCTCGACCGTGGCGTCCCACGTGCCGGCTTTCTTCTCGAGCAGCGCGTGCTGTTCCGTGGGCTCGGCCATCGCCGGTTCGGCGTCGCCGTCTTGCGCGGCGGTCCATGCGACGAGCGACAGAAGCACGACGGCGATGGGAATGAACTTCATGTCGTCGACTCTAGCCGGTACGGTCCGGGCGCGCACATCGCATAAGATCGCCGGTCATGGTGCAGCCCACTCCCTTCCTGCGCGGCGGCAATCTGCGCGACAGCCTGGGCACGACGCTCAACGGCCTGCTCGAGCGCGTCCCCGCGCTCGAGCTCGCATCGATCAAGCGCGCCGTTCAGGCCGAAGCGTTCGAGCGCGGCATCGTGTACGAGGACGACGACGGCACGCCGCGTCCGACGCCGGTGATGCTCCGGCCGCGCGTGCTCGGCGGAAACCAGCGCGCGTACTTGCACCGCGTCACGCGCGTCCTCGACGGCGCGCACGCGAAGCTCTACCGGCTGTGGCTCGCGGAGCCGGCCGTGCGCCGCCTCCTCCCGCTCGAAGAGCGGGAGGAACGTTGGATCGCCGACCTCTCTCAGGGCCGCAAGCCCGACGAAGTCTTCTACGGACGCTTCGATTGCTCGACCGATTTCGGTTCCGCCGATTGGGTGAAGAGCACGCAGTTCTTCGAGTTCAACCCGACCGGCGCCGGCGGCACGTACGTCGCGCCGACGGTCGAGGACATCATTCTGAAACACGTCGTGCCGGCGCTACGCCGCAATGCTCCGACGCTGCTCCTCGAGCCCAACGACGATCCGCGGCGCGTGCTGCTCGAGATCTTGGCCGACCACGCGCGCTACCTGCGCTTGAAGCGCTTCAACATCGCGCTGTGCCAGTACACCGATCTATTGGGCGGGATCTCCGAGTTCCCGCGCAACGCCGCCTATTTGCGATCCCTCGGCGTCGAGGCCTGGCACGTCGATCCGCGCGAGCTGCGCCTCGTCGGCAGCGAGATGTTCTACGGCGACCACCCGATCGACCTCGTGTACCGCGACCACGAGATCAACGATCTCGCGGCGAAGGAGGAAGCGGGTGCGGACTTGTCCGCGCTGCGCTTCGCGTTGAAGACGGGCCGCTGCGTCTCGTCCCTCGCCGCGGAGTTCGATCACAAGAGTGCGTTCCAGGTGTTCACGTCGCCCGAGTTCCAAGCGCACTTCACGCAGGACGAGCGGCGCGTGTTCACTCAGCACATCCCCTGGACGCGCATCGTCGAAGACACGTCGAGCATCGATCCGAGTGGACAGCCCGTCGAGCTCGTGAAGTGGCTCGTTCGCAACCGCGAAGACATCCTGCTCAAACCCAACCGCGCGTACGGCGGTGAAGGGATCCTGCTCGGACGCGAGTGCGATGAGAAGGCGTGGGAGACCGCGCTCGCGCGCGCGCTGCGCGAGCCGTTTGCGTGGGTCGCGCAGCGCTACTACCCGGTGGCCGAGAAGGATTTCCCCGTGATCGACGAGGAGGGCAACATCGGTCGCGCGGAGTATTTCTCGGTGCTCGGCCTCTTCGCGAGCGAGCAACGGCTCGGCATTCTCGGCCGCGCGTCGCGCAAGAAGGTCGTCAACGTCGCTCAAAAGGGCGGTGTGGTGGCTGTGCTGCGACTCTTGTGAGCGGCGCGCCGACGTTGTCCGTCCGTGCGATCGCGAGTAGAATCTCTCGCCCATTTTGCGCCATGACCCTGCCCATCGCCGTCCTCGACACTGAAACCGCCACCGCGCGCGGCACGCCCCACCTGTTGGAGCTCGGTGCGGTGCTCGTCGTCGACGGCGATATCGCCGACCGGTTCGACTCGCTCGTGCGCCCGCAGGTGCCGATCGACGCCGACGCGACCGCGATCCACGGCATCACGGAGGACGACGTGCGCCAGGCACCGGACGCGAGCGAGGTGCTCGCCCGCTTCACCGCCTGGCTCGGCGCGGCGTGCGGGCCGCTGCCCTGGATGGCGGCGCACAACGCGCACTTCGACGCGCACGTCTTGGCCTTCGAGTTCACGCGCACCGGGCTTCCGATCCCGCCGGGTCACATGCTCGACACGCTGCGCCTCGCGCGGCGCGCGTTCCCCGACTCACCCGACCACAAGCTCGACACGCTCTGTCAGCACCTCGAGATCGAAGTCGACGTCCACCACCGCGCGCTCCCCGACGCCGTGTCGTGCTGGGGCGTGCTCGAAGCGTGCCAAGCCGCGATCGCGCGCGCCGAGCCGGACACCGACGTCGATTGGCCGGCTTTGCAGGCGCGCACCGGCGCCGCGATCACCTTCGCGTCGTCGACGCCGCGGCCGGCGCGGCTCACGCCTCGACTGCGCTCGCTCGAGGAAGCGTGCCGCACGCAACGGCGTGTCACACTGGTCTACGGTGAGGAAGGCGCGCTCGCGCACCTCCCCGTGTCGCCGCGCCTCCTCTTTCAACACGACAAGAAGAATTACCTCGAAGCCGAGTGCGTGCGCTCAGGTCTGCTCAAGACCTACCGTCTCGATCGGGTTCATCAAGTCCAGAGCTAGACATGCCCCACACGAAGAAACCGATCCGCAACATCGCCATCATCGCGCACGTCGACCATGGCAAGACCACGCTCGTCGACGCGATGTTTCGCTTCGCCGGCACGTTCCGAAAGAACCAAGTGGTTCAGGAGCGCGCGATGGACTCCGACGCGCAGGAGCGCGAGCGGGGCATCACGATCCTCGCGAAGAACACGGCCATCGACTACCACGGCACGCGCATCAACATCGTCGACACGCCCGGCCACGCCGACTTCGGCGGCCAGGTCGAGCGCACGCTGCGCATGGCGGACGCCGTGCTGCTTCTCGTCGACGCGGCCGAAGGCCCGATGCCGCAGACGCGCTTCGTGCTGCGCAAAGCCTTCGAGAACGGCCTGCGCGCGATGGTCATGATCAACAAGATCGACCGGCCTGACGAGCGCGCCGCGGAAGTGCTCGACGAGATCTTCGATCTCTTCGTCGAGCTCGGCGCCCATGATGAACAGCTCGACTTCCCGATCGTGTACGGATCGGGACGCGACGGCTATGCGATCGACGAGATGGACGACGAGACGACGGACCTCGAGCCGCTGTTCCGCATGATCCTCGACCGCGTGCCGCACCCCCACCGCGACAACGACGCGCCGGTGCAGTTCCAAGCCGCGACGCTCGACCACGACGACTTCCTCGGCCGCATCGCGATCGGCCGCGTCGCGCGCGGGACGTTGCGCAACGGTGCACGCGTGGCTGTGTGCAATCCCACGCGCCCCAAGGCGCTCGTCTTCCCGATCAAGGGCTTGTACCGCTACGAAGGGCTGAACCGCATCGCCGTCGAAGAGGTTAAGGCCGGCGACATCGCCGTCGTCGCCGGCATCGAGGATCTGACGATCGGCGACACGCTCTGCCCGGTGGAGAACCAAGAGCCGCTGCCCGCGATCACGCTCGACGAGCCGACGATCTCGATGGAGTTCTTCGTCTCGAACTCGCCGTTCGCCGGCCAAGAAGGCCAGTTCGTGACGAGCCGGCAGATCCTCGCGCGTCTCGAGCGCGCCGCGCTGCGCGACGTAGCGCTGATCCTCGCGAATCCGGAGGCGTCGGACGGCTTCGAAGTGAAGGGCCGCGGCGTCATGCACCTCGGCGTCTTGATCGAGAACATGCGCCGCGAAGGCTTCGAGTTCTCCGTCGGCAAGCCGCGCGTCATCTTGAAGGACGTCGACGGCAAGCGCTGTGAGCCGTACGAGCGCACGGCGATCGAAGTCCCGACCGAGCACGCCGGCCGCATCATCGAATACCTCGGCAAACGTCGTGGCGAGATGACGCACATGGAGCCGTTCGGCCTGCACACGCGCCTCGAGTTCCTGTGCCCGTCGCGCGGTCTCATCGGCGCACGCACCGCGATGATGACACTGAGCCAAGGCGAAGCGATCCTCTCGCACGTCTTCGATTGCTGGCGTCCCGACGGCGGGCCGATTCCGCGCCGCACGAACGGCGTCCTCGTGTCCGACCGCACCGGCGACTCGGTCCCCTACGCCATGTTCGCGTTGCTCGACCGCGGCTCGTTCTTCGTCGCGCCCGGCACGCCGGTCTACGAGGGCATGATCGTCGGCGAGAACAACAAGGACAACGACCTCGGCCTCAACGTGTGCCGCGAGAAGAAGCTCACGAACATCCGCTCGGCGGGCAAAGACGAGAACGTGAAGCTGCCGCCGCCGCACATCATGTCGCTCGAAGAATCGCTCGAGTACATCGAGGACGACGAGCTCCTCGAAGTGACGCCGAAGAACCTGCGCCTGCGCAAGCGCATGCTGTCCGAAATGGAACGCAAGAAGCACGGCCGCGTCGCCGCGCGCGCGGCTCGGAGCTGATGACCGCCGAGCGTTCGCTGTTCGAGACAGTGGAACGCGGTCACACGATCGCGAAGAAGGAGTACGAGGAGCTCGTCCCCGATCTCCGCGTCGGCCTGGTCAACGCGCAGTACGACCTGCGCCGATCCGACTTCGCAGTCCTCGTGCTCGTCGCGGGCGATGATCGCATGGGCATGCGCGATCTCCTCGCCGAGATGGGCGACTGGGTGGATGCGCGCTATCTCCGTATCCACCTTTTCGGCGAGCGCACCGACGAGGAGCGCGCGCGACCGCGCGCCTGGCGCTACTGGAACGCGATGCCGCGCGACGGAGAGACGGCCATCTTCATCGGCGGATGGGCTGCGACGACGGTGCGCGAGCGGGTGGACGGGACGATCAGCGCCAAGGAACTCGACAGGCGCTGTGAGCTCATCCGCTATCTCGAGGAGACGCTCGTCGCCGACGGCATGCTGCTCGTCAAGGTGTGGCTCCACCTCCCGAAGAAGGAGCTGAAGCGGCGGCTCGAGAAGCGCCGGAAGAACGAGGACAAGAGCTGGCGCATCGATGCGCGCGATCTCGACACCCACGACCGCTACGACGAGACCCTTCCGATCGCCGAGCGCTTCGTGAACGCGACGAACACGAGTGCCGCGCCTTGGCTCGTCGTCGAATCGACGGATCGACACTATCGCAACCTCACCGTCGCGCGTGCGCTCCTGGAGCGGCTCTCGGCGCGCGTCGCGCCGAAGCCCTCTACGCCGGCCGTCGAAACGAGTTCTCCCGCGCGCGGTGAGCGGGGCGTGCTGGAGACCCTCGATCTCTCGTCGGCGCTGGAGGACGACCGCTACGAAGTCGCGCTCGAAGAGGGGTCCGAGCGACTCGCGCACCTGACGCAGCGCGCGCGGCGCAAAGACATCGCGACCGTCATCGTCTTCGAGGGTTGGGACGCCGCTGGCAAGGGTGGCACGATCCGGAGGTTGGCGCGCGCGATCGACCTCGAGAACCAGCGCGTCATCGCGATCTCCGCTCCCACCGAGGAAGAGCGGGCCCACCATTACCTGTGGCGCTTCTGGCGCGAGCTGCCGCGCGACGGAACGGTCGCCATCTTCGACCGCAGCTGGTACGGCCGCGTTCTCGTGGAACGCGTCGAAGGCTTCGCGACGGTGGCCGAATGGAGCCGCGCCTACGACGAGATCAACGGATTCGAGGAGCACCTCGCCGAACACGGCATCGTCCTCGTGAAGTTCTGGTTGCACATCAGCCACGAAGAACAGATGCGCCGCTTCGAGGAGCGCGAGCGGACTCCGTACAAGAAGTACAAGATCACCGCCGACGATTACCGGAATCGCGCGAAGCGGCCGCAGTACGAAGCTGCGGTCGACGACATGGTGGCGCGCACCAGCTCGAAGCTCGCACCGTGGCACCTCGTGCCGGCGAACGACAAACGCTTCGCGCGCATCCGCGTGTTGGAGACGGTGTGCGCGGCGCTTGAAGCGCGGCTCTAGGCGGGGCCGCTCGCTCGAACCGGTCCAAGCTGCGGGACCCCGCCGTCTCGATCGCGTCGAATCTCGTTTTTCTGACCCTTCGGGGGCCGTGGAAACGTGTGGGGCGTACTCGAGTGGCTCAGCAAACTACCCTCACCGGCCCGCGAGAAACGCTCATTGCCGAGACCGGCAGAAGAGCGGAGGATCGCAGACGAGTTCCGACCACCCCGCGACGCGCAAGGAGTCGTTCCATGGCATCGATGCGAACACTGTCGTCCCTGATCGTCCTGTCGGCGCTGACGCGATTGCCGGCGTCCAGTCAGCAGTTGTGCTTCGAAGCGAGCCCGGGGTTCCATGTCGATGGCGTGGTGGGTCCGCCGAACGCAAACCTGAACATCACGGGCGTCACGGGTTTCGACGACGGCAACGGACCGTCGCTCTTCGTGAGTGGCACGAACCTCTTCAGCGCAGGCACGCAGTCGACGACCGCGCTCGCGAAGTGGAACGGCGCAGCGTGGAGCGACACCGGTGTCACCGTCCCGATCGACGCGATGTTCGTCCTGGGCGGAGCGCTGTACGTCGGCACCAGCTCCAATCCGCGGATCTCGACGTGGAACGGGACGAATCTGTCACCGCTCGCGGATCAACCCAATGGCAGCGTCCGCAGCTACGACCTGGTCGATCTGGGAGCGGGTCTCGAGCTGATCATCGAAGGATCGTTCACGATGGTCGGTGCGCTCACCGTGCCGGGGATCGCGCGCTGGAACGGAAGCACATGGTCGGCGGTCCCGAACGGGGCCAGCGTGCGCGGACCGTTTGAAGCCTACGACGATGGCTCCGGTCTGAAGCTGTACGGCATTTCGTACAGCGGCGGCACGTGCTGCTCGTGCGCCCCCGCGGTCGTGCGACTCGACGGCGTGGCATGGACCAGCCTCGGAGCGTTGACGGACTTCACGGGATGCACCATCGCGAGCGATCTGCGTTCGCACGACGACGGCACGGGGCAGAAGCTCTACCTCGCCGGCCGTTTCCGCACCGTGGCGGGCGTCAACGTGTGGAACGTCGCGCGCTGGAACGGCGCGAGCTGGTCATCGGTGCGCACCGGAGTCGGGGAGGGCGCGCTCGATCAGGGTGTCTCGCTGCTCACGGTCTCCGACGACGGAAGCGGACCTTCGCTGTACGCCGCGGGCAACGTCGTGGGTTCGTTCCCACTTCAGACGTACGGGATCCTGCGCTGGGACGGATCGTCGTGGTTGCCCGTGGGCGGGTCCGGCCTCGGTCATGGTCGTTGGTTCACGCTCTCGTCGCCCACCGAGGTTCAAGCGGTCGGAGTCTTCGACGACGGAAGCGGATCCGATCTCGTCGCCGCGGGCACGTTTGAGTCGGCGGGAACGGCGGGCGTCTTTGGTGTCGCGCGCTGGGATGGTTCCGCGTGGTCCGGTTTCGGAGCGAGCGGACAAGGCACCGGGTCGATCGAGAGCTTGCGCTACTTGGACGACGGCACGGGTCCCGCGCTCTACGCGGGCGGCGGCTTCGGCGCCGCTGGCGCGGTGGCCGCGGGCCGCGTCGCGCGCTGGAACGGTAGCGGCTGGGACGCGCTCGGGAGCGGCATGGACTTCTCGGTCACCGGCTTCGAGGTGTTCGACGACGGCAGCGGACTCGCACTCTACGCACACGGGCGCTTCACCAAGGCCGACGGGATCCCGACGGGCGGCATGGCGCGTTGGGACGGCGTGCAGTGGTCCGCGATCGGTCCGAGCCTGAGCTCGGTCGTCAACGACCTGCTCCCACACGGCAACCTGCTCTACGCCGGGTTGAATTCCGGGGGGTTGCGCGCGTGGAACGGCGCGAGCTGGTCCACGCCCGGAGGCGCGTTGAACGGATCGGTGAACTCGCTCGCGTTCTACGACGGCTACATCTACGCGACGGGCCACTTCAACCAAGCCGGTCCGGTGGCGGTGAACGGCATCGCGCGCTACCACGAACCGTCCAACACCTGGTCTGCTGCCGGGACGAACATTCCCGGCGGCGCAGGCGCCTCGATCGTCTACGACGACGGCGGAGGATCGGCGTTGTACGTCGTGGCCAATGCGGACGTGCGGCGTCTGCGAGCGGGAGCGTGGACCACGCTCCCGAACCCCGGGTACTCCGTGGGCAAGTTCTTGGCGGTCGATTTCGGTCTGGGTCGCCCGTCGCTCGTCGCGCTCGGCAGCGAAACCCAAGCGGAGATGAAGGTCTGGACAGGATCGGCGTGGCTTCCGCTCATGAGCGACGTCGTCGATGCCGGAGTGCGTGCGATCGAGGTCGTTCCGGGCAGCTCGAGCTGCGCACCGGAGATTTGGGTCGGGGGGTCGTTCAAGTCTTGGGGAGGAGTCCTCTCTCACAACGTCGCCAAGCTTTCGCTGTGCGGCGAGCCAGGTGTCGGCTTCTGCTTCGGCGACGGATCGCTCGCGACTCCGTGTCCGTGCGTGCCGCCGAACACCGTTCCCAATCCCAGCGGCGCGCCCGGTCACGGCTGCGCGAACTCGTTCCACCTCGACGGCGCGAAGATGTGCGCCGTCGGCACGACGAATCCCGACACGGTGACGCTGCGCGTCAGCGGGCTCACGCCGATCGGATTCACGCAGTTCTTCAAGGGCAATGCGCAGGACTCGGCGGGCGTCGCGTTCGCCGACGGAGTGCGTTGCGTCGACGGAACGATCTTTCGCTTCGGCGGCCAGAACGCGGTGCTCGGCACGGCGTACTACCCGAACCCGGCGCTGGGCCTCGTGACGCCGATCTCGAACGGCGGAACGCCGCCTGGGAGCGGCCAGGTCGGCTACTACCAAGCGATCTACCGCAACGCGACGCCCAACTTCTGCACGATCGACACGCTGAACATCACCAACGCGGTCCAGATCACCTGGAACTGACGCGCGGCTCCGTCCGGCGGCGCGCTCCGAGTAAACTCCCGCGCACGCTGCCGGCCGACGTGCCCGCGGTGCACGTCTGACCGATCGATTGACAGAGAAGCAGGCGACCGCGACGCAGCGCGGCCAACTGCTGCAAGTGCTCGGCTTGGCCTTCGGGCTCGCCGTCACCATCGGCAACACCGTCGGCGTCGGCATCCTCCGCACGCCGGGCGAAGTCGCCGCGCAGTTGCCGAACGCGGCGTGGATCCTGGCCGCGTGGATCGCGGGCGGCGCGTACGCGCTCCTCGGCGCGAACTCGCTCGCGGAGCTTGGCACACTCGTTCCGCGCTCGGGCGGCCAGTATGTCTTCGTCCGTCGCGCGCTCGGCGAATACCCCGCGTTCGTCGTCGGATGGAGCGATTGGATCTCCACGTCCGGCAGCGTCGTAGCGGCCGCGATCGTGATCAGTGAGTTCACCGGCGTGCTCGTGCCCTCGCTCCGAAGTTCGATGACCGCGATCGCGGCGGCCGTGGTCCTGGCGTTCGTGGTGCTCCAGTGGCGCGGCATCCGCGTCGGAGATGCAGCACAGCAATTGACGAGCGCGTTGAAGGCCCTCGTGTTCCTCGCGCTGGTCGCGGCCTGCTTCTTCTTGACCGCGACGCCTTCGCAGCCGCCGCCCGCAGCGCTCGCGCTCCCGCACGGCGCCGCGTTCGCGACCGCGCTGATCGTCGCGTTGCAGTCCGTGATCTACGCGTACGACGGTTGGAACGGCGTCCTCTACTTCGGCGAGGAGGTCAAGAATCCCGGTCGCGACATCCCGCGTGCGATGATAGGCGGCGTTCTAGCGGTGATCGCGATCTACCTCCTCGTGAACCTCGCGTTCCTGCACGTCCTCGGCATGGAGCGCCTGGCAGGCGACAAGTTCCCCGCCGGAACCGCGTGCCTCGCGCTCTTCGGCGAACGCGGCAACACGATCATCCACGTCGTGATGATCTTGGCACTCCTCTCGAGCGTGAACGCGCTGCTCCTCCTCGCGTCGCGCGTTCCGGTCGCGATGAGCCGCGACGGGCTGTTTCCCGCCGTCTTCTCGAACGTCAACCGCGGCGGCACGCCGGCGCCGGCGCTGTTCGCGAGCGCCGGCGTCGCGCTCGCGTTCCTCGTCACGGGGACGTTTCAAGCCGTGCTCGCACTGCTCTCCTTCTTCTTCGTGGCGAGCTACGTGCTCTCGTTCACGTCGGTCTTCGTGTTGCGGCGCCGCGAGCCGAACGCGCCGCGGCCCTTCCGCGCCTGGGGCTACCCGTGGACGACCGGCGTCGCGCTCGTCGGGTCGATCGCCTTCCTCGTCGGCGCCGTGATCAGCGACTGGACGAACAGCCGGTATTCGCTGATCCTGCTCGTCGCGAGCTACCCGGTGTTCCTCGTCGCCCGACGCTTGCGGACGGCTGCGTAGTCCCATGAGCGAGCGTTCTCCGAGCACGAAGCTTCGCACGCTGTGCAGCTCCGCGCTGCTCGCCCTCCTCGTGTTCTCCGTGTACGCGCAGGTCGCGCACCACGAGTACGTCGTCTACGACACGGGCGACTACATCACCGAGAACTCGCACGTCCTCGCCGGCCTCACGTGGGATGGATTCAAGTGGGCGCTCACGAGCACGTTTGCGGCCAACTGGTTTCCGCTGACGTGGCTCTCGCACATGCTCGACGTCGAGCTCTTCGGCGTCGATCCGGGCGCGCACAACTTGGTCAACGTGACCATCCACGCGCTGAACTCGATCCTGTGCTTCGCGTGGCTCTCGCGCATGACGAAGCAGTGGGTACCGAGCCTGTGGGTCGCCGCGATGTTCGCGATCCATCCGCTGCACGTCGAGTCCGTGGCGTGGGTCGTCGAGCGCAAGGACGTGCTGTCGACGTGCTTTGGTTGGCTGTGCCTGCTCGCTTGGTCGCGCTACGCGGAACGCGCCAGCACTGCGCGCTACTGGCTCGCGCTGCTCCTCTTCGGCCTGGGCCTGTTGTGCAAGCCGATGCTCGTCACGTGGCCGTTCGTGCTGCTCCTCTTCGACTACTGGCCGCTACGCCGTGAGGGCCTAGGTGTCCGGCGGCTCGTCCTCGAGAAGCTGCCGTTCCTCGCGCTCACGCTTCTGTCCGCCGCGATCACGGTGCACGCACAGGGCGCGAGTGGCGCGATTCAGTCGCTCGAGAAGCTGCCGCTCGCGATGCGCCTCTCGAATGCGTGCGTCGCCGTCGTCAAGTACTTGGGGAAGGGCGCGTGGCCGTTCGATCTCGCGTTCCACTATCCGCATCCCAAGGGCAGTCTCAGCGCCGCCGCGATTTTCGGGGCCGTCGCGGCGATCGCGCTCGTCAGCGTCGCAGCGATCTGGTTTCGAAAGCGCGCGCGCTACTTCACCGTCGGCTGGTTCTTCTTCCTCGGAACGCTCGTGCCCGTCATCGGGATCGTGCAGGTCGGTGGGCAGTCGATGGCGGATCGCTACACGTACATCCCGCTCACCGGCGTGTTCATCGTCCTCGCGTGGGGCGCGCTGGAGCTCGCGGCGCGCTGGCAGAAGTTCGCCGTCGTGCTCGGCGCGGCGATCGTGCTCGCGCTCGCACCCGTGACGTCGAAGCAAGTCGCGACGTGGGAGAACACGAAGACGATGTGCGAGCAGGGCGTGAAAGCCGCCGGCGACGACTACGTCGCGCACAATCTGCTCGGCTGCTACCTGATGCAGAACGGCGACCTCGACGGCGCGATCCCGGAGTTTCGCCGCGCGCTCGAGCTCACGCCGAACGACGCGGACTCGCTCGCGAACCTCTCGGGAGCGTTGCTCCGCAAAGGCGTGTACGCCGAGGCCGGTGCGCTGGCGCGGCGCGCGCTCGTCATCGCGCCGGGGATGCCGAAGGTGCGCAACGCGCTCGCGGCGGCGCTGATCGGCGAGCGACGCTTCGAAGAGGCGCTCGCCGAGACGAACGCAGCGGTCGAGCTCGACCCCTATCTCGCCAGCGCGCATAGCAACCGCGCCGTCGCGCTCGCCGCGTTGGGGCGTCCCGCGGAAGCGGAAGTGGCCTATCGACGCGCGATCGGCCTGCGGCCGGACCTGATCAACGCGCACTTTGGGCTGGCGCAACTGCTGCTCCAGATGCGCCGCCCAGCCGAGGCGCTGGCCGCGCTCGGCGAGTGCCTGCGCATCAAGCCCGATTGGGCGCCCGCCGTCGCCGACGCGGTGTGGATCCTGGCGAACGAGCCGCCCGTTCTCGATCCGGCGCGCGCAATCGAGCTCGGTGAACGCATCGCAACGACACGCGGCGCGCGCAACGCGGGGCTGCTCGACGCACTCGCGAGCGCGTACGCGGCGAGCGGCCGCTTCCAGGACGCGCTCGCGATGGCGGGTCGCGCCTTCGAGCGCGCACGCGAGACCGGCGATGCCGAGCTCGCGAGCCGCGTCGAGCGCCGGATCGCCGCCTACCGAGCAGGGACGATCGATCGAACGATTCCGCGTTAGTCGTACTGCGTCGGCGGCGAGACGAGGCCCAGGTTGAGCTCGACGATGGCTTTCATGCGCTCGCTGCTCCACAGCGGACCGCTCGTCACGAGACGCATCTTCTCGTAGTAGGCGCGCATCGGCGGCTCCATCTCGTCGAGCGATCCCGTCTCGCGCGCCTTCACGTAGCCGACGGGGAGCTTCCGTTCGAGGTGACCGACGTTCTCGTAATCACGTCGCATGGGCGGCAGTCGAGCGAGCAGCGGATCGCCGAGGCCGAGGATGTCGACGAGGATCACGTCGGGGCCCGCGGCGATGCCGGAGAAGCCGATGACGCTGACGGGGAACGCGCGCTTTCCGCTCTCTTCGTGCACCCGCCGCGCCTCTTCGCCGATCCTGCGGAAGTACAGTCCGGCTTGCGTGATCTCCCACGTGAAATCGGGCTTCAGGTACTTGTGCGCGAGAGAGCGCAGGATTCCGGGGCTGGCCTTGCTGTACATCCGCTGACCGAGCGCTTGGCCGCCCTGGTACAGCCCGAAGCCGACGGCGATCGTCGCGGCTGCGACCGCGAGCCGCTGCGCCAGTCCCTTCGCGATCCACCACTCCCAGGCTCGATCGAAGTGGAAGGTCACGAGGACGAGCGACAACCACATCGGCGAGATCCAATATCGGCCGATGATGAAGTCGCCGCCGACGCGGATCACGCACAGGCAATAGAACACGAGCCCGGCGCCGAGTGCAGCGAGACACGCATTGCGGTGGTCGGACCGATCGCGCAGGAAGCGGGTGATCGACAGCGCCGCACACACGAGACCGAGCGACACGAGGACGCCGCTGCCCAGATCCTTGTAGTAGAGCCCGACGAAATCGCGCACACCGAAGTGGAGGTACCACTCGAGCGGCATGAACGAATTGACTTTGGCCGGCGCGGGATTCGGAACGACGAAGCCGTAATAGAGGAGGCTGAAGGACAGCCATGCCACGAGCGGCAACGATCCAAGAAGAAGCGGCTTCCACGGAACGCGCGGCCACGATCGCCACAGGAGCAATGCGAACGCAGGCCCGAAGATGACGACCGTGTCCAAGCGGTTGGTCGCGCACAGCGCCGCGGTCAGCGACAAGGGCAGCCAAGGCACGCGGTTTCGATCGTGCTGCAGGAACATCACCGCGAACACCGAGAGCAGGAAGTTGGTCAGCGGGTTCTCGAAACCCGACGTCCCGAAGTTAACGAGCGATTCCGACAGACACACCGCGATGAGCACGAACAGGATGCAGACGGGCGAGCGCCGGCGGAGCAGCACCACGAACGCCGCCAGCGAGAAGCACACGCAGACGGTCGCGACCGTGAAGTAGATCTCCCGCGTGAAAGAGTAGGCCGCCGAGAGCACGAAGACCCACAGCGGGTGGGTGAACGTCTGAACGCGGTCGTCGATGTTCCAACGCAACCCGCGACCGTTCACGAAGTGGTCGACGGTCCGCATGCTGATGAGCGCGTCCTCGCCGACCCAGGCGGAGCGAACCAGCACGACGAAGAGGACGAGGCAGGCGAGCGCGAGCGCGAAACGGCCGATGAATCGTGGCTCCGAGGCCGTCGTTGTGTCGGAAGCCATGCCTACCACCGTACTCTAGCGGCGCTCGGAATTGCCTGGAAGCGCGCTCGCGACGAGCCTCGCGAACTCGTGCGCACGATCGCACCGCGGACTGCCCAAGACCGTGCCAGCTCGCTATCCTCCGCCTCTCCGAATTCACACGACGCGACACGATGAGCACACGACCTCGCGAACCGCTCTTGAAGCGATCGATCCAGCGGCTGCGATTGCTTCGCTACAAGTGGTTCGGCCGGGCGCCGACGCCCGATGAATGGGAGGTGCGCCTGCGACGCATCATCGCCGACACGGTCGAGAAGTCGCTGCCGTGGATTCCCGAGCAAGGCGGTTCGTATATCGACGTCGGCGCGAACGTCGGCATCTTCGCGGAGACGATCCTGAAAGCTCGGCCGAACACGCGCGCGTGGCTCTTCGAGCCGGTGCGCTCCCACTACGAGAAGTGCGCGGCTCGGTTCGCCGGGATGCCGAACGTGGTCGTCGAGAACTTCGCGCTGGGCGACAAGGCCGAGCGCGTCACGATCTGGAAGGCCAAGCACAATCCGGGCGGCAACTTGCTCGACGCCGAGCTCGTCGATCGCCGGCGCGACCAGATGGCGTTCTTTTCTGAAAAGGTCGAAGTGCGCGTCTTCGACGACTACGCGCGCGAAAAGGGCATCGAGCGCGTCGACTTCATCAAGACCGACACCGACGGCTTCGACTACCGCGTGCTGCGCGGGATGCTGGGGTTCATCGGGCGCTGTCAACCGAGGCCGGGCATCGTGACCGAGCTCACGCGCGAGGACACGCACTCCGACTACGCGGCGCAGATGGCCACGCTCGAGAAGCTGTACGCGCTGGGATACAAGCGCATCGACCTCTCGAAGATGGACGACTTCCAGGACTTCGTCTTGGTGCCGGAGGGGCGTTGAGCACCGCGCACCGGCGGAGGTCCGCCGGTCGCTCGCCGCGCAACTCTCGGCGCGGCGCCGAATGCTCGTGAAGTTCAAGGAGTTCCTGAAGCGCCGCTTTGTGCGCGACGCCGCGACGCTTCAGGCCGGAGCGCTGTTCAACGCCGCCTGCAGTCTCGTCAGCGCGTTCCTCCTCACGTACGCGCTCGGCGCCCACGGTTCGGGCCAGTACATCGTCGCGACCGCGCTGTACTCGCTGCTCTGGTTTTTGCTCAACCAGGGCCCGTTTGGAGTGACCATCTCGCAGATCGCGACCGCTCGCGCGCGCGGTCAACTCGACAAGATCGCGCCTTGGCTCGCGTTCCTCGCGAAGGCGTACGTGGCGATCGGCGTCGTTCTCGCCGTGCTCGGTTTCACGCTGCTGCCCTTGATCGCGCGCTACTTCGATGTCTCCGCGGATCCCGTGCGCTGGGCCGGATGGCTCGCGTTCACGCCGTTCATCGAGATGCCGCGCATCGTCGTCTCCGCGGCCCTACAGGGGACGCGTCGCATGCTCGCGTTCACGCAGGTCGAGAACGTGCACGAAGCGATTCGCGTCGTCTTCACGCTGGTGGGCGCGCTCATCACGGGCTCCGGTGCGGGCGCGGTGATCGGGACGCTGCTGGCGTCGGTTCTGGGTTCGGCCTTGGCCGTCTTGCTCTACCGCGGCGTGCGCCGGACCGACACGACCGAATTGCCGAGCGTGCGCGAGATCACAGGCCACGTCCGCGACGTGCCGCTCGCGCGCGGGTTCCCACTCGGGCTACGGCTCGGCCTCGTGCGCAGCATCGACGCGCTCGGCAATCAGGTGCTCCCGCGCCTGTTCCTCGAAAAGTGGGGCGTGAGCGATTGGGTCGCCTATCTGCACATCGCCCAGCGCATCCTGAGCGTTCCGCTCCTGCTGATGCAGGGCATCAGCCGAAACATGCTGCCGGCTCTCTCCGAGCTCGCCGGTCTCAAGGACCTGGATCGTTTCCAGCGCATGTACGTGCGCGCCAGCCTGATCACCGGCGGACTGATCTCCGCGGCTCTTCTCCTGTCCCTGCCGATCATCCACTGGGTGATCGAAAACTTTCTTCCCACCGACTTCCACGAGCCGGTGTGGCAGATCATGCTGATCCTGCTGCCGGGCTTCGTCGTCATGTCGTTCTCCATCGCGAACGACACGTTCTACCTCGTGACGAACACGCTCAAGATCGGGATCATCCTGTCAGCGATCGGCCTGACGGTGAACACGCTCGTGCTCGCGACGCTGGCGCGCATGTGGCCGACGGTCGGCGTGGCGTACGCGCTCTCGTTCATGATGGCCGCATCCGCGATGCACTACGCGTACGCGTGGTGGTGGTTCCGTAAGCAGCGAGCGCTCCGAGCCTCATGACCGCCGGCGTCGATGCACCGCCGCAGATCGCGCAATCGAGCGCACCGCGCTACGTCCCCGCGTTCGACGGCAGCCGCGGGCTAGGCGCCCTGTTCGTGATCATCGCGCACTACGGCTATTTCCAATGCGGTTGGGTGTCCGTTCAGTACTTCTTCATCCTGTCCGGCTACCTGATCACGTCGATCCTGCTCAGTCAGCGAGAACGCCCGTTCGCGAGCTACCTGCGGAACTTCTACTGGCGCAGGTCCCTGCGCATCTTCCCGCTCTACTTCGGCTACTTGGCGATCTGCACGGTCGCCTACCTGTGGATCCGCGAGCCGGCGGCCTTCGCGTACAGTTGGGAGTGGCTATACACGTACACCTACAACCTCTACAGCCTCTTCGCTTCGGCGCCCTCGAACCGCTTCTTCTCGCACCTGTGGTCGCTTTCCGCCGAGGAGCAGTTCTATCTCATCTGGCCGTTCGTCATCTTCTTCGCACGCGGGCGGAAGCTGAAGTGGATCCTGATCGCGCTGCTCGTGCTCATTCCGATCAGCCGTTTCGCGGCGCACTTCTATGCGGTGCACAACGACATCCGGACTCACCTCGTCGGACGAGCGCTGTACCTGGGCACCATGTTCCAGTTCGACGCCTTCGCCGCCGGCGCGGCGATCGCGCTCTTCGGGCTCGATCGCTGGAAGGGCGCGCTACGGCCGTTTCTTTGGCTGCTCGCAGCGACGCTCGTCTACGGCGTCGTCTCCATGGTCTTCTTCCCGCCGCGCACGGTTTCGGGATCCGTTCCTGCGGGCGAGATCAACGTGCTCCTGCGCAGCGGCTGGAGCCTGGGCTTTCCGTTGATGATGGTGCCGCGCGCCCAGTACGTCTGGGGCTACACGCTCGTCAACGCGCTCTCCGCACTCTTCATCATCGCGATGTGCCACCCGAGCGCGATGACGCGCTTCTTGGAGAACCCCTTCCTGCGCTACGTCGGAAAGATGTCGTACGGGATCTACGTGCTCCACTCCCCGATCCAGTACTTCTTCGAGCGTTGGTTTCGCGTCGATCCCCGGTCGCTCGAAGGCGTGGGCGTTTTCTGCGTGTACTGCGCCGCCGTGATCGCTGCCGCGCACGTCTCGTACTACTCCTTCGAGAAGTACTTCCTCGACATCAAGGAGACGCGATTCGCACGTTCGCCCGTCGAGCGCGAAGCCGCAGCCCGAACCACGCCCCCATGATCACGAACGCCAGCGCTCCGGTCGCGGCGAGCGCTTTGTGCTGCCTGACCCAGCGGCGCATCTTCCGGATCGGAGAGTACCCGGCGCGCTCGTCCGGATCGGTGAGCGCATCGGCCGGATTCACCGGGTACATCGTGAAGTAGACGATCATCATCTCGTCCCACGACTGCTGCCCGTGGCGCACGGTCTTGGTGGGATCCGGGTTCGCGGGATTCTTGCTGCTGTTGTCGTAGATTCCGGTCGCCCTCAGGATCGCGCCCGCGGGAACCTCGATCGGCTCGACGAGCGTGTAGATCTGTTGCCAATCGAAGTCGTAGCGCGGCATTTCCAGGACCTTCTCGGAGCGTCCGTCGGGGAGCTCGAGCGCGCATTCGAAGCTCACGCCGCGCAAGTGCGAGTGAGGAGCAAGGGAGATGATGCGCGCGGCGTAGGGAAACTCGTACGCCCCGCTCACCGGATAGCGCTCGGCTCCAGGCGGGATCTCGAAGGTCTGGTTGTTCACGGCGCGCGTCTTCAGCTCGTGGATCGGCTGCCCGACGAACTTCAGCGCGACACTCGGTCGATCCATCACGGCCACACCGCTGGGCGTGTAGTGGATCTGAAGCATCAGCCTCACGCCTGCCGGAAGGCGTTTCGCCATGTCGCGCGGAAACTGGGTGAACGTCCATCCCGGCGTCATCCAAGCGAATCCGCCGCTGCTCCCGGTGAGCGTGTTCTGTTGCTCCCGCGCGCGCGGATGTTCAGGTGGAAACACCAGGAACGCGATGGCGTGGTGAACGACTTCGACGTGAGTGTTGCGGATCTCGATCGCACCTACCCACTTGTCTTCGGGGAGATTCGTGTCAAGCCACACCTCCTGGTACGGCATCGCACCCTGGGCCGCGACCGCGACGGGTGCCGCGGCTTCCAAGACCAAGTCGGGATCCTGCAGCAGCCAATCCTGCGGCCAGCGCCGCGGAACCGGTGCGTCCTTCGGATCGCCCTCCGGCGCATCGGCGGCAATCCACGACAAGAGGTCGCGTCGATCTTCGTCCGAGAGGCGCGTGTCGTTCGCCCAGTGTCCGCGCGGTCCTTCAGCGAACCACGGCGGCATCGTGCGCCGCTCGACCTCTCGCTTGATCGTCTTCGCGTGATCCTTGACGTCGTCGTACGTGAGCAGCTCGAAAGGACCGGCCGCTCCCGGACGGTGACAGATCTGGCAGTTGTCTTGCACGATCCGAGAGACCCGGTTGTGCCATGTGACGTCGGTCGCCGCGGGTTGATCCGAGTTCGGTTCCTCTCCAGCGAGAGCGAGCTCACAACCGGGCGCAGTCGTCGCACGAACCTCGGGCACGTCGCCGCGCAAGAGCGCGTCGATCGCCTGGGTTAGAAAGGAACGGCGCACGGCGGGCAGCGTGAATCCCAGCCCGTACTGATCATCGACCGCCCCGCGGTAGACGAGCGTCCGCGCCGCGTCGAGCACGAACACCTCGGTGGTGCTCGTCGCCTGTAGCGCGCCGGCGAGGTCCGCGTGTGAATCGGGGACGTAGCGCGCGACCCACTTCGAGCGCTCGATCGACGCACGCATGTCCTCGACGGTCTCGTGCGACTGCGGATTCACCCAGACGAAGGTCACGCCCTTGCCGCGGTACTGCTGCTCGAGCTCGACCAGTCGTGGCGCATACTTCCGCGCGATCGGACAGTCCGTCGCCGTCATGCAGAGCACGAGGAGCGCGCTCGTGCGGTAGTCCGAGAGCCGCCCCGGCTTCCCCTCGAGATCCACGAACTCGGCGTCGCGGATGAGCCGCCCGACGAGGTGATCCTCCGGATCGATCACGCGCGGCCCGCGCCGCGCATCGATCGCGGAGTCGTCCGCAGCGCTCGACAACGGAGCGAGCAGCGCGAGGACGGCACAGAGGAGGCGCGGAATCATGAGTGGGGTTGGGGTCGTCGATCGGCCGTTGTTCATCGGCGACTCACGTTGAGCTGACATCGTCGGTTGGCCGTTCTCATCGGCGACTCACGTTGGGCCGACATCGTCGGTTGGCCGTCCTTATCGGCGAGTCACGTTGAGCCGACATCGTCGGTGGCCGTTCTTTATCGGCGACCCACTGGGATTTGCCAAGCAAAGGAGCGCGGACTTCGAGACGGCGATCCGAGGGACAGGCTCTGTACGTCCACAGACCGCGCTGCCTCTCCTCGGGTTCGTCGATCGTCCGTGGGCAGCCACGCGCCGCGGACGCGCGCATCGAGGGCTTCGATGGAGGCGTGGATGTCGGGAGCTCGAACACGTTGCGCGGATGGTCGCCAGCGCCGTGTTCATGGACCACCGCGACGTGCGCCTGGGCAACGGTACAGGAACGCGTGTCTATCCTCCCTTGCTCGTCACGCCGCGGTAGAAGAACGAGAAGATGCGAGGACCCTTCGAATAGAACGTGTCCAGATGCTCGATGCGCAAGCCAGCATCCGCGATGAGCTCGTCGATCGGGCGATTGACGTGGCACCCACCGAAGAGCCGACCCTGCATCGGATCCCACCGATCCTGCCAGCGTTGAACGCCGGGCTCGCTCGATCGACCGTGCTCGACGAAGAAGAACCGACCGTCGGGCTTGAGCACACGTTTCACTTCACGCAACGCCTGGGCGACATCGGGGATCGTGCACAGTGTGAACGTGCTGACGACGGAGTCGAACGTCGCATCGTCGGTCGGGATCTTCTCGCTGCTGAGGAGCAGGTGCTCGACACGAATGGGACTCGACTCGATTCGTTTGTGAGCGAGTTTCCAACCGACTCCCGACGGATCGAGTCCTACGACGCGCGTCACGTCGCGCGTGTAGTACGGAAGATTGAGACCGGACCCGAAACCGATCTCGAGCACGTCGCCGCGAACTCCGACGAGCGCCTTGGCGCGCTCGGCGTTGACGTGCTTGTTGTTCATCCCGACGTTGATCAGACGCGGGAGGATGTGGTCGTCGTAGAAGCCCATCGCGTGCGAGTGTGTCCGCGAAGCTGGATCGGAGCAACTCGGCGCGAACGGGATCGGCGCGCGGGATCGGCGCGCGGGATCGGCGCGCGAGGCGACGCGCGAGGCGACGCGCTGGATCGCGGTGCCCGCTCGACACTCTGTGAGAGTCCTCGACGCAAGCTGACGTCGCGTCGGTCGCGTCGGCTTGATGAAACGCAGCGCCGAGCTATGCTACCGGCCGCGATCGGGGCCATCCGGCTCCGCTCCCGTGCGGGCGTAACTCAGTTGGTAGAGTGTCAGCTTCCCAAGCTGAATGTCGCCGGTTCGAACCCGGTCGCCCGCTCCACGTAAGTCGCGTGGAGACGAGAGTTACGACTGCGACGTTGTGATGCGACGGCTAGCGCGCGGATTCAGTGCCGAGATAGTGCCGTTCATTTTGCCGCTTCTGACCGCTTCTGACCGGTCCTGTCCGCTCGCCGCGAAACGCGAACACGGCACTATCTCGGCACACGCGCTCCACCGACATCGCGCAAGTCGAGATCGCTGATCAGGTTACCGAGCGTATGAGTGTCAGCCTCGGCGGCTGGCACTCGTCGAGCTGAGTGGCGCACATTCAGAGTCGGGTTTCCGCTGACAAGGGAGAGCGTAGACCGTGTGCTTGATCGCGCCGGCCCCCTGCGGTCCTCCGAGGTTTGAGCTCGGTCCGCCGAGGGAACCTCCGATGCGATCCGTC
>JANOFY010000469.1:0-15568 GCA_031413895.1 Planctomycetota bacterium | reverse complement strand
GAACGGCCCACATCATCGTGGCGATCCCCGCGAAGATGGACTCAGCGTCGTGTGCGACGCGTCATGGAGCCCAAACGAGCGCCATTCCATTGGTACGGTTGGTCTGTGCGGACGTGCAGAAGCCTGGTGCAAGGTCGCGATAGGCGACCTGGTAGTACCGCGTGCCGCCGGACGGTGGGATGGCTCCTTTGATCGAGAGCGGTGCGTCCCCCGCTCCCGAAGGGTTGCTCGACACACCGCCCACTACCGCCTTCGACCCGACGCGGATCAGCGAGCCACTGAGGCAGCTTCGACCATCGTCAAAGAGATTGCTCGCCGTGCCCGTCCCTTGGAAGTAGATCGAGAGCGAGCCCGACATCGATGCACCGGACAACGTCATCGTGTCGGCCGCTATGCTCGCGGAGCCCGCCGCGGACAGAATGCCACCCACGGCGAAGGACGAGTTCGCGCACCCGTGCCCAATGGCTCCGGTGTTCGCGCACGGACACGCCGCGGTCGACGCGTCACCGAAACAAAACGCTGTCGCCGGGATGGCCCCGCGATCGTGCACGAAAACGTCGCCGCACCCGTTCACGTCTACGGGCACCAGATTCGTCGCATCGCTTCTGAACGCGATGAACCGCGTGCCCGCAGACATGGCGCACGGCCCAATACTGCTCTTGTTGCCGGCGACGCCCGACGCGTTCACGCTGATCAGGCTGGTCACGCCCGTCAATCGATCGTGGACGAAGCAGTCGGCGTCGTGCCCGAAGGGATCGCCGGACAGCGTGTCGCTGGAGGCCAGGTTCGAAGCGTAGCTGGAAAAGGCGACGAATCGTCCGCCGTCGGACAGTGCCTGCGTGTGCAGGGCATGCCAGTCTCCTTCGGAGCCGTTGGATGCGATGCTGATGCGGGTCGTCTTCCCTGTTCGCAGATCGTGAACGAAGTCGTCGTTCTTTCCGTTCGTATCACCAGCGACGAGATTCGTCGCTTCGCTGGAGAATCCGACGTAGCGACCGTCGGCCGAAATCGACGGTTTGACACAGGCGGCGTTCGCCTCGACGCCGGCCGAGTCGACGCTGACGCGCCGTGTGAATCCCGAGAGCATGTCGTGCACGAAGATATCGGCTCCGTCGTTGGTGTCCCCAGTGACGAGATTGGTAGCAAGGCTAAGGAACGCGACGTAGCGGCCGTCACTGGACAGCGATGGAGAGCCGCTACTGGAGTTCGCATCGGCCCCGGACGAATCCACACTGGCGCATTGGGTCGCTCCGGTACGACGGTCGTGTACGAAGACATCGGTAGCGCCATTGGAGTCGCCCGCGACCAGCCCATCGAAGCGGCTGAATGCGACATACCGTCCGTCCTGCGAGATCGGCGTGTCGGTGTTCGTCATCGCGCCGACCGGGTTCATGCTCAAGTTCGCGGTCGTACCGGCGATCAGGTCGCGCACGAACACGTCCTCCACTCCGTTCGTATCGCCAGGGACCAGGTCCGCGGCAACGCTCAGGAACGTCACGAAGCGACCGTCCGCCGAGATCGAGTCCTGGTCGACGTACGAGTAGCCATTCCCACTCGTGCCCAAGGGCGTGCGACTGACGAGGAGGGTCGTCGACGTGAGCCGATCCCGAACGAAGATGTCCGACGTCCCGTTCGAATCGCCGGCGACGAGAGTGCTCGACTCGCTTCCGAAGGCGACGTACCGGCCGTCCGCGGAGATCGACGGAACCCCTGAGAGCGCATCTCCCTGTCGGCCGGCGGTGCTCACGCTCACGAGCTCCGTGGTTTGCGCCAGCGCGAGATCCGGGGCGACGAGGAGTGTGAGAAAGATCGTCGCGCGCCGCAGGTTCAGCTTCATGGTATTTCTCCGTTCGACCGCACTTCCGCGAGGTTCTGCCCACGCCTACCGAGCCCGTTGGACAAAGTCACCCAATCGCCGCGACGCTGCGCTCGATGTCGTGATCGCTGCGATGACGGTCGTCAGTCCGTCGCGACCGCGAAGAACGATGAGGATAGGCCATCCAAGCGAGTGACACAGGTGCAGCCTCCCGGCATCGGACGTCTTTTTCCAAGCCTTCTGCTCAGTGAGCGGCGAAGCTTCAGGGAAGATCGGCGGACGGCGGACCAGAAGGCCGCGGGGCTGGGGTTCACGAGCGCTCGCGGCGGTCTTTCGTCGGTCTACCGCAGGGTCGGGACGGCGCCGAGCTCCGCGAACGTGAGCGCGCCGTTGATCGCGATCAATCCGCCGACGCCCCACAGCGCGAGGAACCACGCCGGGTCGGGCACGGCTTCCGCGACCGCGCGCGGATTGAAGAAGATCCCGACGCCGATGATGCCGCCCATGACGAGCATGGTCGCGTCGAAGAGATTGAGGCGCGGGAGGGTCGCCACGCGTGCGGAGCCTCGGTTGCGCCGGCGCTCAGCGGAAGAGCGGCCCACTCGTGTTGCGCCGGATCGCCGCGCATCTGAAGATCCGCGCCATCGCTGCGTAGGCCCGCGCCTCGAACCTCAGGAGCACACATGATCCTCACGACCACACCGACCATCGAAGGCCGTCCCGTTCAGCAATACGTCGGCATCGTCACCGGCGAGGCGATCCTCGGCGCGAACATCTTCAAGGACTTCTTCGCCGGCATCCGCGACATCGTCGGCGGCCGCTCGGCGACGTACGAGCGCGAGCTCGGCCGAGCGCGCGAGATCGCACTCGACGAGATGCAGCAGAAGGCGAAGGAGCTCGGCGCGAACGCGATCGTCGGGATCGACCTCGACTACGAGGTGCTCGGGCAGGCGAGCGGCATGCTGATGGTGAGCGCGAGCGGGACGGCGGTGGTGATCGGCTGAGGTCAGTCGGCCAAGCACACGACGAACGCGACGATGCGCATCCCGGGTGGCTAAGCTGCGGCGATGGCCTGGGTCCTGATCACCGTGGCGGCGATCGTCGCCGTCGTCGTGCTCGGCTGGTTCGCGAGCCGCGCGCTCCTCTCGCGCCTCGGTGCGGCGTCGCGTCGATCGCCGCACGAGATGCGTGCGGGCCTGTCGCCGAGAGCTCGGGCGCTCGTCGACCGTGCGTTCGAGGATCTCGATCCGGCGCGGCTGCTCGACTACCACGTCCACGTCGCGGGCAACGGCTCGGGCGGAACCGGATGCTGCATCACGCCGCAGATGCTGTCGTGGTGGCATCCGATCAAGCGCATTCAGCTCGCCGTGTACATGGACTCGGCCGGCGTGCGTCACTTCGATCGAGCCGACGGCGAGTTCATGGCGCACCTCGCGACGCTCGTCCGCACGATCGAGCGGCACGGACGACATTGCCTGCTCGCGTTCGATCAACACCACCTCGAAAACGGCGACGTCGACGTCGAGCGCACCGAGCTCTACGTGCCGAACGAGTACGTCTTCGAGCTCCACGAGAAGCATCCCGACCTGTTCCTGCCCGTGATCTCGGTCCATCCGTATCGACCGGACGCCTTGGACGAGCTCGACCTCTACGGCGCGCGCGGCGCGCGGATCGTCAAGTGGTTGCCGAACGCGATGGGCATGGATCCGGCGAGCCCGCGTTGCGATGCGTTCTACGATCGGCTCGTGCACTGGCGCATGGCGCTCCTCACGCACGTGGGGGTGGAGAAGGCGATCGACTCGCGCGGACTTCAGGACGTCGGCAACCCGCTCCGACTGCGCCGGCCGCTCGAGCGCGGCGTGAAGGTCATCGCCGCGCACTGCGGATCGCTCGGCAAGGGAAAGGACCTCGATCATCCCGGCGCGCCGGACCGTCCGAACTTCGAGCTCTTCCTGCGCATGATGGACGAGCCGCGCTACGCCGGACTCTTGTTCGGCGAGCTGTCCGCCGTCGGACAATCGAACCGCGGCACGGGGCCGATCGGCGTGATGCTCGAGCGCACCGACTTGCACCCGCGACTCGTCAACGGGAGCGACTGGCCGCTGCCAGCGATCAACGTGCTGTACTCGACGAGGAGCTACGAGCGCGACGGCTACGTCACGAAGGACGAGCGTGCCTCGTTGCGCGAGATCTACGACTTCAATCCGCTCTTGTTCGATCTCGTGCTCAAGCGCACGCTGAAGCATCCGCGTACCGGCGCGCGTTTTCCGGCAGCGGTATTCCATTCCCACCCCGAACTGGGACCTTGACCTTCGCACCATGGCCAATGAGCAGACCGCGGTGAGTTCGATTCTGGTGGCTGTCGTCGTCGGCCTCGTGGTCGGAGTCGTGGTCGCGTTCCTCGGTCGCGAGCTGGGCATCTCCGGCATGCTCCTCGGCGGCGTGACGGGCGGAACGGTCGCCGCCGTGCTCTCGGGCGTGCGACGCATCCGGCGCTGAGTTCTACGTCGGGCTGCGTCGGCGCCCGTACTTGGACTCAACGACGGCGCAAGTAACCGCGAACGTCGAACTCGCGCTCACGGCGATTGCGCCCCTTCCACCCGGCGCTACACTCCTCGCCCCTCCGTGCGGAGCGCGCCTGATGCACAGGCCGATCGAGCCGGGGCAAAGGACTGACTTCATGAAGCCGACGGCGCTGGGAATGGTGGAGACCAAGGGTCTCGTGGGTTCGATCGAAGCCGCCGACGCGATGGTGAAGGCGGCGATGGTGGACCTGTTCGGCAAGGAGAAGGTCACCGCCGGCTACGTCACGATGTTCGTCGTCGGCGAAGTCGGTGCGGTCAAGGCCGCGACCGACGCGGGCGCGGCTGCTGCGCGTCGAGTCGGTGAGCTCATCAGCGTCCACGTGATCCCACGTCCGCACGAGCAGCTCATGCGCATCCTGCCGCCGATGCACGCACCAGGGAATGCACCGGGCGCAACCGGCGGCGGAACCAAGTCACCGGGCAGACAGCCGGTCGACTAGCGAGCTCGCGCGCTCGCAGTCATTCGGACTGACGCTGCGCGCGGTGTTCCATGGGAAGCGATCTCGATCCGGATCTCGTCGCGCTTCAAGAAGTGCGCGACATGGTCGCGCGCGCGAAGCGTGCGTGCGAAGCGATCCACAAGTACGACCAGGCGCGCACCGATGCGCTGTGCGCGGCGATGGCGAAGAGCGCGGCGGCGGCGGCGTACGACCTCGCGCGGCTCGCCGTCGAGGAGACCGGCATCGGTCGCGTGCACTACAAGGTGCTGAAGAATCTCTTCGGCGCCGAAGGCGGCTGGGCGTCGATCCAAAAAGAGAAGACGGTCGGCGTCATCTCGCGCGACGAGAAGACCGGCGTCGTCGAGGTTGCGACACCCGCGGGCGTGATCGCAGGCATCATCCCCACGACGAATCCCACGTCGACCGCGATCCACAAAGCGCTGATCGCCGTGAAAGGCCGCAACGCGATCGTGATCAGCCCGCACCCGCGCGCGCGCCGTTGCATCGGCGAGACCGTCGAGATCCTGCGCCGCGCCATCGAGCGCGCCGGTGGTCCACCGGACCTCGTGCTCTCGCTCTCGAACCCGACGATCGAATCGACCGGTGCATTGATGAAGCACCGCGACGTCGCGCTGATTCTGGCGACGGGCGGCTCGGGGCTCGTGAAGGCGGCCTACAGCTCCGGCAAGCCCGCGTACGGCGTCGGTCCCGGCAACGTGCCGGCGTACATCGATCGCAGCGCCGACATCGCGTGGGCGGCCGAAGCGATCACCGCGAGTCAGAGCTTCGACAACGCGACGTTGTGTTGCTCCGAGCAAGGACTCGTGCTCGACCGGCCGGTCGCGGAGAAGACGATCGCCGAGCTCGTCAAGCGCGGCGCGCACGTGTGCGACGAGCGCGAGACCAAGCTCCTTGCGCGCCTGTGCAACCAGCGCGGTCACATGAACCCGGACGTCGTCGGCCTCGATCCCTGGCGCGTCGCGGAGATGGCCGGGTTTCAAGTGCCGAAGCACACGACGATTCTGCTCGCGTACCAGGGCGGCGTCGGCGACGAATGGCCGCTCTCGATCGAGATCCTCGCGCCGATCCTTTCGCTGCACGTCGTCGACGGCTGGGAAGAAGGCTGTCGCACGTGCATGCAGATGCTCGAGTACGGAGGACTCGGTCACACGCTCGCGATCCACGCCAAGGACGAGCGAGTGCTCGAAGCGTTCTTCCTCGAGAAGCCCGCCAATCGGATCCTCGTGAACGGGCCGGCTTCGCAAGGCGCGGTCGGTTACAGCACGAATCTCGTGCCCTCGATGAGCCTGGGTTGCGGCCCACAAGCCGGGAACATCACGTCCGACAACATCACCGCGAAGCACTTGATCAACATCAAGCGCGTCGGCTTCTTGCGGCGCGACTGGAAAGACATCGATCGACGCGATCACGCGCGCGCGTCGGCGCTGACCGGTGATCCGGCGCCGCGCGGGAGCGGGCTGCCGGGAGATCCGGGGCTCGGCGGCGGAGGCGCTCGTCCGAGCGCGACCGCGTTCAGTGGCGAGCCGCTCAGCAACTGGCGCGGCAATCCCCCGGTGATGGAGCGCGCGATCGCGCCGCCTGCGAACACCGCGACGAAGTTCACGCTGCCGTCGATGGCGCCGAAGGCGCGTACGGCGACGCCGGCCGCGCCTACGCTCGCACCGAAGTTCACGACGCCGTCGAGTGGCGTCGTGAGCGCGACGATCGCGCGCCCGGCGAGCGCTGCCGCGCAGCCGCATCCGTACGTCGGCATGTCGCTCTCCGCCGGAGACATCCAAGCGTTGATGTCGCACGCGGGCACCGGTTGTCCGATGGGCCCGTGCAAGGGTTGTCCGCACTACGCGGTCACGACCGGAGCGTGCACAGCCTGAGCTCTAGAGTTTCCCCAAGAAGTGAAATGAGAACCCCCCGAACACAGTGAGAACCCTATGGACAGCATGATCGCTTTGGGCCTGATCGAGACCAAAGGCCTCGTCGGCGCCATCGAAGCAGCGGACGCGATGTGCAAGGCCGCGAAGGTGACCTTGCTCGGCAAGGAGACGTCGGGCGCCGCGCTCGTCACCGTGATGATTCGCGGTGAGGTCGGTGCGGTGAAAGCCGCGACCGAAGCGGGCGCCGCGGCTGCGAAGCGCGTCGGCGAGCTCGTCAGCGTGCACGTGATCCCGCGGCCCGCGAAGGATCTCGATCGCTTTTTGCCGCCGATTCCGGAGTCGAAGTAGGACGCAGGTGAAGAGCGTTTCGCACGCACCGATGGGATCGGGGCGCGCGGAGCGCGCCCCTCATGTCTACCCAAATCGAGCTACGCGGCGCGGTCTTCATCGACAAGATGCAGCCGCAATTCGCCGCGACGTGCGCGACGAACTCCGACGGGTTCTTTCCCGTCGCGGGGGAGACGTCGTTCTGGCTCGAAGTGCGTCCGGGGATCGTCATCAACCGCTTGATGGACGTCGCGCTGAAGTCATGCGACGTGCGGCCGGGTGCGCTGATCACGGAGCGTTCGTACGGAACGCTCGAGGTGCACGGGCCGGACCAAGGCATGGTGCGGCACGCCGGCAGCTTGATCCTGAAGGCCGCCGGCGTCTCGTTCGACGACGCGCTGCGGCCGAACGTGATGACGTCGGAGGTGATCCGCAAGATCTCGGATCACCACGCGATGATGATCAACCGCACGCGCGCGGGCATGCTCGTGCTCGGCGACGACACGCTGTTCACGCTCGAAGTGAACCCGGCGGTCTACGTCGTGCTCGCGGCGAACGAAGCAGAGAAGGCTTCGCCGATTCGCTTGGTCGGACTCGGAGCGGAGGGCGCGGTAGGCCGACTGCGCCTCGCGGGAACCGACGCGGAGATCGACGAAGCCGTGAAAGCGGTCGAGCGCGCGCTCGCCGGCATCGGTGGACGCGCGAACCAAGGAGTCGACTGATGTTCCTCGGACGCGTGGTGGGTGAGGTGTGGGCGACGCGCAAGGTCGCGGACCTGGTGGGCTTGCGACTTCTCGTCGTGGAAGCGCTCGACGAGCGCCGCGATCCCTCCGCGCCGAAAGTCACGCCCGTCGTCGCGGCCGATGCACTCGGCGCCGGGATCGGCGAGCACGTCGTCGTCGCGTTCGGCAAGGCGGCGCGCGTGGCGCTCGGTGGCGACGGCGACTTCGCGTTCGAGGCCGCGATCGTCGGCATCGTCGACGACTTCGACGTGCCCGATGCGCCCGCGTCGTGGCGGAATCACAGGGGAGCGAGCTAGATGCTGATCGGCACCGTCGTAGGCAACGTGTGGTCGACGAAGAAGGATCCGACGCTGTCGGGTCTGCGCTTCCTCGTCGTCCAGCCGTTCAAGCTCGATGGCAGCGCGTCGGCCGAGACGATCGTCGCCGTCGATCCGCTCGGTGCCGGCATCGGCGAACGTGTGCTGGTCGTGTTCGGCCGCGCCGCACGCCACGCGATCGGCAAGGGACACGACATCGGATTCCAGACCGCGGTCAGCGCGATCATCGACAAGATGGAGCTCGCGGACGGCCGCGTGATCGGTCCGGTCGCCGCGCAGGACACGAAGTGAGAGAACGCACATGAACCGCAACGATCTGAACCCCGAACTACGCGACGACGCCACGCTCGACGCCTGCATCGGTCTGCTCGAGCTGTGCTCCGTCGCGCGCGGCGTCGAAGTGGCCGACGCGGTGCTCAAGGAAGCGAACGTGGAGCTGCTCTTCGCGACGCCGGTGCAGCCGGGCAAGTACGTGCTGCTCTTCACCGGCGCGGTGCACGACGTGACCGCGTCCGCGCGGCGCGGTGCCGAACTCGCCGGCAGCGACCTCGTCGATCAACTCGTGATCCCGCAGATCCACGAGCAGGTCGTTCCGATCCTGCGACGCAAGGGCGGCAAGATCAACGGCAGCCTCGACGCGATCGGCGTCGTCGAGACGAACACCGTCGCGTCGACGATTCAATCCGCCGACATCGCTTTGAAAACCGCGTCGGTCGACCTGATCGATCTGCGCATCGCCAATGGCCTGGGCGGCAAGAGCTTCTTCACGATCACGGGCGAAGTGAGCGACGTGCGCTCGTCGGTGATGGCCGGCGCGCGCTTCGCGCAGGAAAAGAACCAGCTCGCGCGCGAGGTCGTGATCCCGAAGCCGCACCCGGAGCTGGTGCGTCACCTCTAAGCGTCATGCCGCGCCGCTTCTTCACCGTCGAAGATCTGCTCCGCGCCGGCGGACGCGAGGTCGTGATCGACGCCGACACGATCGTCACGCCGCAGGCGCTGGACGTTGCTCACGCGCGCGGCATCACGATCACGAGCGGGAGCGCGGCCTACGTCGAGCCCGTGCCCGACCGCGGCCCCGACGCGGAGCGTGCGCAGCGCACGCTGCCTCATCTGCCCGAGCCCGAGCCCGCGGACGCCAGCGAGAACCTGGGCACGGGCGTCGTGATCACCGCCGTGGGCAGGAACCGGCCGGGTGTGCTCGCGGAGATCACGGGTGCGCTCGCCGAGGCGCAAGCGAACGTGCACGACATCTCGCAGAAGATGGTGGAGGGCTACTTCCACATGGTCGTGACGGTAGAGCTCGCGCCGACGAGCTCGTTCGGCGACGTCAAGCAGCGCCTCGAGTGTCTCGGCGGACCGGACGACTACGTCGTGCGCGTGATGCACGAGCGCGTGTTCCGGTTCATGCACCGGGTGTGAGGGCCACGTGAATCGTGGACGCGAAGCGCTCGCTCACGCGATCACTTCGCTGCCCGAGCGCGCAGCGAGACGATCTCGCGCAATCGATCCTGCGCGCGCGCGAGTCGCATGCGCGCTGCGTCCTTCGCGATGTCGAGCTCCTTCGCGGCCGACTCGATCGTGTGCTCGTTCATGTAGACCATTTCGATGATCTCTCGATCGGCGAACGAGAGGCTGCGGAGCGCGATGAACAGCTCGCGTGACGGATCGATGTCGCTCGGGAGCGACGTCGCGTGGCGCTCGTCTTGGATCAGCTCCGGCTCGTCGAGCTCCTCGCGGCGCTTGCGGCGGCGAAAGCGGTCGATCAAGTAATGCCGCGCCGTGGTCCACAAGAACGACCGCAGCGGTCCGACGCCTTCGAAGCGCAAGTCTGGTTCGCGCTCGAGCAAGCGGTGCGCAGCCTCTTGCGCGGCGTCGGTCGCTCCGACCGATGCGCCGAGCATGCTCTGATCACCGCGGTCGATGCGCGCGCGCAGCTTGGGCAATTCGAGGCGCAGCAATTGATCGAGCGCTCGTCGGTCACCGTCGAGTTGCCAGCGGCGCAGGAGAGTGTCGGAGGACGGTGCGGTCATCGAGCCCTGTAGGGGATCATAGCGGGGATTGGTTCGTGCTGGTCGAATCGGCGGAGACTCCCTCAGAACGAACGGCGAGCTCGGAATAGAACAGCGATTTCGCTGTTCGGATTTCACCCGTTCGTTCGTTACCGGCCCGGAACCGCTCCCCGGTCGCACAGCGGGCCCCGGAGGCTTCGAATCGGCGCTACGATGGTTGGAGTCTCTATGAGATCGTTGCAGCTCGCGCTCGTCACCGGTGTCTCGTGGTTCGTCGCCGCCTGCGGCGCCGGCACCGCAGCAGCCGTGTCCGGCGGTGGCGGTGGAGGCGGCGGCAATTCGCCGCCGTCGATCGCCAGCTTTCGCGTGCTCGACGCGAACGATCCCCAGCGCTGCCGCGTCGAGTTCGCTTTGCGCGACCCGAACGGCGATCCAGCGACGGTCGAGCTCCTCTACCAAGTGCCCGGCCAGTCCGAGCAGCGCATCACGCGCATCCTGCCCGTAGCCGGAGCTTCGTCACCGCCGGCGAATCCTGCGACGCTCCCGAGCTCCGCGAACGGCGTGGAGTACGCGTTCCAGTGGGACTTCGCGGGCGAATCGTCGCTGCCGCACGACGGCGGATTCGTCGAAGGCGCGAGCGTCTTCGCGCGCGTCGGAAATACCAGCGAGCTGCTGCCCGGCGCGAACGTCCACTCGGGAATTGGAAACGACGCGCCGGTCGTGGTCGATGCGTCGGCACCCAAGGCGGCTGAAGTCGCCGGCATCACCGCCGTGCCGTTCACCGTCGCGGACACGTCTGGCGACGCGATCTCGATCCGCGTCGAGTACGACGTCATCGGCGACGCACCCGACATCGGCTGGCGCGTCGCACGTCCGGCGGGAATCCCCGCCAGTCTGCCGACGCCCGAAGTGGCGCTGAGCGGCGTCATCGCGCCGCCGTCGCCCGGCGTCGATCTCGTGTTCTTCTGGGACACGAACTTCGATCTGCACGAGCTCGAGCTCGACGTCGCGCTGCGGTTCACGCCGGCGGATTCCGTGACCGAAGGTGTGCCGTTCGCGACGCAAGTCTTCCGCGTCGACAACAACGCGGCGCCTTCCGTGACGTTGCGCGAAGGTCAATTCATCGCCAACGGCGACGGCCGGCGCGGCATCGTGATTCCGTTCACGGTGTCCGACGACGAGCACGACGCGGTCGACCTCGCCTTTCAATGGCGCCGCTCGAGCGAAGCCTTCGTGAACTTGCCGGCGGATGCTCCGTCAGTGCGCGCGATCCTCGCCGATCCCGAGCTGCGCCAGCAGTACCGCATCTGTTCCGAGCTGCCGAGCACGGTCGCAGGGCAGCTCGGTCACGTCGACGCGACGACGGTCGAGCTGCCGGAGCTCGCCGGGAGCGCCGCGCACGCCCTCGCGCACGGGATCGTCGGACGCGAGCTCGAGCTGCTCCGCCCATCGAGCGTTCCCAGGCTCGTGACCAGCGCGTGGTCCTCGAACCCGCTCGCCGCGCCCGTGGCCGCGCTGCCGCTCGACGGCGGAGCGAACGCGCTCGTGCTCGACGCACCTGCGCCCGGCTCCTGGCGGATCGCGCGGCTACAGCTTGCGACCGGCAAGCCGCTCGCGGATCAACGTCTGGAGGTTGCGTCCGGCGCAGGCGCACCGACCGCGATGTGTTTCGAGCGCGGGGAGGGCTCCGTGCTCGTCGCGTCGGATCGAGCGGGTGCCTGGCGCGTCGATCGCGTCGGCATCCAGAGCGGAGACCTCGCGCCGCTCTGCGCGAGCGATCGGTCGACGGCTCGGGGGCCGATCCGCGGCATCGTCAGCCTGGGGACGAATGCATGCCTGGTCACCGTTGGGAGCTCGCTGCTCCGGCTCGAGTGGTCGAGCACGGCCGCGCCGCGAGTCGTCGCGCTGTTCGACGATCTGGAGACGCCGTGGGGTCTTGCGCTCGACCCAGCGAACACGAATCGGATCTTCGTCGCGGAGCGCGAGGCGCGGACGACGAGCGGCATCGGCCGCATCCTCGCCATCCAGATCGACACGCTCGAGCGCCACGCGCTGCGCTCGCCGGCGCTACAGGTGTTGGACGATGTCCTGCAGCATTCGATCAATCGTCCCGCGGCTCTCGCGTTCGATCGAGCGCAGGGGCGATTGCTCGCGGTCACGGAGCGCGAGATCGCCGACGAGACTCACGAGCTGCTCGCCATCGAACTCGACGCGTCCGGCGCGAGCCGCACGTTCGAATTGCGGACCGGACTGCCGGCGAGCACGGGCGGCGTCGCGATCGATGCGCAAGGCACGATCGTCGTCGCGCGCACGAGCGACAACGCACTGGATGTGGGTGGAGGCGTTGAGCAGCGGCGGACGATCACGGCGTGGGATCCCGCGCGACGTCGTGTGACGTTGACTCCGCCGCTAGAAGTCATGCCGAGTGCGAGCGCGCCATGGCGCATCGAGTTCTCGCTCCGCGCGCTGCCCGGCACCTCGGAGGGATCGTTCTTGTGGGACAGCCACGATGTCCCATCGGGCGGCGATGTCCTCGTTCGAATCACCCCCCTGGACGCCGAGGTCGGTGCCGTCGCGCAGTCGTCGGTACCGAAGCATCTGCTGACGCCGGTCGAGGGGTCGATCGTCGAGCTCGCGAATCCGATCGGCGCGGAGCATCCCATCGGGATCCTCTCCGTGGACATCGACGGCGACGGCGACTCCGATCTCGTCTCGGCCAACCGCAGCGGAGGTTCGCTGAGCGTGTTCCGCCAGACGACACGCGGCGAGTTCGAGACGCCGCCGACCGTGTTGACCGGCGGTGAGGCGACGAACGGTGCTCGATCGGTCGCCGCGGCGGATCTCGACGGCGACGGCGACCACGATCTCGTCTGCGCGAGCGAGTTCGGCAGCACGTTGAGCATCTTCTGGCAGGTGCGCGACGGCACGTTCGACCCGACGCCGATGTCGCTCGGCGGCCCGACGGTCACTCCAGGGGCGTATTGTGTGTCCGCCGCCGACATCGATCGGGACGGCGACGTCGACATCGTGTCGGCGAACATCGATGGCGACACGCTGACCGTGTTCTGGCAATCACGTGCAGGAGCGTTCGACGCCGCACCGACGGTGCTCGGAAGCCCGGCGACCACCGATGGCGCGAAGTTCGTCGTCGTCGCGGACGTGGACCAGGATGGGCGACCCGATCTCGTCTGCGCCAACGAGCAAGCGAACACGTTGAGCGTGTTCTGGCAGATCGCGGCTGGAGCGTTCGACCCGGTGGCTGCGGTGCTCGGCGGGAGCGACGCGACGCGCGGGCCGAGGGGCCTCGCCGTCGCCGACCTGGATCACGACGGCGATTTCGACGTGGCGTCGGCGAACGAGCTGTCGGACACGCTGAGCATCTTCTGGCAGACGGCGGCGCGGAGCTTCGATCCAGCGCCGACTCTCTTGGTCGTGGGTCTCAATCAGGGAGTGGTCGATGGCCCCGTCTCCGTCGTCGCGGCCGATGTCGACCTGGACGGAGACTTGGACCTGACGTCGTCGAACATATGGAACGACACGCTGAGCGTGTACTGGCAGACGGCGGCCGGCGTGTTCGATCCCAAGCCCGCGGTCTTGGGGGGCGGGCCGCCGTACATCGAATCGTGCGTCGTCGTCGCGGACGTCGACGGCGACCGCGATCTCGACCTGGTTTCTGCCAACGAGTCCACCGGCGCGCTGCGGATTTGGCGACAGAGCAGTCGCGGGAGCGTCGCCCCGACGCCGCAGATCATCGCGGGACTCCCGACCATCGACGGTCCGCTGTCGCTGTCCGTCGCCGACGTGGACCAGGACGGTGACTTGGACATCGTGTCGGCGAACCGTTGGTCGAACACGCTGACCGCGTACCGCCAACTGGGCGCCGGAGTATTCGATCCCGTGCCGGTGCTCGCCGGCGGCTATCCGGCGATCAATGCGCCCTGCTCGACTCAAGCCATCGACGTCGACGGAGATGGCGACCTCGATCTCGTCGCGGCGGACTTCGAGGCCGATCAGCTGACGGTCTTCCGGCAGCTCAGTTCTGGAACATTCGAACAGACGCCGATCGTGCTCGGCGGCGAGCCCACGATCAACACGCCACAGTGTGTGGAGGCAGCCGACGTCGATGGCGATGGCGGACTCGATCTCGTCTCCGCCAATCTGGATAGCCACTCTCTGACGGTGTTCTGGCATTCCGCGATCGGCGACTTCGACCCGCTTCCGACCGTGGTCTCCGGCTGGCCGATCCTCGGGCCCGCGTGGGTGACGACCGCCGACGTCGATCGCGACGGTGATCTCGACCTCGTCTCCGCGAATGGGTTCAGCAGCGCGCTCGCGATCTCTTGGCAGACCGCACCTAGGGTCTTCGATCCATTGCCGACGCTGGTCACCGACTTTTCGGAATTCGACGGGCCGCTGTTCGTGACGGCGTCCGACGTGGATCGAGACGGCGACGTCGACTTGGTGTCCGCCAATCGATTCAGTCATACGCTCAAGGTCTTCTGGCAGACCGCCGCTGGGAGCTTCGACCCGGTGCCGAGCCGGCTCGGTGGTTTCCCGACGATTCAGGAGCCGCACTCCGTGGCGACCGCCGATTTCGACGGCGACGGCGACCTCGATCTCATCTCGGCGAACTACCTCGGCGACACGTTGAGCGTCTTTTGGCAACAGGCCGCCGGAGTATTCGATCCCGTTCCGTTGATCGTCGGCTCGTTCCCGTCCCTCAACGGACCACGGTTCGTGGAAGCGGTCGACGTCGATTTGGACGGCGATCTCGATCTTGTCTCGGCCAACTTCGACGGCAAGAACGTCACCGTGTTCTGGGGCGGGCGCTGACGCGGGAAGGAGCGGCGCTGTTCGCTCTGCTGCTTGCGTGCGTCGGCAGACACGCGGACCGAGCCGTCCCCGCGACCGGCGGCTCCCGGATACGATTGTGCAGATAAAGGAGATCCCGTTGCCGAAACTGTTCCGTCACTCGCTCGCGGTTGCCTCGATCGCATCGCCGTTGCTCGGACTCATCGCCGCGGGCTGCGGCGCCGGCACGGCGGGGCTCGTCAGCGGCTCCGGCGGCAGTGGGAGCGGCGGCAACGCACCGCCGGCGATCTCGGCTTTCACGATCACCGATCCCAAGCTCTCACCGACGCAGATCCGCTTCGTGCTCAGCGACGCGGAAGCGAATGCGGCGCAGGTCGAGCTGCGTTATCAAGTGGGCGGAGCTCCGGCGCAGCGCCTGACGCAGCTCTCGGGAGTGAACGCGAACCCGGCCACGCTCGCGACTTCGGCCAAGGCGATGATGGCCGAGACGACGGCCGAGCTTTGCGGCGTGATGCCGAGATCGCGCACGAAGGAGCGGTCGATCTTCAGCTCCGAGATCGGCAGGGTGGTCAGGTAGGCCAGCGACGAGTAGCCGGTGCCGAAGTCATCGATCGAGATCTCGACCCC
>JANOFY010000468.1:0-3039 GCA_031413895.1 Planctomycetota bacterium | reverse complement strand
CTTCTGCAGACACGGCGCGCACTCGAGGCCTTCCACGCGCACGACCGTGCAGCGCTCGAGCGACGTCGCCGTGACCTCGGGAAAGTTCGGTCCCATCACGCTGACGCACGGGACGTCGAACGCGGCGGCGTACCAGCGCGGTCCCGAGTCGCCGACGAGCATCAAGCGCGCGTCCTTCACGAGCGCCTTCAACGACTCGAGATCGCGCGGCTCGCGAGCGAGCGACACGACGTTCGACGTGGCCCGCTCCACCACCGCGTCCATCAGCGGCTCTTCGCCCGGGCCGCCGGTGACGACGGCGCTGACGCCGAGCACCTCGCAAATGCGATCGAGCGCGGCCGCGAAATGCTCCGGCGGCCAGAGCTTCGCCGCGCCGAACGCCGCGCCTGGACAACAGATCACGTAGCCGCGCTCGAGGTCGACGCCCAAGCGGGCGAGTTGCGCGCGCGTCGCCTGCACGGTCCCCTCGCCGACGTACAAGCGCGGGTGGAGATCGGGCACTTCGATTCCGAGCAAGCCCGCAGCGTCGCGCATCAAGTGCGCGCTCGGCACGGGCAAGCGCCGTCCACCGCTCGTCGGCGGCACGACGGCGTGCGTCAAGAACGCGCGCCGCCCCGAAAGCGCCGTGCCTGCGCGCAGCGGCACGCGTGACGCGAACGCGCGCCACGCGGAGCCGAGCGAGTTCGTCAAGAGCAGCACGGCGTCCGGCGCGATGCGTGCGTACACGGCGCGCTCGCTCGAGTCGCGATCGAGACGCTCGAGCAGCGGCTCGCACGGCCCGCCGGCGAGGATCGGCGCGAGGTGCGCGCGCACGACGATCGACACGCTCTCGAAGGCCCCGCTCGCGAGCGCCGCCTCGAGGACCGGCGTCGCCATGACGAGGTCGCCGACCCAGTTGGGTGCGCGGATCGCGAGCTTCACTGGTCCTGCCACGGCGCGTCCTCGCCGGCCTTCGGCGTGTGCGCGGCCATCTTGCGTTCCTTGGAGTCGATGCGCGCGAGCCAGCGCCGCCGGTCACTACGACGCGTGATCCCGCGGCGGTCGAGATACGCGGCGAGGAAGCACAGCCTTTCGCGAGCGCCGACCGCGCGCGGCGTCGAGTGCAGGAGCGCCGCGAGGTCCTTCACGAACCAGCGAGTTCGAGGCGCGACCTCGTGCCTCGCGCGACCTACGTCAAGGAGCACGAGCTCGGCGGGCTCGCCATGATCCTCGCGCACGACGACGTGCTGCAGATACAGGTCGCGGTGGTACCAGCCGCGCTCGTGAAGCCGCACGACGAGATCGAGCAGCGCGTCGCTCCATCGACGACGCTCGGCGGGATCCGACACCGCGAGCCGCTCGCGCAGCGTCGACGCGTGCGGGATGCGCTCCATGACGACGCACGAGCGGCCCGAGCGCAGGAAGGCGCGCTCTTCGCACCACGCGAGCGCGCGCGGAACCGCGAAACCGTCGCGAGCGAGCGCGTCGAGCACCCGAAACTCGCGCGCGCCGGCACCGCGCGCCAACGTGCGCTTCACGACGTAGGGCGCCGAAAGTCCCGTCTCGGCCGGCCACGCGAACGTCTCGCGACCCGCGACGCGGCGCATGTAGCGCGGCGGCTCCGCGTCGAGCCACTCGCGCGGGTTCGCAGCATCGATCCGCATCGATCCGGGGCGGATCCATCCGAACAAGCCCGGCGAAAGCTCGGCCGTCTCCACCATATAGATGCGGCGATCCTACACCCTCGCATCGAAGAAGGATCGCCCTTAAGCTCTCCGCCTCTGCGCGAACGCGCGCGCACGATCCCCCTCCAGCCCACCGGCTCGCGCACTACAGCCGGTCGTTTCCAGACGAGATCACGCATGTCGAAAGGCACCGCCGTCGCCCCGCAGCCGACCCAGGCCGACGAGTTCAATCCGTTCCTGTCGATGGCCCAGCTGTTCGACACCGCGGCCGGCCACTTGGGCCTCGACGAGGGCATTCGCGAGGTGCTCCGCCGGCCCGATCGCGAGATGACGGTCGCGATCCCGATCATGCTGGACAACGGCACGCTCAAGGTCTTCACCGGCTACCGCGTGCAGCACAACTTCTCACGCGGACCGTGCAAGGGCGGTATTCGCTACGCGCCCGACGTCCATTTGGACGAAGTGCGCGCGCTCGCCGCATGGATGACGTGGAAGTGCGCCGTGGTCGACATCCCCTTCGGCGGCGGCAAGGGCGGCGTGATCTGCGATCCGCGCCATCTGTCACAGGGCGAGCTCGAGCGCATCACGCGTCGCTACACGGCCGGGATCATGGACATCCTCGGCCCCGACCGTGATGTCCCCGCGCCGGACGTCAACACGAACGAGCAGACCATGGCCTGGCTCATGGACACCTACTCGATGCACGTGCGCCGCACGACGACGGCGATCGTGACCGGCAAGCCGATCGCGCTCGGCGGCAGCCGCGGACGCACCGAAGCCACTGGACGCGGCGTGATGCTGATCGCGCGCGAGGCTTTGAAAAAGCTCGGCATGCGGCCGGAGAACTCGCGCGTCGTCGTGCAGGGCTCGGGCAACGTCGGCGGCATCGGCGCGATGCTCCTCCACCGCGAGGGCTACAAGATCGTCAGCATCAGCGACATGTACAGCGCGATCTACAACGAGAAGGGACTCGACGTCCCCGCCGTGCTCGCGCACATCAAGAGCGCCGGCCGCGTCGAGGGCTTCAAGGACGCGACCAACATCAAGAACGGACAAGAGGCGCTCGAGCTGCCGTGCGAAGTGCTCGTCCCGGCCGCGACCGAGAACCAGATCACGTCGGCCAACGCCGATCGCGTGCGTGCGCGTTTGATCGTCGAGGGCGCGAACGGTCCGTGCACCGCGATCGCGTCGAAGCTGCTCGACGAGAAAGGTGTCTTGGTCGTGCCCGACATCCTCGCCAACGCCGGCGGCGTCACCGTGTCGTACTTCGAGTGGGTCCAGGACCGCATGGGCTACTTCTGGACCGAAGAGGTCGTCAACGCGCGCCTCGAGCAGATCATGGTCAAGTCGTTCGCCGACGTCGACCGGGTCGCGC
>JANOFY010000467.1:0-3011 GCA_031413895.1 Planctomycetota bacterium | reverse complement strand
GACATTCGAATCCGGTGAAGTTCGAGAGGGTCGATCGTGAGAGGCGGCCGGGCGCTAGACTCTGCGCCCTCCACCTGGCCGCACACGCGCCGATTCCGCCCGCTTCGCAGAGTTCACGACTATGCCCGACCGCGTCCTACACCTCGAAGGCATCACGAAGCGCTACGGCGACTTCACGGCCGTCGACAACCTCAACTTCTCCGTCCCGCGCGGGTCCGTGTGCGGATTTCTCGGCCCGAACGGCGCGGGGAAGACGACCACGATCCGCATCATCCTTTCGATCTACGAGCCGACGTCGGGCACGGTCGAGGTCCTCGGGCACAAGTCGGCGCTCGAAGTGCGCACGCGCATCGGTTACTTGCCCGAGGAGAAGGGGCTGTACAAGAAGATGCGCGCACGCGATGTGATCGCGTACTTCGGGCAACTCAAGGGATTGAAGCGCGCCGACGCGCATCGGCGCGCGCTCGAGCTGCTCGAGCGCTACGACCTCGGCGAGTTCGCCACGCGCAAGTGCGAGGCGCTTTCCAAGGGCATGCAGCAGAAGGTGCAGGTCCTCGCGTCGATCGTGCACGAGCCCGAGTTCGTGATCCTCGACGAGCCGTTCTCCGGCCTCGACCCCGTCAACCAAGACGTGATGGAGGGCGTGATCCGCGACCTGAAGAAGCGCGGACAGACCGTCGTGTTCTCCACGCACGTGATGGATCACGCCGAGCGCCTGTGCGATCACATCATCCTGCTCGCACGCGGCAAGAAGGTCTTCGACGGCACGATCGAGGAGTCGAAGCGCGCGATCCCGCGCCGCGTCTCGATCGAGACGTCGTCGGACATCACGTCGCTGCGCGTTCTCCCAGGCGTGGTCGACATCGAGCGGACGGGCACCGACGGCCAGTGGCAAGTGACGCTCGCCGAAGGCGCGAGCGCCGACGCGGTGCTGCGCGCGTGCTTCCAAGGCGGCATCGAGCTGCGCTCGTTCGACCGCAGTGAACCGCGGCTGCGCGACGTGTTCTTGAAGCTCGTCGGCAACCGCGAAGCCCGTGAAGAGGTGCTCGCGTGAGGTACTCGCTCCTGGTCGCGCTGCGCGAGTTCGCGGATCACACGAAGACGAAAGGCTTCTGGATCACCATCGCGATGGTGCCGCTGCTCCTGTACGCGAGCCTCAAGGTGCCGATGCTCCTCGAGAAGTTCGCGCGCGAGACGCGTTACTTCGCGGTGCAAGATCCGAAGGGAGAGTTCACTCCCGTCATCGACGCTGCGATCCAGGCCCACTACGACAAGAAGAAGGGGCAAGCGCTGATCGAGTGGCTCGAAGAGAAGAAGACGAACCCGGACATCCCGGAGTTCGAGCCGCCCAAGCACCACTTCGTGCGCGTGCCGCTCCCCCAGGACGTGGAGTCGCTCGATCCGGAGTCGATGCGCGAGGCGTCGAAGCCCTACCTGCTCAGCGACAAGACGATCTACGTCGACGGGCAGGAGGCCGAGCTCTTCGCTCTGATCGTCGTGCCGACCGTCGATTTCGAGCTACGCGATCACGTGGAGTACTGGAGCGCGAACCTCGCCGACGACGACTTGCAGGACCTCGCCCAGCGCGCGATCCAGGACGAGCTGCACCGGCGCGCGTTCGTCAGCGGGGGCATGTCGGTCGCGGAGATCGAGAAGATCAACGCGATCAAGGTCGAGCTCTCGGCGCGCGATCCCAAGAAGGAAGCCGGTGAGGAAGCGGTCGGGCAGGCCGAGCAGATCCGGCAATGGGCGCCGGTCGCGTTCGTCTACATCCTGTTCATCTCGATCCTGACCGTGTCGCAGATGCTGCTCTCGAGCACGATCGAGGAGAAATCGAACCGCATCGTCGAGGTGCTCCTGTCGTCGGTGACGCCGTCGGAGTTGATGCTCGGCAAGTTGCTCGGCGTGGCCGCGATCGGCATCACGATGATCGTCGCGTGGTTCGGGTCCGGCTGGTTGATGCTCGAAGCGTCGGGCTCCGGGCCGCTCATCCTCGCGATCCGCACGGTGCTGGTTGCGCCGGATCTGCTCGGAGCGTTCGTCGTGTACTTTCTGCTGGGCTATCTGCTGTACGCCAGCATCCTGCTCGCGCTCGGCAGCGTGTGCAACACGCTCAAGGACGCGCAGAACTTCATGGCGCCCGTGACGATGATCCTGATGGTGCCGATCTTGACGATGGTGTTCGTCGCCAAGGATCCCAACGGATCGCTGGCCGTGATCTTGTCATGGATTCCGTTCTTCACGCCGTTCGTGATGATGAATCGCGCGGCCGCGTCGGTTCCGATGTCCGAGGTCGTCGGCACGATGGCGTTGCTGGTCGTGAGCCTCGTGTTCGTGATCTGGATCGCCGGGCGGATCTTCCGCAACGGCATCCTGCGCACCGGGCAGCCGCCCAAGCTCCTCGAGCTGCTGAAGCTCGCGCGCGGATGAGTTCCGGGAAGTCCTTACGGGCGCTGAAGTCTCCGGCTCGTTCATGTGGGTGAATTGGCCGACCGATCGACCAGGGCATTGAGCTCCACGCCCGCCCTGTTGCAATATCAGTTGCCCGCTCGCGCCGCGAGCCCGCGCCGATCTCTTCGCGGGCCGCTCGCCAGCTAAATGGATCAAGCCGTCGCTGCTTTCTTGGTGCTGGGGCTGCTCGCGCTGCTCGCCTGTGGTGCCATCGTCGCGATCGTCGCGTACTCGCGTGAACGAGCGCTGACCCGACGCGTCGAGTCGCTCGAGCGATCGCTGCACGGTCTCTCGCTCGCGGCGAAGGACGCGCGCGCGACCGGGGCTGAACCGACTGCGGCTGCACCGCCGTCCGCGCTGCCGATCCCGAGCTCGCCGAGAGTTCCGGAGCGAGCGCCGCCGCCGATACCGCCGGCGGTTGTTCCATCTCCCGTTCTGTCTCCTGGCCCGGCAACTGCCCGGCGGCCGGACGAGCGCGCGCCGACACCGCCGCGCACTGCCGTGGCTCCGTCACCGGCGAAGCCGCGCGTTTCGCTCGAGCGCGCGCTCGGCGTGACGGG
>JANOFY010000466.1:0-1631 GCA_031413895.1 Planctomycetota bacterium | reverse complement strand
AGCGCGCAGCTCCGACTCGCCCAGCCCCGAATCGAGATCGCAGAGAACCAGTAGCCGGCTGCCATGCCGAGCGAGCGCCAGATCACGCGGTCTAGAGAGACGCGCGCCCGTGCCGCCCGACGCTGCGGCGATGATCGGCTCGACGGTGTGCGTCTCGAGGTCGACCGACACGACGCGCCCGATTCCGTCGGGGCCGAGCGCGTCGTGTTCGGCGACGTACGCCCATCCCTCACGCAAAGGATCGAGCACGACGCCCCACGGCGCCGCGAGAGCATCGAGCAAGGTCGCCGCACGCGGATTCGTCGAGACTGCCCAGTCGAGCCGAACGAGCTTGTCGCCCAGAGTGACCAAGGCCGCGTGCGTGCCCAGGCTCGCGACGCCGCGGATCCGACCCGGGCGTCCGACATCGCCAGCTGAGATGAGTGGAGTGACTGCGCCGCTCTCGACGTCGACACGATCGATGCGCCACGCGAAGGACACGGCGGAGGCAACGAGAATCGATTCCCCACCGCGCTCCCATGTCGCGATCGACGGGAGTCCGGGACCCGTTGCGAGCTCACGCACGAGTGCGCCCGTCGCGAGCTCGATCTCTACGACGCGCCAACTCCCGTTGGACGGCGCATCGAGCACGAGCGCGTTGAGACCTGCGCCGATCGGCAAGGCAGCGGACGGCGAATGCAGCGGATTCGAAGTCCATCGACTCGCTACCGGCTCCGGCCTCTTCGATGCGCGCAAGATCTCGAGCTCGCGTCCCACGATTCCGTTCGCGAGCACATGTGCAGCCGAGGACGCGAGTTCGGGGAGCTCGACCGTCGTGGCATCGACGGGCACGACATGTCCGCTCACCGTCCGCGGGAACTCGCTGCAGATGTGCAGCTCTTGGCGCTGCTTTGGATCGGCGAGCGCGGCGTGGATCAGGGCCGGCGTCGTGGGCAGCGTCGGGAACGCCTCGTCTGGCCGCCGCCACTGGAAGATGAGCTCGACCTCGTCGCCCTCCTCGTCCGTCACGCTGAACGGGATCGGAATGCCGCGGCGCTGATCGGGATTCGTGACCAACAAGCCGTCGTGCAGGACCGCGATCGGCGCCGCGTTGTTGTCGACGTGCAGCGTCGCTGTCTCGACACCCGCGCCTTCGACCACCGGATCGACGGCCGTGAAGCGCAAGCGCACGTCCCGCTCGAGCTCAGCCAGGTCGACGTCGGTGTCCCAGAAGAACTCGAGAGCGCTGCCGTCGGCGCGCGCGAGCACGCCGTCGAACGCGAAGTCCGGCGTGGACTCCACGAGCGCGGGACGCGCGAGCCTCCACTGCGCATCGGGCACATCGCCGATCACGTCGTACTCGACACGCACGTTGACGATGTCGTCCGAGCTGTCCGCCACCGAGAACGCGATGCCGACGATGCCGTCGACCTCGGTGGCTGGGACGACGGCATCCACGACCACGGGAGGATCATTGCCAAGTCCCGTGGCAGCCGCATTCGCACCGATTTGGATCTCCTGGATTCCGCCCGCGACGGTGCCGAACACCTGGATACCCGGGACGTAGCTCGCATCGTCGGGGAGATCCGACTCGGCCGCGAAGTCCCACTGCAGCGTGTACTCGACACCCTGTGCCGACGTCGCGAGCGTGG
>JANOFY010000465.1:0-15234 GCA_031413895.1 Planctomycetota bacterium | reverse complement strand
CGACTCTGCGCAGCGCAGAGTCGGAAAAAAGTGACTGACGCCGTATTCCGGACGACGCCGTATTCCGGACGCTGTATTCCGGACGCTGTATTCCGGACGCTGTATTTCCGCGGCCTTCTCCAGTGCGGAGGTTTACTTCGGAGTACGACGGCGTGCGACGTGTCGGAGTTGTTGCTCGTTCGCTCCACTGCGGGGGCGAATCGCTACGCCGAACTGTTTGACTGCTGGATCAGCGGCCTGAGCCGGTAGATCCGCCGCCTGTCGTGCCAGTGAGCTCGTCGGCGAGCGCATTCGCGTCGTAGACCCGTCGCAGTGACTCGATGATTCCGCGCGTGTCCACGGAGACGGCGCGGGCTTGCTCGTCCGTGTACGCGATGTCGAGCACTAGGCTTTGGATGTTGCCGTCGAAGATCAGGCCGACGACTTCGCCAGCGCGGTTCACGACGGGACTGCCGGAGTTGCCGCCGATGATGTCGCACGTCGACACGAAGTTGAACGGCGTGTTCAAGTTCACCATGTCCTTCGCGGCGGCCCAGCGCTTCGGCAGCTCGAACGGGTACTGATTTTTGCGTTCCTCGGAGCGCTTGTACAACCCGGCGAAGTTCGTGAACGGCGGCACGTCGATCTTGTTCTCGGTGTAGGACTTCACCGTCCCGTATGAGAGGCGCAGCGTGAACGTCGCGTCGGGATACAGGTCTTCGCCATAGAGCGCGAACTGCGCGGCCGCGATCTTGGCGTACGCTTCGCGTTCTTGGCTTTCGACTTCGTCCTCGTAGCGCTTGCGCAGCTTGCGGCTCTCGCCGTCGAGCGCGCGCGCGAGTTGGATCATCGGATCGCTCGATGCGGTGATCGCCGCGACACCTCCGGCGGCGAGCTGCTTGCGCGCGTCGACGGACGCGAGCTCCGTTCCGTTCACGAGCTCTTCCGCGCGCGCACGCGGTGACTTGCCGGCGAGCGCGGCCGCGACCGTGGGATCTTCGCCGCCGAGGAGCTCGACCATGAGCTGCAGGCTGGCGGCCATGTTCTCGACTTCGAGTGCGGGATACACCGGTGCCGGTGAGTAGAGGCGCAGCTCGAGCGACTTCAGGTTCGAGTCGGCGTACTCGCGCAGTCGCTCCGCGCTCGGCTTCTGTTTCTCGTCCGCCAGGCGCGTGAGATCCTTGGCGACCGTGAAGAGCTTTCCGCCGAGCCCGAGTCCGCCGCGACCGAGCGCTGTGTAGCGCTCGAAGAACGACGCGTGTGTCTGCTGCGCGCGCGCGACTTGGTCCCAGGCGTCCCCCCACTGCTTCGCCCACTCGGGATTGCCCGCGACCGCGGTGCGCAGCTTCTGCTCGGCGTCCGTCTTGTCCTTGAAGATCGTGGGATCTTGGAGACCGCCGAGGATGCCCGTCCGAGCCTTGCGACTGTTCTGAACACCGAAGTAATCGCCTTCCGCGATCCGACGATTCTCTTCGCTGCGGCCGGAGAACGTCGCGAGCTGCACCTCGCGTCGCCAGAGATTGCGCAGCGAAAGCGGGTACGACACGTCGCGCAAGAACTTCAGGTGATCGACGGTGAACAAGCGCTCGGTGCGACCGGGGTGGCCGGCGACGAAGACGAGGTCTTGGTCGACTGCGCCTTGGCGACTCCACTTCAGGTAGTGCTCGGGACGAAGCGGCGCGCCGTTCTCGTAGATACGGAAGAAGCACATGTCGAGATCGAAGCGCGGGTACTCGAAGTTGTCGGGATCGCCGCCGAAGAAGGCGATGCCTTTCTCGGGCGCCATGACGAGGCGCACGTCGGTGTACCGGCGGTAGCGGTACAAGTGGTAACGACCGCCCTGATAGAGCGTCACGACCTCGGTCTTCATCCCCGTCGACTTTTCGGACTCGTCCTCGATCGACACCATCGCTTCGCGGCGCGCTTTGTTCGCTGCGGCGCTCGACATCTCGGACTTCGCTGCGCCCTTGACGCGCTCGGTGACGTCCTCGATCGACCAGAGAATGTTCATCTCGATCTCGGGGCACTTGATCTCTTCCGCCGGAGTCCGCGCGTAGAAACCCTCTTCGATCAAGTTCTTCTCCGCGGTCGACATCTTCTCGAGCGTGTCCGAACCCACGTGGTGGTTCGTCATCACCAGGCCCGTCGGCGACACGAGCGAGCCGGATCCGCCCGTGCTGATGCGCACCGCCGACTTCTGCAGGTGCTCGAGCCACTTCTCGTTCGCGTCGAAGCCGTACTTCTCTTTGAGCTGCTTCGACGGCGGCCGATTGAAGAGCCACATGCCCTCGTCCGCGCGGAGCGGAGCGGCGGTTGCGGAGCACAGTGCGGCTATGAGAACGACACTCGGGACGTAGAACGAGGGCGACATGTGCACCTTCACGGGGAAGAGGATCGCGGAATGGGCGCGCACGACGGTGCGTGCGCGGTTCGAAGAGGCAGCCAGGATACGTCGCGAGTTCTAGGCCTGGAAGACCGCGCGCGTCGTACCGCGATTCCTCCGCGCGCTTGCCTGCGCTAGAGTCCCGCGGCTTGGCACGGCATACGCACGCTGAACACGCGCGTCCTCGGAGTGCACCGGGTGATGCGCCTTCGCGCGGCGATGCGCCCGCGCGTGTCTCTTTCGCCGTCCGCGTCGGCATTCCGCTCGCGGTCGTCGCGATCGTGTTCGCGGCCTTCTGGCCTGCGCTCCAAGCCAAGTTCGTGAACTGGGACGACGAGGCCATGATCGTCGACAACTACGCGTTCCGCGGGTTCTCGCTGTCCCAGCTCGAGTGGATGTTCACGACGACTTGGATGGGGCCCTACCAGCCGCTCTCGTGGGTCACGCTGGCGATCGATTACCTCGTGTGGGGCCTCGACCCGTTTGGTTTCCACCTGACGAACCTCGTGCTCCACGCGTCGACGGCAGTCGTGCTCTTCTTCCTCGCACGGTTGCTGCTGCGGATCGCGAGACCCGAGCGTTCGAACGCGCAGTCGCGGGACCTGACGTGGGCTGCGTTCTTCGCCGCGCTGCTGTTCGCGGTGCACCCGCTGCGCTGCGAGTCCGTCGTCTGGATCGCCGAACGCCGAGACGTCCTCTCGGGATTCTTCTACGTGGCCACGATCACGGCGTACTTGCGCGCGGCGATCGCGGAACCCGCAGCTCGCGTTCGCTGGCTCGCTCTGTCGTTCGTGCTCTTCGTGCTCGCGCTCCTAGCCAAGGCGACGGGCATGACGCTGCCCATCGTGATGCTCTTGCTCGATGCGTGGCCGCTCGGACGACTGTCGCAGTCGCGCGAGGAGCGCCGTCGCGCGCTCTTGGAAAAGCTGCCTTTCTTCGTCATCGCGATCGTGTTCGCGTACATCGCGATCCGAGGCCAAGCCTCGGAGCCCGACACGCTGCGCGACATCTCGAAACACGGCATCGTCGCGCGCCTCGCGCAAGTCGCGTACGCGGTGTGCTTCTACCCGTGGAAGACGCTCGTACCGACCACGCTCCTGCCGATGTACCAGATGCCGCATCCGCTGGATCCGAGCGAAGCGCGCTTCGTCGTCAGCGCGCTCGGTGCGGTGATCGTCACGCTCGCCGTGATCCTACGCCGCAAGAGTCGTCCCGCCGCAGCGGTTGCGTGGCTTGCGTACGGCATCCTGCTCGCGCCGGTCAGCGGTTTCGTCCAAGCCGGAGCGCAACTCGTGGCGGATCGCTACAGCTACCTGCCGTGCATCCCGTTGGCGTTGCTGGCCGCGGGCGGGTTGCTCTCTTGGATCGAGCACAGACCCGCGCAGCGCATCTATGCGATGCAGCTCGCCGGCGGAGCCGTGCTCATTCTCGGCATCTTGACCTTTCAGCAATCGCGGATCTGGCGCGACGGCGAGTCGCTGTGGTCGTACACGCTGAAACACGTTCCCGAAAGCCACGGTGCGCTCCTGAACTTCGGCACGTCGCGACTGCAAGCAGGCGCGCGCGAGCGCGATCCGACTCGCCGCCTGCGTATTTTCGAGGAGTGTCGCGCGCTTTTCGAGAGCGGCCTGAAGGACGCGCCGGATTCCGCATGCGCCCTCGACCTAGGACTGACGTGCGTGCTGCTCGCAGAAGAGGATCCGTCGCGAAGCGGTGAGCTCCTCGAGCGCGCGCGCGAGTGCGTCGCAGGTGCGATCGAGCTCTCCGATGCGCGCGGCGAAGCCAGTCTCGATCTACGCGTGCACCTCGCAAACATCCTCATGAAGCTCGGCCGCAATGACGAAGCGCTCCCGATGCTGGTCGAGTTCGTGCGCGCGACGCCGGACCACGTACTCGGCCGGCGACTGCTCAGCGTCGCGTTGACGAACGCCGGTCGACCGGATGAGGCGATCGCGCACCTCGAGCACGCCGTGCGCCTCGAGCCGCAGGATCTGACGCTGTGGATCCGACTGGGCCTCACGTACGAGCGCATCGGCGAACTAACTCGAGCTCGGACCGCGCTGCGACGCGGCATCGAAGTGCGCGAACGAGCGCTCGGCACGCGTGCCGGCGAGGACCCCGATCTCCGTCAAGCCGAGCGCGAGTTGCACCGCATCGATGCTTCCAGTTCCGGGCGCCCTCCCGAATAGTCACCGGGACTCGCTCGGGGTCACGTCGGATAGAGCGGCAGCGTGGGGAACTTCGACGGCGGATCCGATGGCAACTCGGGCGGCAACTCGGGCGGCAATTTGGGCGGCGGCAGCGGCGGCAGCGGCGGCAGCGGCGGCAAGTCGAATTCGAACACGTCGCAGAAGTGCTTCACCGTAAGCACCTCGCACAGGAAGTTGCCCGGCGGCACGTCCGCGTGATCGACTAGACGCGTCATCACGTTCGGGTCGAGCCCGCACGGCTGGAACGTGTCGAACGCGCTGAGCTCGGTGTGGATGTTGAGCGCAAACCCGTGCCACGCGACCCACCGACGCACGGCGACGCCAACGGAGCACACCTTCTTCTCGCCGATCCACACGCCCGAGAAACCGCTCTCGCGGCGGCCCGCGACGCCGAACTCCGCGAGCACGCGGATGACGACCTCCTCGAGATCCCGCAGATAGCGGTGCATATCGCGTCGATCGGGCGCCATCCGCAGGATCGGGTACGCGACGAGCTGGCCGGGGCCGTGGTACGTCGCTTCGCCCCCGCGTTCGACCTCGACGACCGGTACGCTCACGCCGGCGACGATGTCGCGGGTCGCTCCGCGCCCGACCGTCACGACCGGGTCGTGCTCCGTCAGGAGCAAGAGATCGCCAGTCTTCCCCGTGACGCGGTCGTCGACGCAGCGAACCTGGATGTCGTGCGCGTCCTCGTAGCGAGTCCGGCCGAGGCGCCGTACTTCGAGCTGCGGGCGCGAGATTGAGTACGCGAGATCGCCTTCCACGAATTGGCCCGTTATTGGTTCGCGTTCGGCTCGAACGAGACTCGAGCGAACGAGCTCCTACTTCTTCTGGTAGATGTGCACCGCCATGCCGTGCAGCGCTTCGGCGGCTTCCATCACGGCTTCGGGGAGCGTCGGGTGCGCGTGGATCGTGCGCGAGATGTCCTCCGCCGTCGCGCCGAGCTCGATCGCGAGCGCGGCTTCGGCGATGAGCTCGGTCACTTCAGGTCCGACCATGTGCACGCCGAGCACTTCGTCCGTTTTCGCGTCCGCGATGATCTTCACGAAGCCTTCGGTTTCCATGAGGCTCATCGCGCGGCCCGATGCTGCGAACGGGAACGAGCCCGTCTTGTACGCGAGCCCCTTCTCCTTGCACTGATCTTCGGTGAGCCCGACGGACGCCATCTCCGGCGACGTGAAGATCACGGCCGGCACGCAGCGCGCGTCGTACTCGTCCTTCTGACCGGCGATGACCGCCGCAGCGACGAGACCTTCCTTGCTGCCCTTGTGAGCGAGCATCGGTTGTCCGGCGATGTCACCGATCGCGTAGATGTTCGGCACCTTCGTGCGCATGTGCTTGTCGACGGCGAGGAAACCCTTCGCGTCGACGGCGAGACCGGCTTTGTCGAGTCCGAGTCCGGCGCTGTACGGCTTGCGACCGACGGTCGACAGGATCTGGTCGCATTCGACCGTGTCCTCGCCGCTCTTCCGCTTGATGCGCACGAAGCTCTTGCCGGCTTTGTGTTCGCAGCCCTGCGCGAACGTCTCCGTCATCAGCTCGATGCCGAGCTTCTTGAGCGAGCGCTCGATCACCTTGACGCAGTCACGTTCTTGGCCGGGGAGCGCTCCGGGTGTCGCTTCGAGAACGGTCACCTTGCTGCCGAGCTTTCGGAACATGATGCCGAGCTCGAGCCCGATGTAACCGCCGCCGATGACGACGAGGTGCGCGGGCACGCTCTTCGGCCGCAGCGCTCCAGTCGATGACCACACCTTGTCTTCGTCGAACGCGAAGCCGGGGATCTCGATCGGCACCGAGCCCGTCGCGATCACGATGTCGTCGGCTTTCAGCGTCTGCTCGCCGTCCTTCGACTTGACGCGGACTTCGTTCTTGCCGGCGAGCGTCGCAGTGCCCATCACGACGGGCACCTTGTGATTCTTGAGGAGGATGCCAATGCCGCCGGTGAGTTTGCCGACGATGCCGGCCTTCCACTCGACGAGCTTGTTGATGTCGAGGCGCACGTCCTTCGCGGTGATGCCCATCGCACCGGCGTCGCCGATGCGCGCGAGGAGCACGCCCGCTGCGATCATCGCCTTCGACGGGATGCAGCCGACGTTGAGGCACACGCCGCCGATGTACTCCTTCTCGACGACGGTCACTTGCTGACCGAGCTGCGCGAGACGGATGGCACACACGTAGCCGGCCGGACCGGCGCCGATGACGACGACTTTGCGGGGAGAGCTCATGGGAAGGTCAGGAGTCGGAGCGGTTGCGGTCGGAGCGGTTGCGATTCGAGTTCGTCGTTCACCGACGGCAGCATTCGTTCACACGCACGGCCGCGGATCAAGGCGTCGCGGCCGACTCGCGCGGAATGACGATCCAGCAGATCAGATACGCGAGAAGTCCCGTCCCGCCGAGGCAGATGAGAAGCACCCACACCAAGCGAATCACGGTCGCGTCGATCCCGTAGTAGCGCGCGAACGCGGCGCACACGCCGCCGATGATTCCGCCCTCCTTGGGACGCATGAGCTTCTTGTCGTCGGTCATGGAAATGTGCGAACGAGTGGAAGAGGTGGACGGCAGCGTGAGCGCCGATTGGATACGGGCAGGATACGGGATCGAACGTCGCGCTACCCCTGCTCTTCAGCGCGAAAGCCATCGACACGCAGGACCCTCACAGCGGGAACGCGCCGTCGCCAGGCTGCGCGTCGCCCAAGCGCTCGGCGCATTGAACGAAGCGGTTGTACTGCTTGCGCAGATGCGGCGGCACATCAGCGTACACGTCCTCGACGAGCGTCTTGAGCGCCATCTTCGGTGCCGCTTCCTGGTGATGGATCTCGGCGTCGATCTCGGTCAAGAGCTCGCTCTCGATCGCTTCGCGCTCGCCCGCCTTCACGATCCCGCGCGCGATCAAGTGCTTCTCGAAACCGTCGATCGGATCGCGCGCGGCCCACGCACGCACTTCCGCTTCGTCGCGATACTTCGTCGGATCGTCGGAGCTCGAGTGCCCCATCATCCGGTACGTCTTGAGCACGACGAGCGACGGACCTCCGCCGGAGCGCGCGCGCGTGACGGCTTCGCGAACCGCGGCGTAGCACGCGAGCACGTCATTACCGTCGACGTCCACACCCGGCATGCCGTACGCGATCGCCTTGTCGGCGTACGACGCGGCCGCCGTCTGCTTCTTCGACGACACGGAGATCGCCCAGCCGTTGTCGACGCACACGAACACCGCCGGCGCCTTCCACACCGCGGCGAAGTTCATCCCCGAGTGGAAGCCGTTCGAGCTCGTCGCGCCGTCGCCGAAGTAGATCGCGTGCACTTCGTCGATCTTGCGCACTTTCGCCGCGTACGCCGCGCCCACGCCGTGCGGGATCTGCGTGCCGATCACCGACGACCAGCTCGGGTAGTGACTGCCCTTGTGCTGGAAGTGGTTGCACATCTGGCGGCCCTTGGCCGTGTCGTTCGAGTTGCAGTACATCTGCGCGACGTACTCCGCGAGCGGCAAACCGCGCATCAGCGCAGCTCCGCCTTCGCGCAGTCCCGACCAGAGCCAATCGCGCTCGTCGAGCGCGTACGCCGAGCCGATCAGCGCCGCCTCGAGCCCTTTCGCCGAACCGACGAAGCCGACGCGCCCGGAGCGCTGCAACTTGAGCATGCGCTCATCGAGGCAGCGGATGCGCAGCATGTGACGCAGGAGGTCGCGTTGCGCAGTCGCATCGAGCTCGGGCGTCGCCGCGGCCGACGTGCCGCGCTGCATCATGTCGTGCGCCGGGCTCATTTGTAGTTGCCGTGCTCTTGTTCGGACGGACTCAGCTCGTCATCCGCGTGGACAGACTCTGTTCGGTCGAGTCCAACGGAGGTCACAGCGCCAAGAGCCCAGGGTTCTCGAGCAGCTTCTTGATGTACACGAGGAACCGCGCGCCGCTCGCGCCGTCGGCCAACCGATGGTCGACGCTGCACGAGAAGTTCATGTACTGGCGCACCTCGATCTTGTCGCCTTGCGGCGTCTCGACGACGCCGGGCTTCTTCATGATGCGGTGAACGCCGAGGATCGCGATGTCGGGGAAGTTGATGATCGGCGTCGCGAGGATGCCGCCGATGTTGCCGGCGTTCGTGATCGAGAACGTGCTGCCCTTCAGCTCCTCGGGCTTCACCTTGCCGGCGCGCGTGCGCTCGGCGAGCTCGTTCAGCTCGCTCGCGAGTTGCAAAATCCCCTTCGCCTGCACTTCTTTCACGACCGGCACGATGAGCCCGTTCGGCGTGTCCATCGCGATGCCGAGGTTGACGTACTGATAGTGAACGAGCTCCTGCGCGGCTTCGTCGAGATGCCCGTTGAGCTCGGGGTACTTCGCGAGCGCGAGCGCGGTCGCCTTCATGATGAACGGCATGAAGGTGACCTTGACGTCGGACTCGGCGCCGATCGCCTTGGCCTTCTCGCGCAGGTTGACGAGATCGGTGACGTCGACTTCCTCGACCACCGTGAAGTGCGGCGCGGTGAACTTCGAGCGCACCATCGCCTCGGCGATCTTGCGCCGCACGCCGCGGAAGGGCGTCCGTGTTTCGCGCTCGCCGGGTTGGATCGAGATCGGCGTCACGGGCGCGGTCGCGGTGTGCGCTTGGCGCGCAGTTGCAGCCACGGGCGTCGTGGCGGTCGTGCGCGAGCTTGCGAACGCTTCGACGTCCGCGCGGCGCACGATGCCGTTTCGACCGGAGCCTGGGACCGACGCTAGATCGACGACCATCTCGCGCGCGAGTCGACGCGCGCTCGGAACGGCGAGGACCTTGTCGTCCAACGTGCTTCGTGTCGGTGCGCGCGGCGACTTGCCGACGCTTGCGCCGGCGAGCGCAGGTTCGCGTGCCGCGGGAGCATGCGCGGGCTTCGCAGCGGCCGGTGCGTGAACAGGCGCAGCCGCCGGCGCGGCCGCCCCCGCGGTCGCGAGCGAGAAGATCACGGTTCCGACCGGAACGACCTCGCCTTCTTTCGCCAAGAGACGCGTGATCGTGCCGGACGCAGGCGCGGGTACTTCCACCGTCGCCTTGTCGGTCATCACCTCGACGATCGATTGGTGCTCCTTCACGACATCGCCGGCTTTCACGAGCCATTTCACGATCTCGCCTTCGGCGATCCCTTCGCCGATGTCAGGCAGCTTGAACTCGATCGTCGCGCCGCTGGCCGGTGCAGCGGCCGCATGTGCTGGTGTCGACGAAGGAGCACGCGCGGGCGCGGGCGCGTTGGGCTGATTCGCCGCGGGTTTCGCCGCCGCTGGAGCAGACGGAGCGGGCACTCTCTGAGCAGCCGACGGCGCCGCAGCAGTGGGTGCTTTCGCCGCCGGCGCCGAGCCACCGGCCGTGTCGAGCACGAAGATCACGGTGCCCACCGGGACGGTTTCACCTTCCTTGGCGCGGATCTCGGTGATCCGGCCTGCCGCAGGCGCGGGCACCACGACCGTCGCCTTGTCGGTCATCACCTCGACGATCGATTGGTGCTCCTTCACGACGTCGCCGACCTTGACGAGCCACTTCACGATCTCGCCTTCGGCGATTCCTTCGCCGATGTCGGGCAGCTTGAATTCGAGAGCCATCGTTCGCTCGCCTCGCTCCGGGTCAGAAGTTGTAGACGTGTTCGATGCCGTCGAGCACGCGCCTATCGTCGGGCATGTAGTGGTGCTCGAGCGTGTTCGGGAACGGCGTGTCGAACCCCGCGACGCGCACGATCGGCGCTTCCATGTATTCGATCGCGTTCTCCGCGATGATCGCGCTGATCTCGCCGCCGAAGCCGCAGAAGCGCGGCGCTTCGTGGAGCACGACGACGCGGCCGGTTTGCTTCGCGGCCTCGAGCACGCCTTCCTCGTCGAGCGGCAGCAGCGTGCGCAGATCGATGACGAGCGTCTCGATGCCTTTCTGCGCGGCTTGCTCGGCGGCCTTCATCGCCACCGGTACCATCGCGCCGTAGCAGAACAGCGTCACGTCGCGGCCTTCGCGCACGGTGCGCAGCGTCGAGAGCGGCACCGTGTACGCACCTTCGGGCACTTCACCCTTTACCGAGCGATACAGCGCTTTCGGTTCGAGGAACAGCACCGGATCGGGATCGTCGATCGACGCGAGCAAGAGTCCCTTGGCGTCGTACGGCGTCGACGGGATCACGACTTTCAGACCGGGCGTGTGACAGAAGTACGCCTCGCCCGATTGGCTGTGATACAGGCCGCCGCGGATGCCGCCGCCGTACGGCGTGCGGATCACGAGCGGCGCGGTGTACTGCCCACCGGATCGATAGCGCAGCTTCGCAGCTTCCGAGACGATCTGGTCGAACGCGGGGAAGATGAAGTCTTGGAACTGGATCTCGGCGACGGGACGAAGTCCGTTCACCGCCATTCCGATCGCCGCGCCGACGATGCCGTCTTCGGAGAGCGGCGTGTCGAAGCAGCGGCTCTCGCCGAACTCCTTCGTCAGTCCCTCGGTCGCGAGGAACACGCCGCCCTTCGGGCCGACGTCCTCGCCGAACACGACGACGGACGGATCCCTGCGCATCGCGGTGCGCAGACCATCGTTCACGGCTTGAACCAGTGTCAGGGACGGCATGATGCGGGCCTCAGTTCGTGACTCGTTGACCTTGCTGTACGCGGCGCAGCGGCGAGCTAGAGCGGGAACGCGCCGCCGCCCGCTTCGGCGTCGCCCTTGCGCTTCGCGAGATCGAACGCGGCTTGCCCTTGCTTGCGAATGTGCGCGGGAATGTGCGCGTACACGTCGCTGAAAATCGTCTCGAGCGCGGGCCTGGGCGTCGCTTGCGCGATCTTCGCGGCCGCGTCGACCTCCGCCATCGCCTCGGCGTACATCGTCTCGCGCACGTCGGACTTCCACAGCTTGCGCTTCTCGAGGAAGCGCTCGAAGCGCTGCACGGGATCCTTCTTCTCCCACTCGAGCATCAGCTCCTTCGGCACGTAGCGCGTCGGATCGTCGGACGTCGAGTGGCCGCCCATGCGGAACGTCTGTGCTTCGATCAACGTCGGCCCGCCGCCGGAGCGTGCGCGCGCGGCGGCTTCGACCACGGCTTTGCGCACGGCGAGGAGATCGTTGCCGTCGACGAGCACACCGGGCATGCCGTAGGCCTGCGCCTTGATCGCGTAGCTCTCGGATGCGGTTTGCTTCTCGCTCGGGCAGGAGATCGCCCACTGATTGTTCTGGCACAAGAAAACGACGGGCGACTTCCACACGCCGGCGAAGTTCATTCCCGAGTGGAATCCAAGGCTCGACGTGCCGCCGTCGCCGAAGCTCGCCAGCACGACGTGATCCTCTTTGCGCAGTTGGATCGCGTAGGCGGCGCCCACGGCTTGCGGAATGTGCGTTCCGATCGGCGAGCTGATCGAGAAAAACTTAATCGGGTCGTCGAAGCTGAAGTGGACCGGCATCTGTCGGCCCCGCGCGGTGTCCTCCGCGTCGCCGAACATGTTGTGCATCATCGCGAGCGGCGTGATGCCGTGGTACAGCGCCATCCCGAAGTCGCGGTAGCTCGGGAAGATCCAGTCGGTCTTGCGCAGCGCGCTCGCGGCACCGACCTGCGTCGCCTCGACGCCGCGATTCGGAATCGAGAAGCCGATGCGGCCGGAACGCTGCAACTTCATGCACGTGTCGTCGAACGCGCGGACGCGCAGCATCGTGCGATAGCAGTGCAAGAGCTCCACGTCGTTCAGACCGACGATGTGGCCGTTGACGCCTCCGTCGGGCTCGATCACGGTCAAGAGTTCGGTGGCAGTCATGGTCGTCAGCGCGTCAGCGCGCGGGTGCGCTCCCGTTGCGCCGGTCGAGCGCAACGCTGTGCTGTTCCACGGCGCCGCCCGAGTCCTGGAGTCGTCGCTCGCGCACGAGCCGCGCGGCGAAGAATTCACCGGCCTTGTAGCTCGAGCGCACGAGCGGTCCGGACGCGACGTATGCGAAGCCCATCTCGCGACCGATGCGGCCCAGCTCGTCGAAGCGCTCAGGCGTGACGTACTCGCGCACCGGGGCGTGCTTCGGTGTCGGGCGCAAGTACTGTCCGAGCGTCAAGAACTCGACGCCGGCGTCGCGCAGCGCGGTCATCGACGCGAGCACCTCGGGCTCTGTCTCGCCGAGGCCGAGCATGATCGAAGACTTCGTGAACACGCTCGCGTCAGCGGCTTTCGCTCCGCGCAGGGTCTCGAGCGAGCGCTCGAACGAGCAACGCGGGTCGCGGATCTTGCGCTGCAGGCGGCTCACGACCTCGACGTTGTGGGCGAGGACATCGGGCCGGGCGGTCATGAGGCGCTCCAGATCCGCTCCGACGTAGTCGGGGATGAGCGTCTCGATCACCGTCCGTGGCGCATGCGAGCGAATCGATCGGACGCACGCCGCAAAGTGACTGGATCCGCCGTCGTCGAGGTCGTCGCGGTCGACGCTCGTGATCACGACGTACGCGAGGTTCATCGCGGCGACCGCGGTGCCAACGTGTTCGGGCTCGTCCGGGTCAGGCGGAGCGGCCTTCGAAACCGTCTTCACCGCACAGAAGCGGCAGCGGCGGGTGCACTCGTCCCCGAGGACCATCAGGGTCATCGTGGCGTGGTCGCCCTTCCAGCACTCTCCGATGTTCGGACACCGGGCTTCCTCGCACACGGTGTGCAGCTTCAGCTCGCGCGTGAGCGTTTTCAGCCGCGCGTAGCCCTCCCCGCCGGGGAGCGGCACCTTGAGCCAGCTAGGCTTCCGCTCGACCATTGGACGCGCGCGATCTTGCGCGGGCGCGGGCGTCGGACGAGCCAGCGCCGGACGAGAGGTATCCCCCGCAAGCGCGCGCTCGGGTCCGGTATCGGGCTCGCATTGGGCCGGCGGCTGCATGATCGCAAGAGAGGCGGGCCGAAGAAGATAGCAAAAGGTCGCCGGAGGCGCACAGGAGCGCCTCCGGCGACAGCGAACAGGATCCGGTTCGCTAGTTCAGAAAAGGCTCGGCGGTGCTGCGCAACTTGCGCGTCCGCATCTTCGAAATCGCCCGCACTTGGATTTGCCGAATGCGTTCCAAGCTCACGCCGAGCTTCTCGGCGACCTCGGCGAGCGTGTATGCCCGCTCACCCGCCAAGCCGAATCGCAGGCTGAGGACGTGCCGTTCACGATCGCTGAGTTGGTCGAGCGCTTCGCCGATCGCTTCTGGCAGCGACACGTCCTCGAGGTCGGTCGCGTACGGGCCGCCGTCGTCCGGCGTTCGCAGCGTGTTCTGAAGACCCGTGCCTTCGTCGCCGTCGCCCGCAGGAGCGTCGATCGAACGAACTCCGCGTGCCGCGGCGAGCGCTGCGGTGACGAGGTTCTCGCCTAGGCCCGTCGCCTTCGAGATCTGTTCGGCGCTCGCGTTCGGATCGCCGAGGCGCACGATCGCTTGATGGATGTGCTTCAGTGCCTTTTGCAGGTACACCGGCACACGCACGGTGTGCCCGAAGTTGTAGAGGTAGCTGCGGAACGCCTGATTGAGCCAGTGCACCGCGTACGTGCGGAACAGGAGGCCGCGCCGCCAGTCGTAGCCGTCGACCGCGCGAAACAACGCCGCCGAGCCTTCTTGGATCAGGTCCGCCCGGCCAGCCGAAGTGTGGGCGTAGCGCTCGACGTTGATCAAGGCGAGGTAGAGGTTGCGCTCCACCATCTCGGTCCGCAGCGCGTGGAGCTCACTCCACCGACGGCAGACCTTGGGCGGCAACGCGCATTCGGCTCGGCCCGTGACGAGAAAGGCGGTGGGGGTCGAGGACACGCCACCCTCGATGTCCTGCGAGGACAAGCCCGCCTGGATCATCGCGTTCTTCAGACGCAGGCGCGCGAACTCGATCCGACGCGCCAGTCGGGCTTCCTCCTCGCGATTCATGGTCCGGATGCTTTCGATCTCGTGCCGGAGCTGATTATCCAGCGAGAAACGCGACGGTTCGGCCGCCCGCGAGTTCGGCTTGCGCCAGCTCTCGGGATGGGCGATCTCGAGGTCGAACCCTTTGGTATCGAGCTCGGCCGCGAGCTTTTCCAAACGCTGCGCGTACCGTTCGGAGTTGGGGACCAAGCGATCGAGCCGGCTGTCCAGCTCCTTGTGCAACATGAGTTTGTCAGCCACGAAACACCTCCTGCCGTCTTGCGAGCCTCGCGGCTCGCAGGCGTGTGCCGTCCGAGTTGTGATGGGCCGTCGGGAGCGGTCGGAGTTTTGCCCCGCTCCGTGGGCCATTCGGGAGAAGCCGGCCTGCCTGACTCCTGCTCCCCCTGCGTTCACCTTCAGATACGAACGGGACCGCTGATCGCTGACGGATCTGTCAGGTTTTTCTTTACGCGCCCGGTAGGACACTTTTTGTGCCGGTCGCGGAGGCCGCGCTCGCGAGGGCTCGGCGCTGACTGCTCATGCCCGTTCTAACGAGCTGAATCGATTGAGGTTACAGCGCTGAGGCGGCAGCGCCGATGACTCGATTCAGAGCGCCGCGGTGCGACAAAAGACGCGCTGCGCCGACGTGCTCAGTCCGCGTAAGAAGTGCAATCCGGACAACCGTCTGGTCAGGACGGCTTCGGCGCGGAGTCCGCTGGGACGGCGGAGTCGGTGTACGCCTGCTGCACCTCGCGCGGGATGTACCCGTCGAGGTGGGCCAGGCTCCCGATCTCCTTAATGAGGTGGCGCGCGACGACGATCCGCTGGATCTGATTGGTGCCTTCGTAGATCTG
>JANOFY010000464.1:0-1962 GCA_031413895.1 Planctomycetota bacterium | reverse complement strand
CCTGGATGCGATCCCGCGCAGCGGCGGCGTGTAGTCCATGTACAGCGACATGCACATCAGGCCCAGCCAACGCTCCAGGTTGCCGTGTCCGATGCTACACACCGCGGCGCCCGCGCCTTGGAAGAACGACTCCACGTCGGCGCGCACCGGAAGACCGAGATGCCGGTGCTCTTCCAAGTAGCGGTGCTCCACGCCCAGCTTGTCCTTCAAGAACTGCTGCAGGAGCTTCTCTGCTTCCTCGACTTCGGCGCTTTGATACGGCCCGGCGAGGATCACGTAGCGCCGCGCCACGCGCACGCACTCGGCGTAGAACTTCTCGCGCAAAGGCGGCGGAACGTGCTCCAGCGTGTCGAACGACGCGATCACGTCGACGCTCTGATCTTGGTACGGCAGGCGACTGCCGTCGCCGAGCACGAGACCCGCTTCGCTCGACGGCTCGAGGTCCACGAGCAGCACTTGGTCGGCCGGCAGGAACGCGCGCAGCAGGGCCGTACGGCCGCCCACGTCGAGCACCGTCCAACTTTTCCCGCGCGGACGCACTTCCGACAACAGGTCCGACACCAGGCGATAGCGCTGGTATTGGTCGAACGGCAGCGTCGTCGGATCCTTCACGCGAACGCCGCTGGGGAGGACGGCGCACGGCTCTTGTCGGCACGGCATGCGCCGGGCCTCAAGTCGCCGGCGGACCTAGTCCAAGCGCGCGTTTGATCTTGAGCCAGTGCGGCCGAACGCGCGCGCGAACGACGCGCCCCAGCGCGTCCGGGCCGTGGAGCAGCTCCTCGCGCTCCTTCGTCAGGTTGGCGACGGTCTTCCTGTGCCCGTCGAGGTCGGCGGAGAGGTCCGCGATTACTTTTTTTTGCTCGTCGTTCTCGCGCCGGATCTCTTCCAGGACACGGTTGAACGCGACGAGCTCGAACGCGAGCTCGTTCATGCGCGCGACGGCGCCGGCCGGCGCGCGTGCGCGCTCGGGCGCACGCGCGCCATTCATCGGCAACGGCGCACCCTGGAACGCTGCGATCACCGCATGCCGGTACACCGGCGCGCCGTGGTCCGATGCATACAAGTTCTGGTTGTAGAACCGGAAAAACCGCGCCGCGATCCCGCGCAGCGGCGGCGTGTAGTCCATGTACAGCGACATGCACATCAGGCCCAACCAACGCTCGAGGTTGCCGTGACCGATGCTCGACACCGCCGCGCCCGCGCCCTCGAAGAACTTCTCCACGTCGGCGCGCACCGGAAGACCGAGATGCCGGTGCTCTTCCAAGTAGCGGTGCTCCACGCCCAGCTTGTCCTTCAAGAACTGCTGCAGGAGCCTTTCCGCTTCCTCGACTTCCGCGCTCTGATACGGACCGGCGAGGATCACGTAGCGGCGCGCCACGCGCACGCACTCGGCGTAGAACTTCTCGCGCAAAGGCGGCGGAACGTGCTCCAGCGTGTCGAACGACGCGATCACGTCGACGCTCTGATCTTGGTACGGCAAGCGACTGCCGTCGCCGAGCACGAGGCCCGTTTCACTCGAAGGCTCGAGATCCACGAGCAGCACTTGGTCCGACGGCAGGAACGCGCGCAGCAGCGCCGTGCGACCGCCCACGTCGAGCACCTTCCAACTTTTCCCGCGCGGACGGACTTCCGCCAGGAGGTCCGACACCAAGCGATAGCGCTGGTACTGGTCGAACGGCAGCGAGAGGACGTCGATCACGACAGCGATTCCTCGACGGTCGGCGCACTCGATCCCGATGCTCGGCGCGTCAGCTTCCACTTCGACGGCAAGTACAGCATGCCGTGTTGGAAACGGCGCGCGTCGATCACCTCGAACGTCACGGCGTGCTCGCGGTGATCGATGGCGGTCGGCGCGGGCTTGCTGTGATCGTAGATGTACGTCGTCAGGTAGAACTGACCGTGGAGGAGCGGCATCTCGGGCAGGCTCATCTCGAACTCACCTTCCTCGCCGGCGGCGATCTC
>JANOFY010000463.1:0-1915 GCA_031413895.1 Planctomycetota bacterium | reverse complement strand
GATCCATCGCGCGGTAGAACTCGCTCGGATTCGATTGGTGGCCCATGAAGTGCGTGCGACGCGCCAGCGACGGCTTGTCCGAGACGAACGCCTCCATCGATTGCCGCTCGGGTCCGTCGCCGAGCACGAGCGCGTGGACGTCGAGCGCCGGGTCGATGCGTGAGCACGCGTCGACGAACCGCAGCGGGTTCTTCTCGGGCCGCAAGTGGCCGACGTAGCCGACGACGAGCGCATTGCACGGGATCAGCAGCCGTTCACGTAGCTCCGCGTGGCCGTCCGCGCGCGCGAACCCGCCGAGTCGAATCCCGTTCGGGATGTACTGCACGAGCTCGGGCGCGAGCTTCCACATCTCCGTCGCGATGCGCCGCAGGTTCTTCGAAGGCACGACGACGCGACTCACGCGCGGGAGGAACCAACGGCGTGCGAGAACGCGCCGGCGCTTGAACGACTGCACCTCGTCCGCGTTGAAGCCGTCCTCGTGATGGACGTGCGCGCGAAAGCGCAGGCTGCGCGTCGCGAACACCGAGTCGAACGCGCCCCAGTTGTACGAGAGGACGAGGTCTGGAGCCTCCGCGCGGATCAAAGTGCGCAGAGCACCGATCGTCGCGACCGAGCCCGCGCGCTCCGGCGTGGGCAGGATGCGCACGTCCACTTCGGGCGACAGTCGCTCGCGCGCATCCGTGCGCCCGTCCATCGCGACGATCGAGTGTCGGAACTCGCGTCCGAGCCCGCCGATCAAGTTGACGGTGCGCATCTCGGGCCCGGCCGGCACGAACGTCGAGAAGATGTGCAGCAGATGGCGCGGGCGCGAGCTCACGCCACCCTAGATACCAACCGGCGCGCCTAGGCGCACCGGCGACTCTCAGAAGCTGGGGAAGTTCGTCGCGATGAACGTCTGCAGGATCTGCTCGACGGGCGCGTGCTGCCCCTTCGCGATGAACCAGCTGAAGCTGTGCACGCGCGAGTCGGTGTTGCCGCGCATCACAGTCAGCGTCGACAGCGGCATGTCGCTCACCTGCGACGGATCGTCGCAGAGCTGGAACGCGCCGTTCTGCGAGAGCGACGTGATCAAAGCCGCCGCGGCCGCGTCACCGACGAACGCGAGCTGCGAGCTGCCCGCGCCGAAGTTCGCGGTCGCGGACGACAGCCGCGCCGAGCCGTCGCCGTAGACGATCAGCTCTTGATCGAGTGGACCGGCGAGCGTGCCGCCGCTGATCTCGTACACGACGATCGGATGGTGGGGGAAGACGTCGACGCATCCGGGCGCGGCGACCGATGAAACGGGCGCGTGCGACGGGGAGAGCCAAGGCAGGATCGAAAGCGCGACGAGTGCAGTGGAACGAAACATGGGTACCTCCGTGAAGCGATTGGTCGACCGAGTCGGCCGGGGACGGTCGCAGTCTACAGCGATCGTTTCGCGCTCGTGTAACGCGGAGATCCGAGATGTGTCCGCGCATCAGTGATCCCCCTCAGCGCCGGCGATCGGAGTTTCGCCGCCGCCGCTCGAACGCTTCACGTGCCGATCGAACCAGTCGATCATCTCGGCGGCGGTGTGCAGCACCGACTCGCGCGCTTGGTAGCCGTGGCTCTCGCCTGGGAGGATCACGAGGCGCGCCGTGCCGCCGTTGCCCTTGATCGCTTGGTACATGCGCTCGGATTGGATCGGGAACGTGCCCAGGTTCGAGTCCTTCTCGCCGTGGATCATGAGCATCGGCTCGTTGATCTTCTGAGCGGCGAGGAACGGCGAGAGCTTCCAGTACACATCGGGCGCTTCCCATAGAGTCCGGCGCTCGCTCTGGAATCCGAACGGAGTCAACGTGCGGTTGTACGCGCCGCTGCGTGCGATGCCCGCGTTGAAAAGATCACAGTGCGCGAGCAAGTTCGCGGTCATGAACGCGCCGTAGCTGTGACCTCC
>JANOFY010000462.1:0-4874 GCA_031413895.1 Planctomycetota bacterium | reverse complement strand
CGGCGTTGCGCCTCCTCCGAAACCTCTCCAGGTTGCGTTGGCGGCGCGTCTTGCCGCGCGCGCGGATCGCCCCGGCTGGTGTCGTGCAACTTCTAACGCAGGACACTAGCCGTTGAGCGCGCGCACCCGCGCGAGCACTTCGGACGCTGCACCGGAATCCAGCGATCCGATCGCGAGATCGACGCCCTCCGCGAGCGTCATCGCGCGTCCGGCGGCTTTCAGCATCACTGCTGCGCCGAGCAACGTCGCGTTGCGCGCCGCGCCCATCTTGCCCGACAGAACTGCGAGTGTCGTTTCGCCCGCGAACTTCACGAGCTCGGGATTGTCTCCCGCTCCCTGCCCGTCCGCCGGCGGACCGTACATCGGCATGTCCGGTTCGCTCGCGCACTGAAGGCCGAAGTCCTCCGGCTCGACGTTCAGCGGAACGAGATGCCCCTCGGAGAGCTCGATGCCGCGCGTGCGCTTCTTCACCGACGGGATCACGCTGCCTTCGGGACCTTGCAGCGCGATGCCGCGCGTGTGCCCGAGCCCTTGCACGACCTCGACCGCGGTGCCGAGCACCGGCCCACCTTGCGCACCGAGCACCATCGCGGCGTTGTCCGGCGCGATGAGCTTCTCCACCGTCGCGAGCGGCGTGCGAATCGAGACGTCGCCGCGCACGCGTCGCAGCCCCATCAGCGCGGGCAGCATGCCGGCGACGGCGCACGCGCCAAAGCGAGCCTTCACGACCCAGTCCTCCACCTCGGACGGATCCCAAGTCATGCCGATTCCGAGCGTCTCCAGCGCGCTCGCGGCGGTCAGCCCGCGCTTCGGCGGCACGCACCGGTCGGAGAGGATCAGGATGCGCGCTCCGGCGCCGGCGGCGACGAGACCGGCGGCGACTTCGAGCGGCGGGACGCGATCCATGCCGTCATGAGGTGGACAGACGCACACGAGCCCCTGCACGTCGCGACATGGAAGCGTCGCGCGCTCGCGAGCCGCGCGAGCGAACGCGGTCAGCTCTTCGACCGTGACGCCCTTGACACGCATCAATACCAAGAACGCGCCGATCTGAATCTCGCTCTCGGCTCCCGAGAGGATGGCGCTGAACGCGTCGTGCGCCTCGTTGTACGTCAGATTGCGTCCATCGGTTCGCCCAGGACCGAGGATGCGCATCAATTGGCGGAGGCTCATGCGGGCGGCAGATCGCTGTAGTTCGGCAGAATCGGCAGCGCGGCTGAAGCACGCCGCGTCTGCGCCTAACTTGCTGCAAAGGGTCGGGTTAGCATAGCCGCGCCCATGCAGTGGAGCAAACCGAGCAGAGAGCGCGTGCGCGGAGGGCAGAAGTGCGTGCGCGAACGAGCGCGATCCGCGCGCGAACGAGTGCGCTCTGGGCGCACCGCCTCGACCTGGACTTCTCCATCGGACGCGGAGAGTGCCGATCGATCGGCATTACGAACGCGCACGCGTGTGCCGACAAGTGCGGATCGATGAGTTCGCGGCCGCACAGCTTCGGAAAGCGCGTTCTGGCGCTCGCGCTCGGTTCACTCATGTCGCTCGCGTTCTTGGAGCTCGGCTACCGCTGGCTCCGTTTGCCGGCGCTGGGCCCGACGACGAACCCGTCGTACGTGCAGCAAGACGCGGAACTCGGCTGGGTCTATCGACCCCACGCGACCGCGCGCCACCGGACGGGCGAGTTCGATGTGTCGATCGCGATCAACTCGCGCGGGTTCCGCGGGGGCGATTGGGGCCCTCGACAACCCGGGCGGCCACGTGTGCTGGTGCTCGGCGATTCGTACGCGTTCGGCTGGGGTGTCGAGCAACCGCAGTCGTTCAGCGCGAGACTCCAAGCACTGATGCCCGAGTGGGAGATCTTGAACGCCGCCGTGTCGGGTTACGGAACGGACCAGCAGTACTTGCTCTTGCTGCGCCTTCTGCCCGACGTGCAGCCCGACCTCGTCATCGACGTCTTCTGCTCCAATGATCGTGTCGAGAGTGCATCGAGCGTCTCTTATGGCAAGCGCAAGCCGTATTTCGCGCGCGGTGTTTCGGGACTCGAGCTCCACGGCGTGCCGATCCCGGAGCCGCCGTGGCTCGAGCGGACCTCCTTTTTGTATCGCGCGGTCACGAAGGAGCGCGCGGAGCGCGCGTCGGCCGAGATTCGACCCGATCCTGAACAGGGCTGGGCGCTCGTGTGCGACATCTACCGCGAGATGTCGAAGCGCCTGGGCCCTGTACCGCTCGTGATCGTGTCGAGCGAGCAGCGTCTCGCGTACCTCGCCGCCGACGAGAAGTCATTGCACCACGTCGATCTGCGGCCGCTCTTCCGGTCGAAGTCGGAGAAGCTCACCTTTCCGATCGACGGACATTGGACGGCGGCCGCACACGCTGCGATCGCAAAGGAGCTCTCGACAGCATTGCGACCGATGCTCCCATGAGAAACCCAGGCATCTCGGGTGACCGTGCGCCGGCGTCAACAATCGTGAGTCGCCCGCGCCCCTCACTCGTGCCGCGCCACTTCCTCGAGCCGCGCTTCTCACTCGGGCTGCGTTCCGCGCTCGAGCCGGATTCGTTGCGTCAACCGCCGTCGTCGTCCGAGCCGCTCTCGTCCGAACCGTTCTCTTCGCCCGACTCGCCGTCTTCCTTCTTCTCTTCCTTCTTGTCCTTGTCGGGCTCGTCGACCTTCTTCTCCTCGGCCTTCTCGTCCAGCTTCTCGCCGTCGACTTCGGTCTCTTCGGGCTTGGCTTCGGGCGGTTTCACGTCGCTCTCGCCCTTGTCGAGCTTCTTCTCCGGCGCTTCATTCGGCGCGCGCGGACGGATGTGCGCGAAGAAGAGCTCCTGTTCCTTGTCGTAGACCTGCTTCCCGTCGACGACTGCGTACTGCACGAACGTCTCGTAGTGCAGCAGGTCGCCGTCCGTGACGATCAGATCGCAGTCCTTGCCGACCTCGAGCGACCCGACGCGATGCGAGATCCCCAAGATGCGCGCCGGCACGATCGTGATCGACGCGAGCGCGGCATCCTCGGAGAGTCCGCCACGCACGGCGAATCCGGCCTCGATCGCGATCGCCATGATGTCGCGACCGACGATTCCGCCCAGGTCGACGCTCTCCGTCGCAGGGACGACGGCGATCGGTACGCCGGCTTTGTGCAAGAGCGCGGCGTTCTCGATGCTCGAGCCGCCCGCTCGAGTCAGGTCCTCGCGTTTTGGTAGCCGCGCGCGCGGCGTGAGCACCACGCTCGCGCCCGCACGTCCGAGTTCATCGGCGATCGTCCAGCCTTCTTGGCAATCCTCGATCACCGGACGGAACCCGAACTCTTGCGCGAGTCGCGCGATCCCGAGCAAGTCGTCGCGCGCCCCCGCGTTGAACTTAGCCTTCGCCTCGCCTTTCAGCACGGCGAGCACGGTCACGTCGACACCCTTCTTCGGCGGCTCCTTGAGCTCCTTGTCTTTCTTGACCTTCTGCTCCCAGTCGCGGTACTTGCGCAAGTACTCCGCAGCGGTCACGAACTTCTCGCGCAGCGTGCGTTTTCCGGGCGGGTTGCGCGCGCTCCAGGCGAACGCCGAGAAGATCTTGTCGCCCACGACCGCGTCCTTGACCGAGAAGCGCTTGAGCTTCACGGCCGCGTTGCCCGTGCCCGTCGTCGTGATCCCCGACGCGAGCCCGAGCACCATCCGCGAGTTGAACGGGTCGATCGTGTCCTCGAAGTCGCTCGTGGAGTTTCCGAGCAGGCCGCGTGACGAGATCGCGACCATTCCCGGGTACACGCGCAGGCCTGTTGCATCGAGCGTCTTCGTGTCAGGCGGCAGATCGATGTCGTAGCCGATCGCCTTGATCTTGCCGTTGCGGGACAGAACCGTCGCACCGCGGAGCACGGCACCCGTGCCGGTGTAGACGTCGGCGCCGACGACCGCGAAGAAGCGCTCCGGACCCCCGTCCTCGTCGCCTTTGGCGTCGTCTGACTTCTCCGCGGCATCGCCGCCGCCTTGTTCGCCGCCCTCTTGGAGCGCGCGAGCCGTCGAGAGCTCTGCGCTGGCCAGCAGCGCCAAACCCATCCGCGCGAGATTCGCGCCGAGGCGAGAGAGTCGTCTCACAGCCCCACCTCCCCGAACATCACGCGGCCTTCCAGCACGACGGCTTGGATGCGCGTCGTGGGCTCGAATGGATCGCCGTTCAAGAACACGAAGTTCGCGTCCTTGCCTTTGTCGAGGCTGCCCAGCCGATCCCCGACGCCGAGCAGCTCGGCCGGCTCGAGCGTCAGCGCGCGCAACGCGATGTCGCGCGACAGCCCGGCGTTCACCATCTCCGCCGTGTGCGCGAGCCATCGTTCGTGGTCGAGCAGCGTGTCGTTGCGCGGGATGAACACGATCTTCGCTCCGGCGCGCGCAAGCTCGCTCGCGAGATTGCGCTGACGCATCGTGCCCGGTGTCAACGTGATCAGCGGCTCCATGACGACACGCACGTGACGATCGCCGATGCCGTCTTGGTCGAGGTCGTACGTCTTCTTGTCCATGACGTAGAAGAGATCGATCTCGCGCGTCATCGGGACACGCAGATCCCAAGTGAACTTTTCCTTGTCGATCGCGTCGAGCAGGTGCAGGTACTCCGCCGCGCTGGAGATGCTGACGAGCGCGCGCAGCTTGCCGCTCCGCAAGTCGACGAAGGGCTTCGTCTTTGGTTCGGGCTCGGACGGCGTGTAGGTCGCCTCCTCGGTCTTGGCGTCGGACTTCTCCGTCTTCGGTTCGTCCTTCGCTTCTTCCTTCTTTTCGTCGCCTTTTTTCTCGTCGCCCTTCTTCTCCTCGCCTTTTTTCTCTTCCGCCTTCTCGTCGGGCTTCTTGGCGGGAGCTTTCTTCTTCTTCGCTTCCTGGTCCTTATCCCACTTCTCGCGCGCCTT
>JANOFY010000461.1:0-3413 GCA_031413895.1 Planctomycetota bacterium | reverse complement strand
CGTTCGACACGGCCAGGCGACGCAAGTGCGGCAGCGCGAACTGCGGCTCGAGCATCGCGAACCAACCCGCTACTTCGTCGACGTCTTCCTGAGTGATCGGGACACCGTTCAGTGTGAGCACCGTTCCGCTCGGCCACGCGCGTGGCGCGTCCGTGGCCGGCGCGCGCTCGCAGGCGATCGACAGCGCGAGGATTGCGGGCAGCACGGAACCGGTTAGCGACAGCCGGCCGCGCCAACCGATCGCGTGCCTCTGGGTCGTGCGCATGGGCGTGAGCTGCATCCTACCCGGAGCGGATGGGCCCGTTTCGCGGAACCGCGAACGGATCCACTCGTACGCGCCGGGCTCCATACGCGGGGATCCCGATCAGTGCTCTTCTTCGGCCTGCTCGCGCGGGGCGTCGAAGCAGCCGACGAAACGCAGCGTGTTGTTCACCACGAACTGATAGGCGGCCACGATGTTCTGCTCGATCGGCTCGAGGCCCGTCTCGACGATCGTGGGGCCGAAGCTGGCTTGGTTCTCGATGTAGAGCGAGCGCGGATCGTTGTTGAACGATTCGATGCGCAGCGAGAAGGCGTTGGTGTCGCCGTCGGCGGGCGGGAACACCATGCGGATCCCGAAGAGCTGAGCCTCGCGCTCGAATGCCCGCGGCTCGTCGTCGAAGCCGAACATGGCCTGCTTCAGGAACTGGCGGCTGTCCGCGAAGTTGCGCGGGTTGACCAGCGTGCGGACGGTGACGTGCTGGGCGGTCAGGATCTGGATGCCGCGCATGCCGCTGACCTGCGACGCGATCTCCTTGACGCGCGCGGCGAAGTCGTCGTGGGTCAGGCTGGACAGCTCTTCACGGAACTGGAAGCGGTCGGCGAGGAACGCGGCGTAGGAGTTCGCGCCCGGCTGCGTTACCGGGTTCGACAGGACCGCGCCGGCCGGCGTCACCGCGAAGCTCGAGTAGGCCGGATCCGGCGACTGGAACATCTGGTTGTGCACCCGCTGGATCGCCGCGGGATCGGGAGTCTGCGGTGGATGGAACAGCTCGCAGACCAGGGCGATGGTGCGCGGGGTGTACAGCATCTGACGGGACTTGGAGGGCTTCACGTGGCGCAGTGGATCAGAAGCGTGCGGACCGCCCCAGTTGATAAATTACCAGGAAGGCTGGTTCCAGGGACGGTCTCAGTCGATGCCCCCATGGACCTGACCCCGCGCTGACGCAGCCGGTTGCAAAAAACACTTCACGCGCGTGCCTGGACCCGCGTAGGCTCGTCCCTCCAAAAATCGAGCGGATAGGCAGCTTTTTACCCCTCGCCCATCCCTACGAGGCCCAATTCCATGCTTTCCCTACTCCATCCCTCCACGCTGGCGCTAGCCAGTCTCTTCGCACTGGCACCCGTCGGCGCGACCTCCTCAACCGCGAGCGCGACCATCGCGCCCGCCAGTGGGACCACCGCGCGAGCCAGTGAGACCACCGAGGAGACCTCGAGCTTTGGCGCGCCGATCTTCGTCGACGGCAAGCGCGTCACGGACAACGAGATCAAGCGCTCGGTCATCTACGGCCCGCGGCCGCTGATCTTCGAGTCGTACCGCATCGGCCTGATCACGGAGGAGGAGATCAAGCGGCAGTCGGCCGAAGCTTCGGATGTCGAGATCCGCAAGCGCGAAGCCGAGAAGCCCTTCGCGTCGCCCGCCGAGAAGCAAGCGGCGTACGAAGCCGAGTACAAGAAGCAGGTCGAGCTCACGCGCGAGCGCACGAAGGTCTCCGACGACGAGTTCAACGAAGCGTTCGCCAAGACGCTCGAGCAGTTCAAGGGCAAGTACCCGATCCTCAATCTCCAGAACGAGATCATCCGGTCGTACCGCTCGGTCGACGCCTACAAGCTCGAGCTGCGCCAGTCGCTCCAGTTCGACAAGGTCTTCCTGCCGAACAACCCCGAAGAGTGGCCGATCGTTTCGATCGAGGCTGTGCTCGCCGACTCGGGCGAGCCGATGTTCGAGGACTGCAAGAACGGTTACCGCATGCGCCAGGAATGGGCGGCGGCTCACAACCTCACGACCGTTCCGCCGGAAGATCCGGTCTACTCGAACATCCTGCGTCAGATCGTGCGCGATGCGATGTTCAACCTGATCGACTTCAAGACGGAGACCGAAGGGCTGCCCGATGATCTCGTGCTCTGGGCCGACACCAACGCCGACGGGAAGCCCGAGCTCACGGTCACGACCGCCGAAGTGTGGGACCGCATCAAGGACACGGTTTCGGAGCTCGACATCGACCGCGCGAAGAACTGGTGCGTGAAGCGCATAGCGACGCGCAACCGTCTCGCGAAGGTCGGCCATCTGCTCACGGCGGACGAGAACCGCGCCGTCGTGGAGACGCTGCAGCAGCCGCTCAAGGACACGCACATCAGCCTGTCGATGAGCGCGACCGAGCTGCACTACTTCCCGTCGGTGCAGGCGTACAAGGACTACCAGTTTCTGCTCGCCGGCTTCAAACGGATGATGGCCCCCGAGCTCGCCGCGGAAGGCGACGATATCGGCAACGGCGTCAGCATCCCGCCGGTGCTCCGCCAACACCTCGCACATGCGACTCAGCTCCTGTGTCTCGGTGCCGTCGACATCGAAGCGCTGCTCGTCAGCGCGTGGGACTATCCGAAGGGCCAGTGGAAACCCGAGGGTTGGAAGTGGGCGAAGAAGCGTTCGGTTGAATTGAAGGCCGAAGTCGACGCGTACCGCGCGAAGCTCGCTGCCGAGGAAGCGAAGAAGGCCGAAGCGAAGGCCAAGGGCGAGGAGTACGCGCCCGCCGAACCGCTGCTCGGCTTCTATCGCTGGTGGACGCAGTTGATGGACGACAACTCCGAGTACTGGGATCCGCCGCCGCCCGAAGGCCAGGGCAACAAGCAAGCGATGATCGGCTACAAGATGAAGGGCCGCTTCGGTGAGCGTTACCGCAACGACTTGCTGAACGTCATCGAAGAGAGCGACTACACGGCCTGGGTCGACGGCGAGTCCGTGACCGACACCTCGTTCTACGACGTCGAAGTAGGCACCGTGAGCAAGCCGCTCCGCGGTCCGCGCGGCTACTACTTGGTGTACGTGAAGAAGCGCAATCCGCCGACTTCGCAGCTCACGCTCGCCAACGAAGCCCACCGCAAGTTGCTCGAGGACGACTACATCCGCACTGCGTTCAGGCAGTACGCGAAGGAGGCCGTGGACCAAGCCGACGTGAAGGGCTTGTAGTCGCCCGCATCACGCGCGGTCCGTTCGGACAGAGGCGTGCACGGCAGGCCATCGCCACAGGCGGTGGCCTGCTGCGTTTGATGAAGCGTGACGCGTGCGGAGCCCCGCTCCCATCTCCACGCAAACGCGTTTGCGTGGAGATGGGAGCGGGGCTCCGCACGCGTCACGCTTCATCAAACGCAGCAGG
>JANOFY010000460.1:0-10892 GCA_031413895.1 Planctomycetota bacterium | reverse complement strand
TCCTGCTCGATGACGATTCGGCGAAGGTGGGGCGGTCGATCCTGGGCGTGGAGGTCGCGGGCCCTCTCTCCCTCCTGGCCGCCGCGCCGGGCGATGCCGAGGTGCAGAGCCTCGTTGCGCGCACGACGCGGAAGCGACGCGCCGTGCAGGAGATCATCGCACGCCATGGCGTACGGACTGTCGCGCTCGTGCATCCGGGCGTCGACACGACCGGAGTGCAGTCGGCCGCGGACGTCATCGTCTACGAGCAGGCGCTGCTCGGACCCGAGGTCGTGCTCGACGCGGGCGTCGTCGTGTTCATGGGTGCCGTCGTCGGACACGAGAGCCGCGTCGGGCCCGGTTGCGTGATCGCCTCGAACGCCGTGCTCAACGCGCGCGTCGAGCTCGGCGAGGGCGTGTACGTCGGAACGAGCGCGACCGTGCTGCCGGAGGTGAAGATCGGCGCCTGGGCGACGATCGGAGCCGGCGCGGTGGTCGTCGAGGACGTGCCGGCCGGAGCCACCGTATTCAGTGCGCGGGTCGAGGTCGTCGGCGCGGTCGGGGACGCGCACTTCGGCGACACCGGCTCGGTGGCCGAATCCGACGCGCTCGCCGCCGGCTCAGCGCTCTCGCCATCCGCAGGCGCAGACCTGGCCGAGACCGAGCTGGCCGTCTTCAACGCATGGAAGGAGATCCTCGGTCGCGAGGTCAGCCCGCACGACAGGTTCTTCGACGTAGGCGGCAACTCCTTGCTCGCGGTCCGGCTCCTGGATCGTCTGCAGCGCATCTCGAAACGCGCGATCGGTCTCACCGACGTCTACCAGTTCGCGACGGTGTACTCGATGACGGAGCACTTGAGCGGTGGGCGCAACCCCACGCGCGGGAGGAAATCGCAGCTCGCACGCGGACGTGGTCGGCCGAGTCTCGCCCGAGCGCGGCGCGACGACCGCGCCGCGCGCTCGCCGGACTAGCCCGCTCCCGAGCCACGCTCCGCGAGATCTGACAGCTTCCGGCTGTTCAATACTTGCAACGTGCGTCCGTCCGACTGAACGACGCCGTCGTCTTGCCACTTGCGCAGCAGGCGCGAGAGTGTCTCCGGCACGATCGCGAGATGCGCAGCGAGTTCCTTCTTCGCCATCGCGAGCTCGATCACGAGCGGATCACCGCGGCCGCGCGCCGGCTGCCGCAGGAGATAGCGCGCAAGACGCGCTCCGGCGTTGGGCACCGAGAGCTCTTCGACGCGTTCCGCGAGGCCGTGCAGCCACACGCACAAGGAGCTCACCATCGCCGCCGAGAGCCGTGGATCTTCGCGAAACACCTGCAGGAAGGACTGCGCGCTGATCTCCACGAGCTCCGTTCCTTCCTCGACCGCTGTCGCGTGAGCCGGAAAGCGATGGAAGGAGAGCACGGCGGCTTCGCCGAAGCTCTGACCTGCGCGCATGTGATGCAGCACCTGCTCGTGACCGTCGCTCGACACGCGATAGATGCGCACGCCGCCGATGCGCACGACGAACAACGCGCGCGCCGCGTCCCCCTGATGGAAGATCGTCTCGCCCGAAGCGAACTTGCGCACGAGCGAACCCGCCGCGATGCGCTCGAGCAGATCGGGCGGCAGGTTCTTGAAGTAGGGCAGTTGCCGTAGATCGGCGAGGATCTCGGCCGAGCTCATGACGTCACCGTGCCGGGATCTCGCTCGCCCGACGTCGTGCCGAGGAGCGTAGCGTGTTTGATTCGTTGACACACAGCGGTGCCAGTCTGGACAATCCATCAAGGGACTCAATGCCGAACACACAGACCGTCGATTCGAAGTTCCCGCGCGTCATCGTCGTCGGCGTCGATTCCGACGGACGCGCGGACCATGCCGTTCGAACGGCGCTGTGGCTGGGTCAGCGCTTCGGCGCGCGCGTGCGCTTCGTGCACGCTTTCCCGGTCGCGCCGCTCTTCTGGGGCCGCGACGAGGCCATGCCCGAGTGGACCGCGGGCACCGAGGTCGCCGGTGCCGCGATCGTGAGCCGCTTGTCCGCGTCGCTCGCGAGTTCGCCGCCGGAACTTGGCCTTCCGAAATCGATCGGGGCCGACGCGCTCCGCGTCGTCAGCGGCCCGCCGGCGCAGGTGATCCTCGACGAAGTGAAATCGGCGGGCGCGGAGCTCGTCGTGCTCGGCTCGCATCACAAGCGCGGTCTATTCGACTTCGGCAGCACCGCGCGGGGCGTGCTATCGGGCGCGCCGACCGCCGTGTGGGTGCAAGTGGAGTCGCCGCGGCCGATCCGTCGTGTGCTCGTCCCGATCGATCTCTCGGAGGACAGCTTGCTGGCGCTGGCGCGCGCGCGCGATCTTTCACACGCGCTCGGCGCGAGCGTCACGGTGATGAGCGCGTTCGCCGTGCCTCAGTTCGGCGGTGGCATCCCCGACACGACGATTTCCGGACCGCTGTACGCCGTCGATGCGCTCCGGCGTTCGAGCCGCGACGAGTTCGATCGCGCCGTCGCGACGTTCGATTGGCGCGGCGTCGCGCACGAGGCGCGCTTCACGGACGGCGATCCAGCCGACGAGATCCTGCGGCTCCAAGACGGTCACGACCTGATCGCGATGGGGACGCACGGTCACACCGGCCTCTCCGCCGTCCTGCTTGGCAACGTCACCTACTCCGTCCTGCGGCAAGCGCGCATTCCGGTGCTCGCGATCCGGCGGCCCGGACGCCGGTTCTTGACGTGACGCAACGCGGCCGACTTCGTCCGCGCTGAGTTCGATCAGGGCCAGGAAATCCGGATGCCGTTCGTCCAGTTCGTCGTCCCGGGCGAGCAGAAGCCCACTTTCGCGTTCCGATACAGGAGTTGGTACCAGGCGCTCTGAGCCGCGCCTTGCAGCGTGGCGACGGACACGGGCGTCGTCTGCGTGGAGTTCGGATAGACCCACACACCGGCGGGCGCGCCCTCGCTGCCCGCGTAGTGAGAGCCGAATCGGATCAGCGCGCCATCCACACAGCGCACGCCGTCGCCGTTGGCGAAGCCGTTCGTGTCGCGCGCGTCGCCCTTGATGAGCAGCCCGAATCCTACGTAATTCGACCCGACGTTCGCGCTTAACACCACGCTGTCCGGCGCCAGGCTGCCCGACACGGCGAGCATCGCGCCGTCCGAGCTGAACGAGTTCGCGCAGCCGTATCCCTGAGCGGCGCTCGGATTGGGCACGCTGTCGGGAGGTGCACACGGGCACGCCGTCGGGAGCGTGCTGTCGCCGAAGCAGAACCCGGCGAAGGGCGTCGCGCCCAGCGGGTCGCGCACGAAGACGTCGACTCCCATGAACTCCGACAGACCCATGTCGTTCGTGTCCCCGTACACGAGGTTCGTGGCCGGGCTTTCGAATGCCACGAGGTGGCCGTCGGCCGAGATCGCGGCGTTTCTCGCACCGTTGTTCCCCTGAGCTCCGGTCGAGTTGAGGTTGATGCGGGTGGTCTGGCCGGTCTGCCGATCGCGCAGGAAAACGTCGTCGCCGAACAGGTGGTTGAAGTTCGTGTCGCCCACCACGAAGTTCGTGGCGCGACTTTCGAATGCCACGAAACGCCCATCGGCCGAGATCGAGGGATGGATCGAGTGCCCATTGCCCTGAACTCCAGCGGAGTTGACGCTCGCGAGCGTCGTCAGGCCGAGCTGTAGGTCACGAACGTAGGTTTGGGAGCGATCGAACGCCACGTACCGACCGTCCAAGGAGATCGATGACCCGTTGGAACTCGCGAAAAACGGCACGCCACCCGGGTCGATGCTCACCCGTTGGGTCTGCCCCGCTTGGACGTCGCGCACGAAGATGTCGAAGTATCCGTAGAGGTCGCCCGTGACGAGGTTCGAGGCGCCGCTGCGGAACGCGACGTAACGGCCATCGCCGGAGATCGAGCACATGTCCGAGATCGCGTTGCCGTGCTCGCCGAGGAGCCCGACACTCACGAGCGTCGTGGTTCCCGTCTGTCGATCGTGAACGAACACGTCCGGCACGGCGTTCGTGTCGTTGGGCGTGAAGTTCGTGGCCCAACTCTGAAAGGCAACGTGCCGTCCGTCGGCCGAGATCGCGGGAGCGGAAGACAAGAAGTCGGATTGCACGCCGGCCGAGTCGACGCTCTCGAGCGTCGTCTGTCCGGTCACCCTGTCGTGCACGAAGATGTCCGCGACTCCGTTCATGTCGCCGGTGACCAAGTTGGAGGCCTCGCTGGCGAACGCCACGAAGCGCCCGTCCGCCGAGATCCTCGGCGCGTCCGATAGGCCGTTCCCCTCCGCACCGATCGAGTCGACGCTCACGCGCGTGGTCTGTCCGGTCTGCAGATCGCGCACGAAGACGTCGCGCGCGAGGTTCGTGTCGCCCGGAACCAGGTTGGTGGCATAGCTCCAGAACGCCACGTAGCGCCCGTCGGCGGACAGCGAGGAGTCGTACGAATTGGAGTTCGCCTCCGCGCCGGCCGAATCGATGCTCACGCGCAGCGTCGTCTGCGCGCGAGCGACGATCGACAAGAGTGAGAAAGCGACTGCCAGGGAAAGTGTTCTTTTCATGTCCATGCCTCGCTGAAACGCTGCGCGCTACTCATCTCAGCTCTCGGGTACCTCGCGCTCACGGCTCCCGGAACGATTCGTCCTCGTCTCGGAGGGCCATCTTGCCGCGCGTTTTCGGGGCCGCGCTCGGCCAACCGACGTATCCCGTCCCTCCCATGTGCGTAGCCGAGCCGTCGCTCTTCGGCCTGCGTTCTAGGTACTCTGAGGTCTGCGAACTTCGACCCAGAGATTCATCTCTCCAGCACACGTAGCCTCATGCCATGAGCACCAAGCGGAATACCGTCACGTCGGGTAGCGAGGTCGGCCGCAAGACTCCGTCGGCCGTGTTGAAGCACATCGTCGTCGCGATCGACGCCGAAGGCCTGGCGGACCACGCGCTGCGCGCAGCTCTGGACTTGGCGCGAAGACTCGGCACCAAAGTCGAAGTCGTGCACGCGGTCGGCTCCGCCCTGCCGCATTGGGAATACGTCGACGATCCACGCGTCGCCGCCCAGAACGCGGGGCTGGTGACGACCGCTTGGAAGGCTGCGACGGCGCACGTCGAGCGTGTGATCGCCGACATGAAATACGAGGGTGTCGCCACACGTGATCTCGTGCGCGTGATCGCCGGTCCCGCGGCCAAGGTGATCCTCGACGAAGCGCAACGCGTGGACGCCGACTTGATCATGCTCGGCACGCATCGCCGGCGCGGAATGATGGACTTCGGCAGCACGGTGCGAGCGGTGCTCGCGAAGGCGCCGAAGGGTGTGTGGGTGCAGACGCAGCCGGTGCAGCCGATCCAGCGCATCCTGGTGCCGGTCGATCTGTCGCCCGACAGCCTGCTCGCACTCTCACAGGCCTGCGCGCTCGCGAAAGCGATCGGCGCCAGCGTGCGCGCGGTTCAAGTGTTCCAGTCGGTGGCGTACATGGTCCCGGCCTGGCCCGATTATCCTGACTACGGCGGCGATTACGTGGTCGAGGGAGTCCGGAGCGCGCGGCTCTCCGAGTTCGAGAAGGCGATGGCCGAATTCGATTGGCGCGGAGTTCCGCATCAAGCGGACTTCCTGGACGGCGAGCCGATCGAAACGATCCTCGACTTGTCGCGCTCGTGCGATCTCGTCGCGCTCGGCACTCACGGGCGGACGGGCTTCGCGTCGGTGCTGCTGGGCAACGTGGCCTATTCGGTCCTCAAGCGTTGCGACAAGCCGGTCTGGGCGATCCGGCACCCGGAGCGACGCTTCCTGTCCTGAAACCGATTCCCCCAAGTCGAGAGCGAGAACTTCCATGTCGCACGTCGCGATTTCGATCGAGCACTACATGTCGTCGGTTCTGGTCGTGATCGAGCCGGAGCGGACGATCGCGGAGGCGTCGCGCCTGATGCGATTGCACTCGATCCGGCATCTGCCGGTCGTGTCGAAGGGGAAAGTCGTCGGGCTCTTGAGTCAGCGCGACGTCTACCTCCTCGAGACGCTCAAGGACATCGACCCGGCGCAGATCCCCGTCGAGGAAGTGATGGTCCGCGAAGTGTTCACGGTCGATCCGGAGGAATCCGTCTACCGGGTCGCGAACGAGATGGCCGAGCGCAAGATCGGCTCGACGGTCGTGTCGCACAATGGCAAGCTGCTCGGGCTCTTCACCTCCACGGATGCTCTGCGAGCCCTCGCGGCGCTCGTCGTGAGTTCGACCGTTCCCGACGTCTGATCCCACGCATGTTCACAGCGAGTCTCCTCGGCGCGTTGACTGTCGTCGCAGGATCCTCGCTCGAGGATCCGACCCCGGCGCCCAAGCGCGTGCTCGTGTACACCGTCTCGGCCGGGTACGAGCACGAGGTCGCGCATCGTGAAACTCCGAATGAGCTTTCGCTCGTGGAGCGCGCGCTCGTCGACTTGGGACGTAGGAGCGGCCGGTTCGAGGCCGTGCCGAGCCGCGACGCGAACGACTTCACCGCCGAGAAACTGGCGCAGTTCGATCTCGTCTTCTTCTACACGACGGGGGAGCTGCCGCTCTCGGAGGATGGGCGAGCGGCGCTGTTCGACTTCGTGAAGCAGGGCAAGGCGTTCGCCGGTGCGCACTGCGCGACCGACACGTTCTACAAGGTCCGTGAATATGGGGAGATGATCGGCGGCTACTTCGACGGCCACCCTTGGCACGAAAAGGTGAGCGTGAAGGTCGAGGACGCGGCGCACCCCGCGACCAAGCACCTCGGCGCGGCGTTCGACATCACCGACGAGATCTACCAGTTCAAGGCGCCGTACGACCGCACGAAGTTGCACGTCCTGCTCAGCCTCGATGCGGAGAAGACCGATCTTGGACGCGAAGGCGTGAAGCGTACGGATCGAGACTTCGCGATCGCCTGGTGCAAGGAATACGGCAAGGGCCGCGTCTTCTACACCGCACTTGGCCACCGCGCCGAGGTGTGGGCCGACGAACGCTTCATGAAGCACATCGAGGGCGGCTTCTTGTGGGCGATGCGTGCCGACGTGACCGCGCCAGCGGAGCCGCAGAAGTCCTCGCCGCGCTGATCAGCGTCCTTCGTGCATGAGCTCGGCTCGCGCCGCGGCCCGCACCGGGGCGAGCACGAACTCGAGTCGATCGACCGCCACGCGAGCTCGCGCGTACGCCGCGCGACTCGACGAAGGATGCGTCGCCAGCGCGAACGCGAGGTGCGGCGCGACGTCCGGGTGCGGCGGAGCGTACATGCGACAGCCTGCGTATACGCCGAGGCCGATGTGGATCTCGTCGCCGGCGCTGTCCGCGATCTCGGCCGGCGAGGGAATGCGCTCGACGATGCGATCGGCGTAGCACGACGTGTACGCGAGCGCGGCGTGCTTGCCCCGCGCGACCACGGGCGGAGGCGTGTGCCCGAGCGCCACGCGCGTGGCTACGAGCTCGGGCTCCAGGCCGGCGACGGCTTCGAATAGATCGCCGAAGCCTTCGTCGCAGCCGAGCCGGCCATTCACCTCGATGATCGAAGGCTGGCCGCGGTGCATCCGCATCTCGACCGAGAAGCCGGTGTTCGACACGCCGAGCGCCGCGAGCGCGGCATCGGAGGCCGTTTCGATCGCAGCGATCTCGTGCGCCGGCCGATCGGCCGGCAAGAGATACCCTTCGAGGAAGAAGCGCGGCGAGGTCGAGAGCACTTGCTCGGTGACGCCGAACGAGTGCACCTGCGATCCGACGACGAGACCGTCCGTCTCCAGCGGATCACCGGCGGCGAACGATTCGACGAGGAACTCGCGCCGCGGATCGCATCCGAGATCGAATCCGGTGAGCGCGGCGAACTCCGACAGACGGCGGATGTCGGCCGACTTCGAGAGGCCGCGCAGCAGCTGCTTGACGGCGACATCGACGACCTCCTCGCCCGGCACCCAGGTGACGAGCCGCCCGAGCGCGGACGTGACCCCTTTGATCACGATCGGGTACCCGACGTCGGGCCGGCGTGCGAACGCGCGGACACCGGAGGCATTGTGCGCGAGTTCAAAGCACGGTTGCGGCACGCGCGCGCGTTCGAGCTCGCGGCGACACAGGAACTTGCTCGTGCACAGGAGCGCAGCGTGCGGGGTGATGCCCGGGAGTCCCAGCGCCTCGCACAGCAACGCACCCGGAAGCAACGCGCCCTCGGATTGCGCGAGCACCGCGTCGATCCTGTGCGCGCGGCGAAATCGGTCGAGGATCGACCACGTTTCGCCGACGCACTCCACGGGCGGCAACTCGAGCACCTCGTCGAACATCTCGCGGTCCGAGTCGAGGATGTAATCGTCCGCGAGCACGACGCGGATGCCGAGCGTCCTCAAGAGTGCGCGATGTCGCCGCATCTCTTGCTGGCGGAACGTGACCGAGCCCGGATAGAGCGCGAGGATCGTCGGCATGCGTCCCGAGTGTGGCGTCGGAGCGCGCTTCAGGACAGCTCGACGCCGAGCCAGCTTCCGATGCCGTACGTCGCGGCACCGGCGGCCGCGCCGATCGCGAGCATGCGCAGTCCGCCGAGCGCGGCATTCTTGCCCGAGAACAGGCTGAGCACGGCGCCCACGAGGAACAAGCTCGCCGCAGAAGCGGCTGCGGCCCATTCGACGCGGTGTTCGACGGTCGGCAGCAGGAACGGCACGAGCGGGACGAGCGCTCCCGCCGAAAAGGCGATGAACGACCAGAGCGCCGCAACCCATCCAGATCCCAGATCGTCGGGGTTCAGGCCGAGCTCTTCGCGCGCCAAGGTGTCGAGCAGCTGTTCTTTGTCGCCGAGCATCGCGCGGGTCATCGCGCGCGCGTCTTCGATCGGCACACCGCGCGCTTCGTAGATCAGCGCGAGTTCCTCGGCCTCCTCGTCCGGATAGCGTTCGAGCTCCGCGCGTTCCTCGCCGATCTGGTGCTCGAAGAGCTCGCGTTGGCTCTGCATCGAGATGTATTCGCCGGCCGCCATCGAGAAGGCGCCGGCGAGCCAACCCGCGATGCCGGACATGACGATGACCGGCGCGCTCGCCGCCGCGCCGGCAAACCCCAAGATCAGGCTCGTGTTCGAAACCAAGCCGTCGTTCACGCCGAACACCGCTGCGCGCAGACGGCCGCCCGTTCCCGCGCGCCCGTGGCGGCGGCCGATCTCGCTCGTGGAGACCGGCATCGGGTGACCGCCGACGAGCGATCCCGAGTAGGCGGAGAGCCCGCGCACCTTCAGCGCCGCGAGCCACGGCCGCGTCTGTCGTACGCCGAGCCGTCGCGCTGTCGCGAGAACGACGCGCGCGCGCAAGTTCGGGCGGAACGGCGGCAGCACTTGCGATGAACGCTCCACGTCGCGCGCGAGGATCGCGGCTTGTTCCTCGGCAGCGGCGGAGAGTGACGTGAACATCCGCGCTTTGGTCGGATCGCGTTCACAGGTAGTGAGCCCGCGGTAGATCCAAGCGGACTGCTTCTCTTCGTGCCAACGCTGCAGCGACGACCCGGACGACCCAGAAGACCCGGACGACCCAGAAGACCCAGAAGACATCGGGCAGGATCCTGCAGCATACGCAGGGTCGCGTCCATCGGGCCGCGGCCGGGCGCTAGGAAACGAGCCGTTCGAAAAAAGCGCGTCCGATGACCGCCGGTGACTGTCCGGGATCGGAAACGGCCTATACATTACTTCGCCGCCGATCCCGCGCTCGATATGGGCACGGAACAGTTCGCGAAAGGAAGACCGTCCATGCTGCTCACTTCGATCGCACTTTGCGCGCTCTTGTCGCCGCTCTCCGCCGCGACGCCGACCACGTCGCCCACGCCGAACGCTGTCGTGCTCGAAGGTCACGGCAAGCTCCCGTGGTTCACCGGCACGTTCGACGAGCTGCTCGCCAAGGCGAAGGCGAGCAACCAACTCATCTTCATCGACTTCTGGACCGACTGGTGCGTGTGGTGCAAGCGACTGGACAGCGGCGCGTTCTCGGACGACTCGGTCGTCGAGGCGATGAAGGACGTGCTTTGCTACAGCGTCGATGCGGAGAGCGAAACAGGCGCGCCTCTGGCAGCGAAGTACAAGGTGAAAGGCTATCCGGCGCTGTTCGTGCTCAGCCCCGACGGATCGGTCCGCGACAACATCGGCGGCTTCCTCACTCCCGATCAGTTCAAGACGGAAATGCAGCGCATGCGTGCGGACAAGGGCACGCTCAGCGATCTGCGCCGCCAGGTGGTCGAGGACCCGAAGAACGTCGACCGCGTCTATGCGCTGATGCAGAAGCTGACGACCCTCGGTGACGAGGAAGGCGCGCTCGAGCAACGCAATGCGATCCCGAAGCTCGATCCGGAGGGCAAGTCGCTCGCGATGCACGAGTTCGCCTTCGAAAAGGTGATGAACGAAATCAACGCGGGCTGGAACGAGACGCAAACGCTCGACGTCGGCAAGGTGTTGGCGTTCCTCGAGAAGGAGACCTACCCGACGGTCCTCTTCAAGGGCTGGTACAGCGTCTACAAGATGCACGGCTATCTGGCGCAGGAAGCGAACCAGAAGGGCCAAGCCGACGAAGCGAAGAAGCAGGAAGGGCTCAGCTTCCAAGCGCTCCGTAACATCTGGAAGTACGCCGGCAAGGAAGAGCGCACGAACATCGGACCGCAGGTCGCGCTGGACTTCTTCCAGCGGCGCGCCGCGATCACCGCGGACGAGAGGACCTTTGCGCTCCAGGTCGCGAAGGACACGCACGAACTCGCGCCGGACAATGCCGCCGCAGTCGCCGGGCTCGCTTGCTGTCTCTACCTGAACGGCAGCAAGGACGAAGCGATCGCGAAGATCCAGCGAGCGATCGAGCTCGAACCGGAGAACAAGAACTGGCCGCAGCGTCTGGCGGACTTCCAGGCCGGCAGCTGAACGACGTGGCGGTTGAAATACGGAAATACGGCGTCTGCGGAAATACGGCGTCCGGAAATACGGCGTCAGACACT
>JANOFY010000459.1:0-2457 GCA_031413895.1 Planctomycetota bacterium | reverse complement strand
CCGCGTTCGAACACGGGCAACGGCTTGCGACGCCATCGCCGAAGCAGTAACTCGCGATGTGCTCCACCACGTGCGCCTCGTATGCGCCCATGTCGACGTGCGGGGCAACGCCCGAACCGACGTCCATCACCAAGGGATGATCGATGAAGCGCGGGCCCTGCGCGAGATCGAGCACCACACCTGCCGGTACCGCCGCGTTGTCCCCCGCGTCGATGCACGGCGAACCCACTTGCAGGCGAAAGTCATGAGGTTCGAAGTAGGAGCCGTCGACGAACAACGGCGGACCCTTGGTGTTGCCCGTGCCGGCGTATCCACCGCGAACGCACGAGTAGCGGACGTTCACCGTCGCGCCAACGATTTCGCTCGGGTAGTTTACGAACACGATCGAATTGGTGACGTCGACCGTGCTCGTACTCGCCAAGATCCCGGCGCCAGCGCCTTCATACGCGTGGTTGCGAACGATCGTGCAGTTCTGGATCTCTAGCGTCGATGACTTGACGTGGATCGCTCCTCCTCCGTCCCCTTGATCGGCGACGTTCTGGAGGAAGAGGCAGTTCGAGAACCGCGGATGGCTGCCGAGGACATGAACTGCGCCGCCGCTGTGGGCATAGTTGCTTTGGAACACGCAGCGCTCGAATATCGCGTTGCCGTTGCTCCGCATGTCGATCGCACCACCGGACGGCGTGCTGACGTTGTCGACGAAGCGACAGTCCGTGAAGGTGGGCTGACTCCCGCGTATGTGTCCAGCGCCGCCGCCCCCGAAGATGCCGTAGTTGCCGCGCAGCGTGCAGCGCCGGACGGTGCCGTTGCTCGCCCCCACCATGAACAGGCCGCCGCCGTAACTCGGATCGGAGCCGGGCGAGCCGATCGCGAGGCCACTCTGGATGGTGAATCCGTCGAGGATTGCCGTCGCGTCCGCACCGGCACCGCGGACGACGTGGCGTGAGTTCTCGCCAAAGGGGAAATCGAAGGCAGGGTCGTCGCCGGCAAGATCGCCGGACAGGATCGCGACGTTCGTCTGCGGATCCGCCTGCGATGCAAGCGTCTCTCCTCCCGCGAATCCACCGAGGATCGCAACGCCGCTCTTCATGTCGAACGAGATCGTGGGCGTGAGCGTCGCGGTGGGTTTGTACATCCCGTCCGCAACCCAGATCTCGTCGCCGGCGACCGCGAGCGCAAGCGCGCTCTGCAATCCGCCGGAACCTTGGAATGCGTCGACCCATGAGGAGCCGTCGTTCGCGCCGGTCGCTAGGTTGGCATCGACGAAGAGAGTGCCAGCCAATGCCGGGGGAGCGACGGCGAGCGAGCCGAGTGCGGCGGCGAAGCACGTGAGAATTCGGCGGTGCAAGTGACGACCTCGGTGAGTTGTCGAGAGCCGACCGAGTCTATCACCCATTCGCGATTTGCTGTCGGGGCTCGCCTGAGACGGAGTCGACGCGCGGCGTAGGCGTAGGCATAGACGTGCACGTGGACGTGGAAGTGATCGAGACGATCTCCGCTCGGAGGGTGGTGGATGAATGTTTGGACAGGACGTGCACAACGTCGCCACTGAACAGCCTCACGAATCCGAACCGACGGTCCAGTGCGTTTAGAGCTGACGTCGCCTTGCGATGCTTACGGCTCCCAGGAGATCTGCAGCGCGTTCGACGTGTTGAGCGTCGCCGGCGTGCAGAACGGAACCGCATTGCGGTAGGCCGTTTGGTAGACGAGGGTCTGGCCCGTCGCCGAGAGTCCGGCCACGCCCGCAACACCCGCGAGGGTGTTCGTGCCACTCATCGTGGGGATACAGCCGAGGCGGACCATCGTGCCACCGACGCAATCGAGACCGTCGAAGTCCGGCGACACGCCGCCGAGACCACCGGCCACGTTGCCCGTGCCTTGGATGAAGATGCAGTAGCTGCCCTGGTTCATGCCCTCGGACTTCAGTCCAAGGTCATTCGCAGTCACGCTCGTGCTCGGGTTCGGGTTTCCGCTCGAGTCCACCGCGCTGAGCAAGCAGCCGATGCTGAGAGCGGCCGAGCTCTTGCAACCTCTACCGGTGATGCCGGTGTTGGCGCATGGACATGCGGTGCCGGCGCCGTCACCGAAGCAGAAGGCGGCGATCGTGGAGGGACCGCGGTCGCGCACGAAGATGTCGAGGACCCCGTTCGTGTCATCCGCGACGAGGTTCGTGGCGCTGCTGAAGAACGCCACGAACCGTCCGTCCGCCGAGATCGAGGCGTCTAGGCTGTTGTCGTTCCCCTGCGCCCAGCCCGAGGTCACGCTTACGCGCTCGGTCGTCCCGTTCTGGCGGTCTCGCACGAAGGCGTCACTCTCCCCGTTCGTGTCGCCCGCGACGAGGTTCGTGGCAGTGCCGGAGAACGCCACGAAGCGGCCGTCGGCCGAGATCGAGAGATAATCGCTGTGGAGGTTCCCCTGCGCCCCGCCTGTGGCCACGCTCACGAGCTCGGTCGTCCC
>JANOFY010000458.1:0-5615 GCA_031413895.1 Planctomycetota bacterium | reverse complement strand
CGTGCTCGGCAAGGAGTTGGCTGCGCCTCGCTACGAAGCGGGGGAGACACGCGGGTTAGTCCGTAGCGAGGGATGGCTGACGTCGCATCAACCCAGACCGGCGCGCGGAAAGTCTGATCCCGTGACAAGTCACCTGTGAATGCAGCGAGGCCGGAGGTTGTCCTCCGGCCCCGCTCGCGTCTTCACCCTCGCGCGTCAGCTCCAGCGGAGCTTGCGATCAATCCCTGTCGCCAAACGGCCCGTCCGGCAGCAGATCGCCGTTGTCCTGCAACCCAAGGCTGTACGGGTTCGCGGAAGCCATGTACGGACCGACCTTTTCCACCAGCAAGGCGATGATGGCCGGGTCCTGGATCGAGGCCGCCTGTGAAGTCGCGACACCACCATCCAGCCGGATCCAGCCCGTTTCCTGGCTCTGCGCGCCCAGGATCTCGTTCGGGTTCTGGTTGGTCTGGAAGTGCAAGAAGTCGTTTTGGAACACTTGCGAGATCTGGAGCAGGGGCGTCTTGACCCAGCACTTGAACGGATAGTTCGCCGAGAAAACTTCCTCGTTGTCGTTGTAGATGAGGAAGTTGACGCGCGCGGTGAATTCCGGTCCACCGGAGAGGTTGATCAGGACGAGGTCGCTCTTGATGACGCGGCCCTGACCAAAGAAGCGCGGGATCAGGACTTGGTCCGTCGTCTCTTCGTATTCCGAGCCGTTCAGATCACGGATCCCGTCGTCGTCGACGTCGGTTTCGTCGCCTTGCTCGAGCTCGCTGCCCGCGCGGTAGATGACCGGGTTCACGGAGTAATTGAACACGCCCAGTCCGTCGATGATGAGTGAGTTGCCGATCAGCCAGTCGAAGGCGATCGGGTTCGGCGAGTTCACGCCCTTCGCAAACGCGTACATGTAGCCCTGGACTTGCTCTGGATTGTCGAGGACCGTGAGTACGGTCAGCGTGTCGTTCGGCGTCAGGCGGTACGTCCGGTTGAACTCGGTGCAGTCGATCAAGCAATTCTGGGGGACACCCGCGCCTGCGGTAGGCGGGCAGTGCCCCACGCGACCGCGGTACACGAACTCGACGTCAATCGTCCCGGCAGCAATACCATTGCCGCCCGCGACAGTGTCGTCGTTGTTGACGTTCGTGACGGTGTAGACCGTCAAGACGCCGGCGCGGTTGTCGAACTCATGGAACAAGAGCAGGCTGCCGGGATCGTTGCTGTCGGCGCGCGCCGACGAGGCGAGTCCCAGTCCCGCCAAGAACGCGAGGCTGAACAGAGCGTGGGGGGTGTGTCGCATGGTGCTTTCTCAGTGGGAGGAGATTCGTCTGGCGACGAGCGAGATGGGATTGCCACCCCGCCGTTCGGTGCGCAATAACAGCGCAATCATGCAGTGCCGCAGGGCTTGGATACGAAAGCGTATTATGACGGATTGATTGCAGGTCGCAAGGGGGCAGCGATCTGCGGGGAGCCGGATGCTGCAGATCAGCTCCAGTCCCGCGTCAAAAATCTACACCGCGCCGGCGCGGGCGGCGGACCGAGGACGGCAGATTGTGCGCTCCGGAAGGAGCGTCGGTCCGGGGAGCTGGGCCCTGATCCCGCGTCGCGCGCCCCGTGCCCGGCGTCCTAGCCGTGCCTGCCGGTGGCGCAGTCGTCAGTGCCTCAGACGCAGCACGGCCGCGGCGATCGATTCGGGGTTCGCCAGCGACGGCATGTGACACCAGCGTCCTCGGGGCTCGTTCCCACACAGCAGGATGCCTGCATGTTGCGTGCGGTCAGCATCGACCTCCGGATCGCGATCGAAAAACCCCAGACTGACCCGCAGTCGTTCGATCTCCTGCTCGTCGCCTGTGAGAAAGCTCCACCCGGGGCCGGCACCGTATCCGCGCGCGTACTCGGCGAGCACCTCTGGAGTGTCACTCTCCGGATCCAATGAAATCGAGATGAACCGCACTCCCTCTCCGACCAATCGCTGCACCCGAATCAGATTCGCGGAAGTGCCCGGACACGTGCCTGTGCAGGTGGCGAACATGAAATTGATCACGACCAACTGATCGCGTACGAGATCCTCGTAGACGTGAACACGTCGCCCGGTCTGATCGGAGAGCACGATGTCGCAGAAGCGGCGCGCAACTGCGTCACGCTCTGAATCGCCGCCGGACTGCAGCGCGAGCGCCGCCGCGTCGGCAGTCGGCGTCGGAGGGTGATGCGCGGCGCACGCGGCGAGCAACACCGCGAAGCCCAGGCGCGAGGCCCATCTCACAGCACGTCGAAGCGCGCCATCATGAACGCGTCTTCGTGCTCGAGGTTGTGGCAATGGAACGCCCACGGCCCGGGGAAGTCTCTGAAATTGAAGAACACCTCGACGGTTTCGTTCGGCCCGAGATTGATGACGTCTTTCTTCGCGCGCCCGTCGCGCTCCTCGAGAGGAGGGAGGATTCCATTGCGTTTCAAGACGTGCATGAACTCGAGGTGGACGTGGATCGGATGCCACCATCCGCCGCTGTTGTTGACCAATTTCCAGATCTCGGGTGTATTGCGCACGGCACCCGCCACGGAGCGGTTCAAGTCCACGAACTCGTCGTTGATCACCCACGCGCCGTGCCGACGCTTGAACACGAACGTGCGCCGCGTCGCCGCGTTGATCTCCGTTTGCGTGATCGCCGCGAAGGGGCGCAGTACGTCCGGAACGCGGCTGGGATCCGCGACGGCGCCCCCGCCGACGCGGAACTGCAGCACGCGCTGGCCGGGATCGAGTGTGCCGTTCGGTCCGCGGCCGTCGTCCTGACGAGCGCGATTCTCGAGGTACAAGAGTTCGCCGGCAGCGAACGCTGCGAAGTTCACCACGATCTCGAATCGCTCGGCCGGACCCATGAAGATCGTCGTCCGGTTGCGGATCGGTGCGGACATCAACCCGCCTTCCGTCGCGATCAGATCGAAGGGCACGGGCTGCCCGTTCGAACGCACGATGCGGAAGGCGAAGAAGCGGGCGTTTGTTCCGGCGAGTAAGCGCAGGCGGTACTTGCGGCGCTTGACATCCATGTAGGGCTGGATCGTGCCGTTGACCAAGTACTTGTCGCCGAGAAAGCCGTCGTGGTTGAACACGTCGAGCACGAGCTGACCGGCCGAATCGAAGCGCTTGTCCTGGACGATCATCGGCACGTCGAACTCGCCGCTGGGCAAGCGCAAGTTGACCCCATCGTTCAAGTTCTCGTCGTGCGCATCGACCGCATCCTTGAAGAGGAAGAACCCAGCCAGTCCGCGGTAGACGTTCTGTCCGGTGAAGTCGAGTAGGTGGTCGTGGTACCACAGCGTCGATGGCCGATCGGTGGCATCCGCTTGTCCCGTCGTGAAGCCCGGATCCAGCAGCGGGTACGCGTAGTCGTAGCTCTGGCCGGGACCAAAAACCGGATTCAAACCGCCGCCCGGACCGGGGAAGCCGTCCGAGCGCGCCTCGTGGTGGCCTCCGTGCAAGTGCACGGTCATCTCCGGGACGCCGAAACCGACGTGGTTCGCGGGCAGGATATTCGTGTGGCGCACGAACAGCGGCTTCTGCGCCTCTCCGATGAACGTGGGCCCCAACGCGTGCGGCCATGCGCCCGCAGGCACATTCGCGTCCCGGTACCCCCACAGTTTCGTCGGCGGGTACTGCGGATGCACCTTGAGGAAGCGCTGTTCGTCGAACAGGTGGTAGTACGTCGGCGGATTGAGCGACTGCGGCGGCAGTGAAGCGTCCACCGGGACGAACGGCGCAACGGGCGTGGCCAGGGGCGGGAGCGTCAGCGGCGCAACGAAGGGAGTCGCCGGCGGGCTCGGCGGCGGAGTCGAGGACGGGCTGAAAAACGATCGCGCAACGGCGCGTCGCGAAGGCAATATCGAAAAACTTCCGCCGAGCAGTCCAGCGCGCAAGATCTCGCGTCGATTCCAAGACATGTTGTTTTCTCCCTGGTGATCTCGCGCGCGGGATCGCGCGCTGCGACGAGAGCGAGGCTTTCGCCGGGCTAGCGTGACCGCGTACGCCTCCACTCCCGAGCGTGGGATGGTACGCACGCTGGTCAAGACGCGCAATGTGCGCTGCCCGATCGCGGGAACTCCATCGATCGCTACGTCGCCGGTTACACTCGCGGATCCGGCGAGCCTTGCCCGTGGCGCCCGACGCACGTTTGTCGATCGAGCTCGTGGGCCTACTGCAGCGAGGAGCGAACAAGGATCCGTGAAGCAGGGCGAGGACGCAAGCGAGCGACTCGAGCTGTGGTTGAGCGAGTTCGTCGAACGGCGCGAGCAGGGCGAATCGCTGACGCCCGAGGACTTTCATCGCGAACACGTCGAAGGCGGGGAGACGCTCCTCGCGGCGCTTCACCAGTTGTGTGACTCCGAGGCGCTGCTGCCTTCCGCGCCGTTCGACACGCCGCAGCGCATCGGGCCGTATCGGATCCAGAGCGAGCTCGGCAGCGGCGGGATGGGGCGCGTCTTCGGCTGCACCCATGAAGACCGGCCCGACGACGCGCTCGCGCTGAAGTTGCTCCATCTCCCGCTCGTCGATCAGGAGCGCGCGCTCGAGCGCTTTCGGCGTGAGGGAGAAGCGCTGGCGCGCATCTCGCACCCGTCGGTTGTGCGTGTACACGACGCGGGCCTGTTCGATCGCCGGCCCTACATCGCGATGGAGCGTGTCGATGGCACGAACCTGGCGGAGTACGTGTCGCGCGCACGAACACGGCTCGAGCACACGCAGCTCCCGCCGTGGGACGCGCTGGATCTACCGGGCGCGGGCGCGCCCCTCGAGCGTGTCGTGCGCATCGCCCTGCGCGTTGCACGCGCGATCGAGTGCGCGCACGCGGCCGGTGTGCTGCACCGCGATCTAAACGCGCGCAACGTATTGGTGCGCGCGAGCGGCGAACCCGTAGTCATCGATTTCGGTCTGATGCGTTCGGAAGCCGAGCCCACGCTGACGGGCAGCGGCGACGTGCTCGGCACGCCGCAGTACATGTCCCCCGAGCAAGCGCGCGGCGAGCGGCCCGACGAGCGCACCGACGTCTTCGGTGTCGGTTGTCTCTTGCGCGAGCTCTTGACGCTCGCGCCGCCGCGACCTGAAGACGGCACGTTGACGCTGCTGCGCGTGGCGGGATCGCGACCCATCGCGAGGCTGCGCGCGCTCTCACCCGCGGTGCCGCGCGAGCTCGCGATCATCGCCGACCGCGCGACCGCGTTCGGGTTGCGCTGGCGGATGCACTCGGCGGCGGAGCTCGCGGACGATCTCGAAGCGTGGCTCGACGGTCGGCCGATCCGCGCGCGCGCACCTGGAGTATTGGAGCGCGCGCACGATGCGTGGGCCGCGCGACGCGTCGCGATCACGGCCGGGGCGCTCGTCCTCCTCGCCGGCGCGGTCGCGTGGCTGGCGGTGAGCCGCGGCGACGGCATCGATCCGCGTGTTCTGTCAGCACAACGCCTGAACGCGCTCGTCGTCGCGTGGCTCGACGGCGATCTGCCGCGCGCGCGACGACATTGGGACGAGTTCCACGCCGGTGATCCCGACTATCCGTTGAGCGAGTTTCTCGATGCGCTCTCGGCCGACGACCTCGACCGGGACGCGCAGCATCCGGCCGCGATCGCGCTTCTCGAAGGGGAGCGTGCTCGGC
>JANOFY010000457.1:0-8015 GCA_031413895.1 Planctomycetota bacterium | reverse complement strand
ACCTGTTCGCTCGGCGGCACGCCGTACCCGAAGAACTTCACGACCGAGTGCCCGCGCAAGAGCACGTCTCGCAACCCGAACGTGTCCTTGAAGTAGCTCTCGTACTGCGCCGGATACTCCGTCAGCGTCCACAGGTCCGCGGGCCTGTGGGGGCGAGGCGCCGGCTCGCGCAGCTCGGGCTTCGGCCCGCGCACGTCGTCGCTGCGCACGTACACGTCGACGCTGGACGCGGAGATCGCGAGCAGGAACACGCCGATCGTGATCCAATCGAGGATCGTCCGAGTGCGCTGCCTATCGACGGTGGGCATATCCGAGGCCATTGTGTCGGCCTGAGCTGTGCTGTCCACAGTTGCGCGGGTGCGCGGGCGTCGCGCGTGATTGCCCGGCGGAGCAGCCTCGCGTATCCTCTTCGCCCCGTTTCGCAGCTCTTGCCGATCCCCGCGCTTCCTCCGTTCCCATGACTTCCGCTGTTCAAAGCCGATTGCCGCGCGTCGCGATCGTCGGGCGTCCGAACGTCGGCAAGTCGACGCTGGCGAACCGCATGTGCGGCAGCCGTGTCTCGATCGTCGAGCCGACCGCCGGCGTCACACGCGATCGCGTCGCGGTGCCCGCGCGCCTCACGACCGCGGAGGGGGAGCGCTGGGTCGAAGTCATCGACACGGGCGGTATCGGCATCGTCGACCGGGACGATCTCGGGGGTCAGGTCGAGGAGCAAGTCGCGCACGCCCTGGCTTCGGCACAGATCGTCCTGTGGCTCGTCGACGTGCGCGATGGCATCACGCCGCTCGACCAGGAGGTCGCGCGCCGACTGCGTGGCGTGTCGCTGCCGGTGCTCTTGGTGGCGAACAAGGTGGAGGGCTCGCGCCTGGCCTGGGACATCGACGACTTCCGCCGCCTGGGCGCGCGCGAGGGACCGTTCGCGATCAGCGCGCAGAACGGCGAGGGGCTCGAGCCGCTCTACCAGCGGATCGTCGAGCTGCTCCCGCCGGCGGACGGCACCGAGCCCGTGCCGATCCCGCCCGTGATGAAGCTGGCCGTCGTCGGTCAGCGCAACGCCGGCAAGTCGACCTTCATCAATAGATTGGCGCGCGAGGAGCGCATGCTCGTGTCGGAGATCCCCGGCACGACGCGGGATGCGGTCGACGTGGCCTTCGAGCGCGACGGCGAGATGTTCGTGGCCATCGACACGGCCGGTGTGCGCAAGAAGAAGAGCCATCAGGACGCGATCGAGTTCTACTCCGACGCGCGCGCCCACAAGAGCATCCGGCGCGCGGACGTGGTCCTCCTTCTATTCGACGTCACGCGCAAGCTCTCGGCGATCGACAAGTCGCTGGCGCGCTACACCGTCGACCACTACAAGCCGGTGATCTTGGGCGCGAACAAGTGGGATCTCGTGGAGGGGCTCTCGCCCGAGGACTTCCGCGCCTACATCGACGATCAACTGCCGGCGCTCTCGTTCGCCCCGGTCAGCTTCATGTCCGCCAAAGTCGGACAGGGCGTCGATTCGACCCTGAGCCTGGCGCGCGACCTGTTCGCAGAGGCCAACACGCGCGTTTCGACCGGTGAGCTGAACCGCGTGCTCGCGCGCGCGCTCGAAGCCCGCGCTCCGACGTCGAGCGGACACGCGGTGCGCATCCGCTACGCGACCCAGGCGGAGACCGCGCCGCCGACGTTCGTGCTGTTCGTCAACGACAAGCGGCACTTCAGCAAGGACTACCTGCGCTACCTTTCCAATCGCCTGCGCGAGGAGCTCCCGTTCAAGGAGATCCCCGTCCGGCTCGTGCTGCGCGACGGCCAGGAGAAGGAGAACGAAGGAGCGGAATCATGAAGAACGCAGCCATCGATCGAACCACGCCGGCGCCACGCCGCTGGGCTCCGCTGCTGTGCCTTCTCTCGTGCTTGCTCGCGAGCTGCGCGTCGGCCGGGTCCGAGCCCGCGTGGGTCCAAGGCAAGGTGGGCGCGGCATCGGATCGCGTGCTCCGCGAAGTGACCGCCCTCGCGATGGTGAAGTCGGGCTTCCCCGGCGGTACCGGAATCGAGCCCGGCAAGTTGACCGCGGTTTCGGGCTGGCACGTCTCACTCGCGCCGTTTCGAGGCAAGGGTTACCGCGAGCAGTGCGAAGTGAAGTACACGCCCGTCGGAACGAGCGAGTACCAAGTCGACGTCCGCGTGCGCCGCGAGAAGAACGACGACCTCGTCAAGCCGCTCGACATCACGTACGCGGAGTGGGAGCCCGAGCCCGACAACCCCGAGCACGCGCAGATCGTGCTGCAATACATCAAGTCGATGCTTGGATCGCAGTTCGAGCTCAGTGGGAAGAAGAAGCCGGCGCCCGCGGCCGACGCCAAGCGACCCCCGGACTCCAAGTGAGCGCCGCCCCAGTCCAGCGCCCGAATCCCCGCGGATGATCCACACGAGTCCCGCCCCGCACCGACCTCGTCCGACGCCCATCGATCCGGCCGCATTGCCGCGGCGCGCGCTGTGCGTGGCCGTGACGTCGGCCGACGCGCTGCGGTCTTGTCGGCGCGCGCTCGAGATCCACACCGCGCGCGAGGATGCGGTACGCGTTCTGATCGTGTGCGACGAGCGCACGGATCCGCGTCCGGCGCTGCTCCGGGACGTGCGCTCCCTCGGAATCGCGCTCGGCGATCTGGGTGCGTCCACCGAACTCGTGGCGCGCCTCAAGTCCGAGATCGCGGAGTTCGCACCCGAGCTCGTGTACGGTCCAACGGGACTCGGCACCGATCTCGCGCAACGCGCGACCGCGGCGGCGCTCGCCTCCGCGCTGGTGGGCGGAGTCGAACGTCGCGTCCTGCTCTATCCTGCGACGGCCGACGGGGCGTCGGCCGAAGGGCCGGAGGGCAGTGAGCGATTTGAAAACGTCTCGAGCCGCGACGTGCTCGAGCTGTGGCGCGCCGCGGCACGCACTCCCGCGCTGCCGCAGACCACCGCGGTGGTGTCGACGTGGAACAAGCGTGACGACGTCCGCGTGAACCTCGACGGGCTGCGCTCGCAGACGCTGCCGTTCGCGGAGATCGTCGTGGTCGACAACGCGAGCAACGACGGCACCGCGAAGATGATCGCAGCCGAGTACCCCGAGGTGCGGCTCATCGTGATGCCGCACAGTGCCTACGGTGCGTGCGAGACGTTCAACATCGGCTTCGCGACGAGCCAGACCGAGTACACGGCGATCCTCGACGACGACATCGTGATGCCGCCTGACTGGCTCGAGAAGTCGACGCGCCGGCTACACAGGGAACCATCGACGACTGCAATCGTGTCGACGCAGGTGATCGAGCCGCAGATGCCCCAGAGCTACAAGGACTCGCCGCTCGTCAACACGGAACGCTACATGTCCACTTTTAGAGGTTGCGCTTCGCTTGCGCGCGCGGACGCGCTCGCCAAGGCGAAGTACTACGACGAGCGCCTGTTCATCTACGGCAACGAGCGCGATCTCACGTGCCGCCTGCTCAACCTGGGCTACCGCGTACTCCAGTACCCCGGCGCGAGCGTGTTCCACAAGACGCCGTTCGGCATCAAAATGGGCAAGCGCAGCCTGTACTACCACGCGCGCAACGCGTGGCTCTCGATGCTCAAGTACGCGCCGCTGTCCGACCTCTTGCGCATGCCCTGGCTCGTGTTCTCGAACGTCGTGCTGCGCGGTTCCGCGAAAGAGGCCGAGGGCACCGTCACCGACGCGGTCGGCACGATCGGCATCGGGAGATCGTTGCGCGAGACGCCGGGTGCGTGGCTCGTCGTCGCGAAGGCTGCGTTCAGCGTGCTCTACAACGTTCCCTATTGCTTGAAGCACCGCCAGCCCGTGCGCGCGCCCGATTTCGAGTTGCCGCTCTCCTAGTGCCGATGGCCGACTCCAGCGCGCTCGGTCCGATCTCGGTCGTCATCGTCAACTACAACGGCGAAGCCTACCTCGAGGAGTGCCTCGGATCGGTGGCCGATCTCGACGGCCCGATCGACGAGGTGATCGTCGTCGACAACGCGTCGACGGACCGCAGCGTGGCGCTCCTCGCCGAGCGCCACGCGTCGGTGCGCGTCGTCCCAATGCAGCGGAACGATGGGCCAGCACCCGCGCGCAATGCCGGCATGCGCGCGGCTCGCAATCGCTGGGTGTTGGCGCTCGACAACGACGCGGTGTGCACGCAGGGCATGCTCGCGAAGCTCGTGCGTGCCGCCGTGGAGCACGACCGCGTCGCGATCGTGCAGCCGCGCAGCCTCTTCTACGCCGATCGCTCGCGCGTGCACTACGACGGCGGCGCGTTTCACTACGTCGGGCTCATCGCGCTGCGGAACTTCTACACGCCGATCGCGGAAGCCGAAGGGGAGCGTGTCGTGCCCGTCGATTGCGCCGTCGCAGTTGCGCTGCTCGTCGATCGCGACGCCTTGCTCGCGGCCGGCGGGTACGACGAGAGCTTCTTCATCTTGTTCGAGGATCTCGATCTATCGTACCGATTGCGCGCGCTGGGGCACCGCATCCTGTCGGTCGAGGACGCGACCGTGCTCCACAAGGGAGGCACGCCCGGCATCAGCTACCGCGAGGGCCCGCGCTACCCGGGTTCGCGCGTGTTCTTCCATTCGCGCAATCGCTGGCTGTTCATCGCCAAGGATTACCGCGTGTGGACGATCGTCGCGGCACTGCCCGGCCTCGTGGCGTACGAGATCGTCTGGCTCGCGTTCGCGATCGCGTCGGGCGGCCTCTGGCCGTGGATCAAGGGCAAGCTCGAGTTCGTGCGCCTCGTGCCGGGAGTGCTCGCGCGACGTCGAGCCTTCCATTCCGTTCGTGCGATCGGCGACGGACCGCTGCTCGCCGGGGGACCGCTGACGCTGACACCGGCCGTCATGCAATCTGCGTGGAAGCGGCCGCTTCTCGCCGGCCTCGACCGCGGGCTCTGCGCATGGTGGTGGCTCGCATCGCGCGTCGTTCCTTGAACGCGTCCATTGGATCCGTGAGCGCGTCGATCGGTTATGTTCACGCGCGGGTTCGCGCGTGAAGATCCTGCTCGTCAGCCACAGCTATCCGCCGGTCGGAACGGCTGGAACGGAGACGTACACGGCGCAGGTCGCCGGGCGACTCACGCACCTTGGACACGAGGTCGAGGTGTTCACGACCGCAAAGGACATCGCGCGGCCGAATCTATCGCTCCACACGCGGCTGCACGACGGCGTGCGCGTGCACGAGGTGTTCAACAACCTCTACTACGAGCGTTTCCGCGACACCTGGGACTTCCCGCCGATCGAGCCCTTGTTCGACGGCGTGCTCGCAAGCGGGCGCTTCGACGTCGTCCATTTTCAGCACCTCATGTATCTGTCGGTGGGCTGTGTCGAGAGGGCGAGCGCGCGCGGACTGCCCATCGTCTTCACGCTGCACGACTACTGGCTGCAATGTCCGCGCTTCGGTCAGCGCGTGCACGCGGACGGCGGCGTGTGCCACACGATCGACTTCGCGCGTTGCGGCACATGTCTTTCGACCTTCAAGTACGGCCAGACTCCGCTCGAGAAGCGCGTCGGCGAAGCGATCGGTCGCGTGCGCGAGCGCACGGGCGTCAACCTCGCGCCGCTGGCGCGCGGCGTCGCGAACGCCCTCTCGAAGCCGCCGCCCGTGCGCGCGAGCGGCGGCGATGTCGACGCCGCGCACGCCGCGGAAATGGAACAGGCCGCGCGAGAGCGCACGGACGCGATGCGAGCACGCGTGCTCCCGCGCGTCCGAAAGTTCCTCGCGCCCAGCCGCTTCTTGCGCGACCGATTCGTGAACGAGTGGGCCATGCCGCCCGCGCAGATCGAACACTTGCCGCTGGGAGTCGAAGTCGCCGCGTATCGCGCCGAGACGCGCACGCGCAGCGATCGCGTGCGCGTGGCGTTCGTCGGCTCGTTGATCCAGATCAAGGGTCCCGAGCTGCTCCTGGAAGCGTGGGGACGGCTCGCGCCGGAGCTCCGCCAGCGCGCGTCGCTCACCCTCTACGGACCGTCGCAGCACGATCCGGCCTTTCAACGGCGCCTCGCCGAGCTCGCGACGATCGTGGGCGCGGAGCTCGGAGGGCGTATCGAACGCAGTGCGATGCCGGCGCGGCTCGCGAGCATCGATCTGCTCGTCGTGCCCAGCCTGTGGTTCGAGAACTCGCCGCTCGTGATCCTCGAAGCGCGCGCGGCGCGTACACCGCTCCTCGTTTCCGACTTGGGCGGAATGGCGGAGCTCGTCGAGCGCGGCCGAAGCGGCGAGCACTTCCGAGTCGGAGACGTCGACGATCTCGCACGGAAGCTAACCGAGCTCGTCGCCGATCGAGCGCGGCTCGATGAGCTCAGCGACCGGTCTGTGTCTCCGCCGAGCGTCGACGATCACGTCGGCGCGCTCGCGGAGCGCTACGACGCGATTCGCCCTGCGGGGGCCCATTGAAGATCGCGTGGGTCGTCGACGTTTGGCCGCCGCGCTCGAGCGATGGCGAGAGCGCGCGGTCACTCGCGCGCGATTTCGCCGCACTCGGGAACGAGGTCCTGATCGTTGCCGGCGCCCTCGAATCTGCCGGGGATGGAGATCCTCGGGCGCACGTGCTCTCGCGTCCCGACGCGCACCGTACTCACTGGCAACGAAGCGCCTCCGTGTCCGTCGACGCCGCGTTCCGCGCGCTGCTCTGCGCGGAGCGCCCCGACGTCGTGCACGTGCATCACTGGCGTTCGCTTTCACGCGACCTCGTGTTCGGAGCCGCGCTCGAAGGGCTGCCCGCCGTCGTTTCGCTGCACGACCTGTGGACGACTTGTTTGATCGGCACGCGCCGCTTGCCGCGGACGGGCGCCGCGTGTGACGCGGTTCTCGCCGCCCACCCGTGCATCGCGTGTGCCCCGCGCACGCCGTGGGTTCCGATCGAAGCGCAGTACATGGCGTTCGCCGAGCACAAGTCGCAGCTCGTGCGCGAGCTCACACTGGCACGCGCGGTCATCGCCCGCGATCACACGCACGCGACACAGATCCGGCGCTTCCTCGGCGATGAGGGCGCACAGCTCGCGCCCTTCGTCGAGGCGGACTCGATCGCGGGCGGCGGTGCGCGTGCTCTGGCCGAGATCTACGCCGCAGCCCTGTCTTCCGGAGCGCCCGCTGCCGGTCACGCGCGCGCTGGAGACTGGTACACCGAGCGGATGAAAGCGTTCGCCGAGGTCGAGTGGGAGCGCGGCGCGCAAGCAGCGGGATTTCTTTCATGAGGACTCCTGCCGTCTCGCCGCATGCGCAACCGTCGCGCGTGCCGCTCATCGCGGCGCTCGTCCCGCTGGCGCTCGCGCTCGTCGCGTGCCAGAGCGCCGAAAAGACGCGCGCATCACGCGTCGTGACTCCCGCCGAGTTGCCCGCTGACTTGCGCGCGACGTGGGCGATCTACCGCGCCGGCGGTGCCGCGTGGGAGATCGAGCGCGAGCGCGTGATCGCGGATCCGGCGCGCCTGCGATTCGTCGTCGACAACTTGGTGATCGAGATGGTGCGCGCGTACGAACGCTCGCGCTTGACGCCGCCCGGCCAGATCGAAGGACCGTTCGAGCGCGCGCAACGCGAGCTCACTTTGATGCCCGCGGGCTCGACACCGGTCCTCGTCGAGCTTCTCGCCGTGAAGGACGGCATCGTGGCCTTTCTCGCAGCGGACGTGCTCGAGGGGATCGGCGAGCCGGCGCTCGCCGGCGTGACCGCGAAACTCGAGAGCGAGACTCCCGAAGTTCGTCGCCGCGCCGCGGAGCTCCTCGCTGAACTGCCGCACGGGGGCGCGCAGGAACCCGCGATCCACGAAGCGCTCGGACGTCTCGTTCGCGATGACCCGCAATGGATCGTGCGCGCGCAAGCCGCGCAAACGCTAGGAGTGCGCGGCGCGCGTCACGATCACAAGGGCTACTGTCTCGCGGTGCTCTCGACCGCGCTCAAAGATTCCGATCCGGCGGTCGCCGCAAGCGCGTGCTCGGGTCTGGCGACCCTATCGGAACCGCGTGCGATGCCCGCGCTCATCGGGGCGCTCGAGCGCGCGGCGGGC